>NZ_FOIB01000005.1:600000-755538 GCF_900111765.1 Myxococcus fulvus
GACCTGAGGGTCGGAGCGCTGCCCCACCACCACGGCACCTTCAGTCCGCCCAGACATGCCCCGGGCTCGCCGTGCGCGAACAAAGCTTCAGCCCCAGCACGGACGACTGGCGGGGTGCACCACCCATGACCTCGCCTCGAGCGGACGGCTCAGGCCGAGCACGGTCCACATGTCTCGCGTGAGCACACTCCTCGCCCTGTGGCCCATCGACCGCACCCGAGCCCGGTCCGCGCCTTGCACAACCCCTGTGCACACGACGCGGCCCACGGTGCCGCACAGGAGTGAAGGGTCATGTGGACGACAGGGTGGTGGAAGGTGGCGGTGATGTGCGGCTCGCTGGCCGCGTCCGGAGCGCTCGCGCGGTCGACGACGCTCGCTGAGCCCACCGAGCAGCCAGACATGACCACTCTGGAGCCGAGCCTCACTCCACCGTCGCCCGAGGAGCTCTTCTCCGGCGCCCCCGACGAGATGGCCCCGCCGCGCCTGCGCCACGTCGAGCCCGTCGCCTGCGCCTCCGCGCCCGAGGGCCGCCTCTGGGTCGCGTCCACCGAGGAGTGCGGCGACACCGAGTGCGTCGACAAGACGACGGTCTGGGTCGGCTCGTGGACCGTCGAGGACACCACGGTCGAAGTCCAGTGCGACGCCGACCGCATCATCCTCTCCACCTTCGACTGGAAGATGGTCCTCGTCCCCGACGGCAAGGGCGACTTCGACGTCGAGGAGTCCGTCCTCGGCGACGGCGAGGTCACCCCCGTCCCCACCGAGCACGCCCAGGCCGAGCCCGTGAAGCCCGGCCCCCAGGGCTGAAGCCTACGGCCCGATTCGCCGCAGGATGAGGATGGCGCCCTCGTCCAGCCGCCGGTCACGCAAATCAATCTCGCAGTCGATCATCCAGTCCCCATGTCCCTCGGGGTCCATGATGCGCTGCTGCACCTCCCAGAGCCGGGGCCCCGTCTCCTTCAGGAACGTGTTGGCCGGCTTGCGCGCCTGCGGCGTGAGCACCACCACCTTGTGCTCCTCGTGGTACGGCACCATCGCCTGCTCGAGCTTCGGCGCCGTCCACTCGCCCAGCGGATTGTCCAAGAGCGTCAGCGCGTCCGTGTAGCGCTTCTGCCCCAGCGCGCGCAGCAGCCGGTGCAGTTCCTCGCGCACGCGGGCCGCGAAGGCGCGCGGGTCCTCGGTGAGCTCCTTCGGCTTGAGCTCCACCGCCGGCTTCGCCTCGACCACGGCGTCCGGGTTGCGCATGCGCTCCCACTCGTCCACCAGGCTCGAATCCACCTGACGAATCGTCGCGCGCAGGTGGTCGATGATGTCCTCCACCTCCTCCGTGCGGAAGCGCTCCGGCACCGTCTGCGCCAGCGTCTTGTACACGTCGCTGACGTAGCGCAGCAGCACACCCTCGCTGCGCTGCAGCCCGTACTCGCGCACGTAGTCGTGGAAGGACATGAAGCGCTCGAACATGTCCCGCACCACCGCCTTGGGACGGATGTTCTCCTCACCCACCCACGGGTGCTTGCGCGCGAAGGCGTTGAACGTGCCGTAGATGAAGTCCCGGTTCGGCTTGGGCCACTCCAGCTTCTCCAACTGCTCCATGCGGTCGTCGTACTCGACGCCCTGCGCCTTCATCTCTTGAATCTTCTCGCCCTTGAGCTGGTGCAGCTGCGCGTAGAGCACCACCTCCGGGTTCTCCAGGATGGACTCCACCAGCGTCACCACGTCGAGCGCGTACGTCTCCGTGGTCGGGTCCAGCAACTCCAGCGTCTCCAGCAGGTACAACGACAGCGTGTGGTTGAGGCTGAAGTCGTGCTGGAGCTCCTGCGCCACCTTCACCGAGGCCCCCGAGCCGCCCTCCCCTCGCAGCACCTCCACGATTCCCGCGCCGCGCAGCGTACGGAAGTCCCGCGCCGCCTCCTTCAGGTGCCTGCGCTTCAGGAAGTCCGAGTCGTGGCAGCGCTGGATGAGCTGCACCAGCCGGTGGTAGCCCCCCGTGCCCCGGACATGGTCGCTCTGGAGCAGGTTCAGAATCATTCCGTGCGACACCGCGAAGCGTGACTCCAGCGGCTCCGGCATGCCCGTCTGCAGCCGCTCGAAGGTGCTCTTGTCGTACTGCACGAAGTTCTTCTGCGGCGGCTTCTGCTTGGGCGCCTTCTTCTTGCCCGCCGCCTCCTTCGCCGCCTGCTTGATGTTCTCCACGACGTACTCGGGCGCCTGCGCGACGACGCTGCCCTCGTTGTCGAAGCCCTTGCGGCCCGCGCGTCCGGAAATCTGCTGGAAGTCGCGCACGCTCAGCGTCGAGAGCTTCTCGCCGTTGAACTTGAACAGCTGCGTGAAGAGCACCGTGCGGATGGGGATGTTCACGCCCACGCCCAGCGTGTCCGTGCCGCTGATGACCTTCAGGTGCCCGCCCTGCGCCAGCTTCTCCACCAGGAGCCGGTACTTCGGCAGGAGCCCCGCGTGGTGCATGCCGATGCCGTGGCGAAGGAAGCGCTGGAAGTCCTTGCCGTAGGGCGTGTCGAAGGGCGCGTCCATCAGCGCCAGCCGGATGGCCTCCTTCTCCTCCTTGGTGGAGAAGTCCACGCTCATGAGGTTCTGCGCCTGCTCGGCGGCGGCGCGCTGGGTGAAGTTCACCAGGTAGATGGGGTACTTCTTGCGCGCGATGAGGTCTTCAATCGTCTCGTGCAGCGCGGACTCGCGGTAGTCGAAGTCCAGAGGCACCGGGCGCTGCGCGCTTCTCACCGTGGCGACCTCGCGGCCGGTGAGCCGCTGCAGGCTCTCCTCGATGATGTGCGTGGGACCCAGCGTCGCCGACATCAAGAGGAACGTCGCCTGCGGCAGCGCGATGAGCGGAATCTGCCACGCCACGCCCCGGTCGCGGTCCGAGTAGTAGTGGAACTCGTCCATGACGACGTAGTCCACCTTCGCCCCCGCGTCGCGCAGCGCGAGGTTGGAGAGGATTTCGGCGGTGCAGCAGATGATGGGCGCGTCGCGGTTGATGCTCGCGTCGCCGGTGAGCATGCCCACGTTCTCCGCGCCGAAGGCGTCACACAGCGCGAAGAACTTCTCGTTCACCAGCGCCTTGATGGGGCACGTGTAGAAGGAGACCTTGCCCTCGGCCATGGCCTTGAAGTGGAGGGCGGTGGCCACCAGCGACTTGCCGGAGCCGGTGGGCGTCTTGAGGAACAGGTGCTTGCCCGCGAGCAGCTCCAGGATGGCTTCCTCCTGGGCGGGGTAGAGGCTGAGCCCGTTCGATGCGACATAGCCGACGAAGCGGTCCAGGATGCTGTCCGGGTCGAGCGCGGGCTCTCCCTTCTTCGGGAGCAGGGCTGCGAGCGGCGCTTGGGGTTCAGGGGTGGCCATCACCGCCGGACTCTAGAGCAGCCCCCGCCTCCCGTCCGCTGTGAAATCCCGGGGCGCCCCCCGTACGAGTCCCGACGAGGGGCCCATGGCACGGTCCACCGCGCGTCATTGGCCACGCACGCCGGAACGATGTGGCCGCCCGGGCGCATGCCTACCGTTGCGCGACCTCCGGCCAACAAAGGGGCAGCATGATGTTCCATCGATGGCGTCTCGCCTTGCTTTCCGTCTGGGTTTCGGTCGCGGTCGCCCAGGCGCAGTCCACGAACCCGGCCGTCGTCGGCCAATGGACGCCCGTCAAGAGATGGCCCTACTCCGCCGTCCACACCCACGTGCTGCCCACCGGGAAGGTGATGTTCTTCTCCGAGTTCGCGGACGGCGACAATCCCTACCTCTGGGACCCCGCCACCGACGCGCTCACCCCCCTGCCCAAGGCGGGCTTCAACATCTTCTGCTCGGGCCACGCCTTCATGGCGGACGGCCGGCTCTTCATCGCCGGCGGCCACATCGCGGATGACTCGGGCCTGCCGTACGCCGCCATCTTCGACCCCTTCAAGCTCACCTGGACGCGGCTGCCCAACATGAACGCGGGCCGCTGGTACCCCACCGTCACCACCCTGCCCAACGGCGACATGCTGGTGATTGGCGGCGCCAAGGAGGACCGCACCAAGAACCTGATTCCCCAGGTGTGGCAGACGTCGAAGGGCTCCTGGAGGACGCTCACCGGCGCGAGCCTGGAGCTCATGTACTACCCGTGGATGTTCGTCATGCCCTCGGGCAAGGCGCTCATGGCCGGCTACTGGCGGCCCTCGCGCTACCTGGACACGGACGGCGTGGGCGCGTGGACCAGCGGCCCGCGCACGACCTACACCGCCAGCCGCAACTACGGCAGCGCGGTGATGTACGACGCGGGCAAGGTGCTCATCACCGGCGGCGACAACCCGCCCACCAACAACGTGGAGGTGCTGGACCTCAACGTCACCAAGCCCGCGTGGCGCCCCATCGCCCCCATGCGCTACGTGCGCCGCCAGCACAACAGCACCGTGCTCCCGGACGGGACGGTGCTCGTCACCGGCGGCCACGGCGGCCCCGGCACGGACAACCCCAACTACCCCCGGCTGGAGACGGAGCTGTGGGACCCCGTCACGGAGACCTGGTCGCTGCTCGCCCCGCTGGGGACCTATCGCGGCTACCACTCCACCACGGTGCTCCTGCCGGACGGGCGCCTGTTGTCCGCCGGCAGCCGCAACGTGAAGACGATGCAGGTGTACTCGCCGCCGTATCTCTTCAAGGGCCCGCGTCCCACCATCTCCTCGGCGCCCGCGGCCATCAGCTATGGGGAGACCTTCCGCGTCAACACGCCGGACGCGGCCAACATCACCATGGCGTCCTGGGTGCGCCTGGGCTCCGTCACGCACGCGTTCGACGAGAACCAGCGCTTCATGAAGCTGCGCTTCACCGCGAGCGGCGGCGGGCTCAACGTCGTCGCGCCCCCCAACCCCAACGTGGCGCCGCCCGGGCACTACATGCTGTTCCTGCTCAACGGGCGCAAGGTGCCGTCCGTCGCGAAGATCATCCGCATCGGCGGGGACGGCACCACGCCGCCGCCCACGGACCCGCCGCCGAACACGGGCTTCACCGCCGTGGCCTTCGGCGCCGAGTGGAAGTACGACGACCGCAACGTCGACCCGGGCCCGACGTGGAAGGCCGCGACGTTCAACGACACCGCGTGGAAGAAGGGCCTGGCGCAGCTCGGCTATGGCGAGGCGGACGAGCGGACGGTGCTGACGAAGAAGACGCCCGCACAGCCCACGGTGTACTTCCGCAAGAAGTTCACCCTGCACGGCATGGTGGAGCAGGCCACGCTCAAGGTGCTCCACGATGACGGCGTGGCGGTGTTCCTCAACGGCACCCAGGTGTTCAACAGCCTGATTCCCAACCCCGCCCACGCGGCCTACGCCCAGGGCGCCAGCCCCGACAACCACCTGAGCCAGACGACCATCCCCGGCATGCGCTTCGAGATGGGTGAGAACACGCTGGCCGTCATGGTGAAGCAGGCGAACGGCACCTCGAGCGACTTGTCCTTTGACTTGGAGCTGAAGGTGACGACGGACGGCATGCAGCACGACGCCCTCTTCCTGGAGAGCCCCAACGGCGGCGAGACGCTGCGCCCGGGCCAGTTGCAGACGGTGCAGTGGATGACGCACGGCGCGGGCGTCGACACCGTCGACGTGCAGTTCTCCCAGGACGACGGCGCCAGCTGGAGCACCGTGGAGACAGGCGTGTCGAACATCGGCTTCTACGAGTGGAAGGTGCCGCGCATGGAGACGTCCCAGGGCGTGCTGCGCATCAAGGACGCCGCCCGGCCGGACATCGAGGACAAGACGGACCTGCCGTTCACCATCACCGCCACGCCCCGGTTCAAGGCCATCACCTTCGGTGAGTACTGGAAGCTCGACGACCGCAACGTGAGCCCCGGCGCGCAGTGGACCTCGCCGGGCTTCAACGACAGCGCGTGGCGGCAGGGCCCCGGCCGGCTCGGCTATGGCGACGGTGACGAGCACACGGTGCTCACCAAGACGAACCCCGTGCAGCCCAGCGTGTACTTCCGAAAGAAGCTCACCCTGGACGAGGCCATCCGCACCGCGCACCTCCAGGTGCTCCACGATGACGGCGTGGCCGTCTGGGTGAACGGGCGGCTCGTCTTCTCGCGCTTCATGGACAACGGCGTGGAGCACGGCGCCTTCGCCAGCGGCGTGGTGAAGGACGCGGTCCTCAGCACCTTCAGCTTCGACGGCTCCGTCTTCGTCGAAGGGGAGAACATCATCGCGGTGATGGTGAAGCAGGCCAACGCGGAGTCGAGCGACGTGACCTTCGACCTCGAGTTGGAGCTCGAGGCCCGCTGAGCCCGAGGCAGTACCGGCCCCGGATGTGAATCAAAGCACCTTCACTGCTTTGACCATGTCCGGGGCCAGCTCCTCGTGCGGCAGGATGGAGAACCCGAGCTGCTTGCTGACGTTCTGCATGGCCCGGTTGCCCGCGAGGATGTCCGCGACGATGCGCCGCACGCCCCACGCGCGGCCCACCTCCACCAGCCGGCGCAGCATCTCCGTCCCCAATCCCTGGTGCTGCACCTCGTCGCTGATGAGGATGGCGTACTCCGCGTCCTCCGTGCCTCGCAGGCGCGTCAGGCGCCCCACCCCCAACAGCTCCCCACCCTTTCGCTCGGCCACCAGCGCCAGCTCCCGCGCGTAGTCGTTGAAGCAGATGCGCGCCAGGCGCTCGTGCGCCACGCGTGTGCTCAGCTGCATCAGCCCCGCGTAGCGCAGGAACACCGTCTGCTCGGAGAGCGTCTTGTGGAAGCGCGCCATCGCCGGCTCGTCCTCGGGACGGATGGGGCGCAGCATCAGCTCCTCGCCACTCTTCATCCGGAAGGGCGCCACGTATTGCTGCGGATACGGCTCGATGACCAGCCGGGGCAGCTCGGCCTCCGTCACGGACGGGGGATGCAGCACCACGCGCGCATCCAGCGCGAGCAGCCGCTCCGGTGAGGCGAGCAGCGGATTGATGTCCACCTCCTTCACCCAGCGCTGCTCCACCACGAGCTGCCCGAAGCGCACGAGCAGCCTCTCCAGCTCCGCCAGGTCCACGGGCTTCGCCCCGCGCACGCCCTTGAGCGCCTGGAGGATGCGCGTCTGCTCCATCATCCTCCGCGCGAGCGTGGTGTTGAGCGGCGGGAAGCCCAGCCCCCGGTCCTTGAACACCTCCACCAGCGTCCCGCCCGCGCCGAACAAGAGCACCGGGCCGAACTGCGGGTCCAGGCTGCTGCCCACGATGAGCTCGTAGCCGCCGCGTCGCACCATGGGCTGCACGGTGACGCCCGCGAACGCGTCTCCTTGTCCCAGCTCCGCCAGTCTCTCGCGGATGCCTCGGAACGCCGCGCGCACGGCGTCCACGTCCCGCAGGTCCAGCCGCACGCCCCCGACGTCCGTCTTGTGCGTCACCGAATAGGAGTGGAGCTTGAGCACCACGGGGAAGCCCAGGGACTGGGCCTCGGCCACCGCGCCGTCCTCGGTCGTGGCGAGGCGGGTCTCCACCGTGGGGATGCCGTAGGCGGCGAGCAACTGCTTGGACTCGTACTCCGTCAGGAGCGTGCGGCCCTGGGCGCGTGCCGCGTCCACGAGTCCTCGCGCCACGTCGCGACGGCCCGCGGCCTCCTCGGTGAGCGTGGGCGTCTCGTAGAGGCCCGCGAGGTTGTACGCGTAGCGCCACATGTAATTGAAGATGCGCGCGGCCGTGTCGGGATAGCCGAAGGTGGGGATGCCCGCGTCGTTGAGGATGCGCTCACCGGCGGCGACCTCGGAGCCTCCCATCCAGCTCGCCAGCACGGGCTTGTGTCCGAGCTTCGCGTAGGGCTTGAGCCGGTCCGCCGTCTGCGTGGGCTCCGTCATGTCCTGCGGCGTGAGGATGACCAGCAGGCCGTCGCTGTTCGGGTCCTTGCCCGCCACCTCGAGCGCCCGTGCGTAGCGCTCCGGGTCCGCGTCTCCCAGCACGTCCACCGGGTTCGCATGACTCCACTGGGGCGGCAGGAAGGTGTTCAGCGCGGCGAGCGTGTCGTCTCCGAGCACCGCCAGCTCACCTCCGCCGGCCACGAGCGCATCGGTGGCGAGGACTCCGGGGCCTCCCGCGTTGGTGAGCACCGTGAGGCGGCGGCCCGAGGGCCTGGGCTGCCGGGCGAGCGTCTCCGCCATGTAGAAGAGGTCGGAGATGGACTCCACGCGCAGCACGCCGGAGCGGCGGAACGCGGCGGTGAGCACCTCGTCGCTGCCCGTGAGCGTGCCGGTGTGGGACGCGGCGGCCTGCGCGGCCTGCGCCGTGCGCCCCGCCTTGATGACGATGATGGGCTTGGTGAGCGCGACCTCGCGCGCGGCGGAGAGGAAGGCTCGCGCGTCGCCGATGGACTCCATGTAGATGAGGATGGAGCGCGTCATCGGGTCATCGGCCAGGTAGTCGATGAGGTCGCCCCAGCCCACGTCCAGCATGGAGCCCACGGAGACGAAGGCGCTGAAGCCCACCGACTCGCGCAGGCTCCAGTCGAGAATGGCCGTGAGGAGCGCGCCGCTCTGGCTGATGAAAGCCACGTTGCCCGGCCGGGCCATGGAGCCGGCGAAGGTGGCGTTGAAGCCCGTGGGGGGACGCATCACGCCCAGGCAGTTGGGGCCGATGATGCGGATGCCGGCGGCCCGCGCAATCTGGAGCACCTCCTGCTCCAGGGCCGCGCCCTCGGGGCCTGTTTCCTTGAAGCCCGCGGAGATGATGATGGCGCCCTGGACGCCCACCTCCGCGCATTCACGGATGACGTCGGGCACGGCGGCCGCGGGCGTGACGACGACGGCCAGGTCCACCGGCTCCGGCAGCGCGCGCAGGGACGGCCAGGCGCGGATGCCCAGCACGTTGGGGCGCTTGGGATTGATGGGATAGACGGTGCCGCCGAACGGGTTGCTGATGAGGTTCCAGAGGACGGTGCGACCCACGCTCCCCGGCCGCTCGCTGGCCCCCACCACCGCGACGCTGCGGGGCTTGAAGAGGACATCCAGGGGCTGACGTGTGCGCTGCTGCTGGTGCAGCACGTCGTAGGAAGGGTCCGACTTCCGGGAGCCTGGGGCGCGCGGGTCCATGGCCCCGTGTCTCACGCGACGCGGGTCCCCACGCAAGGCTCTTGCATGAGAAGCGTGTGGCACCCGTCATCCGCCCCGGCGTGAAGGGAGCCCCCTGTGAGCCTCAGTCGAGGCCGCGCTTGCCGTCGGCCCAGTAGGCCTTCACCTTCTGTCCCGCGTGGGGCGCGCCACTTTCGCGCAGCGTGGCTCGCAGGGCCTGGATGGAGCGGGCGCGGCCGGTCAGGACGAGCTGAGCGCCAGGTCTGCGCTCCAGCGCCGCGCGCACCCGCGACGCCACCTCCTTCGCGTGCGCGTCCGCCGCCTGTCGCTCCACCACCGCGGCCCCGGGGAGTCCCAGCTCCGTGAGCACGGACTCCGACTCGGCGCGAGAGGAGACCTCGAACACGTATTCGACGTCGGCCGTGCTCACCCGGAGGTTGCGCAGCGTGTGCGCGACGGCGAAGGACGTCTCGTCGCCGAAGAGCACCACGGGGCCGCGCAGGGACTTCAGGTCGATGGAGCCTCGTGGCCCGAAGAACTGGCAGCGGTCCCCTGGCTTGATGGCGCGTCCCCACGCCGCGCCAGGGCCGTCACCGTGGAGATAGACGAGGAAGCGCGTGGCCCCGAGCGCCGCGTCCCAGCCCAGCGGTGTGTATGTCCGCATGCCCTCGCCCGGGAGGTAGACCTGCACCTTGTCGCCTGGGCTCCAGGCCACGTCCCGCAGTCCGTCCCCCACCCACTCCACCCAGCGGAAGTGCGGTGACACCTCGCGGACGCGCTCCACCGTCGCCTCCCGGAAGAACAACCGCCCCAACAATCCGCCGATGATTCCCTGCCCCGAAGCCATTGCGCTCTCCACACACGACATCCAACCGAGAGCACATTCTCCCCCTCCGCGCCGTCCCGAGGATGAACAGAGATGACGCTCAGATGAAGAAGTGTGAAGTGTCGGGAACATGCGGACGCCTCCTTTCACCGAGGTGCGTCAGCGGGGGCGTGGGCCGCGCCGCGCACCGATTCGCCATCGTCCAGCGCCCCGCTCCCGCGTGGAGACATCGCGGAGGCTGGGTCGCCATGAGCATCCTCGACATGGGTGAAGCGTGGCTCGGTCCGAGGTGCGGATCGCCCCACCCCTCCCAACAATAACAGGCAGCGGTTCACTTCCGACACCACCGATGCCGGCGGCAAGCCACGGACGTGATTGGTTGAGGCGATCCCAAAACACATCATCGCGAATCGAAAGAGCACCGACTGGAAGTCGAGAGGGTCCCTCTCGACCATGAGTCCGTGATGTCGCCAACCCCAGGTAGCGAAGGCCGGTGCTGCTCCCCGCTTCGCGCACGATGTCTGGGTTGATTGACGAGGAACCTCCATCTCGCATCCGATGGCCATCCCATTCGTCCTCGGTAGTCATTGTCGAGCGGCCGTCTGGAGGCGCCGCAGGCCGTCAGGCCCGTGTGCGCCGTTGCCATTACAAAGGATGACTCATGAACCGAAGACAGCATGTGCTCTGGGCCGCGACAGGGCTATTCACCACCCTGGTCCTTTCCACCTCCGCGCTCGCAAAGGCCGAGGATGTCTCCGCCGAAGTGCTCACCGCGATGCAGCGGGACCTGGGGCTGACCGCCGAGCAGGTGCGTGATCGACTGGAGAACGAGGCCTTCGCCGCGCGTACGGAGCGGACGCTGCGCGGTGAGCTGGGTGACTCCTTCGCCGGCGCGTGGCTGAGCGAGACGGCAGACCGGCTCATTGTCGGCGTCACCACCGCCGCGGGCGAGCAGGCCGTGCGTCGGGCAGGCGCGGAGCCTCGCTGGGTGAGGCGCACGGAGCGGGAGCTGGACGCGCTGAAGGAGTCGCTGGACCGGGGCGCGGACGTGGTCAGCAAGGACATCCATGGCTGGTACGTGGACCTCCCCACCAACAGCGTCGTGGTGCTCGCCCAGGACACGGCGGCGGTGAACGCCGAGCGCTTCATCGCGGAGAGTGGAGTGAGGGACGGCGCCGTGCGGGTGGTCATCTCCCGCGAGCCATTCCGGCCCCGGTATGACGTACGAGGCGGTGATGCCTATTACATCAACAGCGTCAGCACTCGCTGCACCATCGGCTTCGCCGTGGACGGAGGCTTTATCACCGCGGGCCACTGCGCCGCAGTGAACTCCTTCACGCTGGGCAACAACGGCGTGATTCAAGGCATCGTGCGCGGCTCGTCCTTCCCAATCAATGACTACGGCTGGGTGCAGGTGAGCTGGGACTGGATTCCACGGCCGTGGGTCTACAACTACGCGTGGGCCAACGTCCCTGTCGCCGGCTCCGCCGAGGCGGGCCTCAACACGTCCGTCTGTCGCTCGGGCTCCAGCAGCGGGTGGCACTGCGGAACCATCACGTCGAAGAACTTCACCGCCAACTACGCCGAAGGCCCCGTGTACGGACTCACGTTCACCAGGATGTGCGCGGAGCACGGCGACTCGGGGGGCCCGGTGCTCTGGGGCAACCAGGCGCAGGGCGTGGTCTCGGGCGGCTCGGGCACCTGCGCCGCCACCGGCGGCCACGTGCTCTTCCAGCCGGTGAACGAGATTCTCTCCGCCTACGGCCTGTCGCTCACCACCCAGGGCGCGAGTGAAATCGTCGGGCTCCAGGGCAGTTGCATCGACGTGGCCTACTCCAGCACGGCCAATGGGACGCCGCTCCAGCTCTGGACCTGCAACAGCACGGACGCGCAGAAGTGGAGCTTCCTCGCCGACGGCTCGTTGCGCGCCTTCGGCAAGTGCATGGATGTCACCTGGAGCTCCTCGACGAGCGGCACGCCCCTCCAGCTCTGGGACTGCAACGGCTCGGACGCGCAGAAGTTTTCCTTCAGCGACGCTGGCGAGCTGGTCAATCGGCTGACCCAGAAGTGCGTGACGGTGGAGAGCTCGAGCGGCGGCAACGGCGCGCGCCTGCAGATCTGGGAGTGCATCGGCGCCGCCACCCAGAAGTGGCAGCCGCGCTGACTCCGGCATCCACGAGCGGCAGGGCCCGGACAACCGGACGCTGCCGCTCGCGGAGGCGTCACTCAGGGCGAGACGGTCAGGTCCGCGGGAGACCGGTGGGCCACCTCGTACGGGGCGGCCCGCCCTACGGATTCGCCAGGACGGACAAATCCGAAGACACGACGGGGCCGGACGTCATGGACCCACAGCGGGAAGCACCATCCCCGGTCGTGGGGTTGAACTCGTTCAAGAAGACGACGCGCAGCGAGTAGCCCGGGGCGGCGCCGAAGACGCCGCGAAGGCGCTGCGCATCCGTGGCCGTGTCATTGACACCGAAGCGCACCGACGCATTGCCGAACATGTTGTGCGCCTTGAACGTGCAGCCCGACGTGTACTGGTACGTCGACGTGGAGAGCGCCGTCGGCCACGTGCGCGCCAGCAAGCGGGCGATGGGCTGGCCATACCAGACGGGATTGGACGCACGGCTCAACGTCTGCGGATTCGGCCACGTGGTGGAGCCGTAGCGCGGAACGCCACCAGGCCCCGAGTAGAGCGTCGTCTGGGGCGTCACACCGGCGACGTAGTCGTTCACACCCAGGCCGCTCGCGAGCAGCGTCAGGTTCTCGCCCGAGGGGAAGAGCGTCGCGCTCCGGGTCATGTCGAACGCGTCGTACGGGACGTTGATCTTGATGGAGGGCGCCGGCAGCTTGAGGTTGACGAGCAACTCGTTGGTGCGCGTCGTCGAGCCATCGAGGAACAGCTGCACGGAGCCCGTCCCCGGCAGCGACGCGATGATGGAATTCTCGATGGTGGAGCTCATGCTGCCCGCCGCCTCGCTCTCGACGATGTCGTAGATGAGGTTGGGGATGAGGCCGAGGATGGGGACGACCTGCACCGCGTTGCAGAGGAACGGCCAATCGAGGCTCGCCTGGGGCGCCGTCACCCAATCCACCGAGATGCCCGAGAAATCCGCCTTCAGCTTGAACGTGCCATAGGCCCGAATCGTCGGGTCGCACCAGTTGTTGATGTCCGTCTTGAACTTGAACGAGAAGCCCACGCCATTCGAGGTGACGGAGAGCTGGAGGCTGCTCGGGTCATAGTCGTAGATGCGGCGCATGGAGCCATCCGTCGACGTGATGACGGTCGAGTTCGTCTCGCGATTGAACTTCTCGTAGAGCGCCTTGCCGAACATGTTCCACAGCTCGGCCCGCGAGAACCCCATGGGCGCGGAGGCGTAGCTCGCCTCGACGGTATCCACCTGCACCATCGGGAAGCTGTACGTCGCGACACCGCTGCCGAAGGTGCGCCCTACGGTGATGGTCACCTGGTTCGTGGAGCCGTCTCCCAGATAGGGGAAGAAGATCCACAAGTTGTAGCCGTAACGGCTGGGGTCCGCGGGCTGGTACGAGGCGTCCGTGGCGGAATACCAATAGCCATCCGTATACGTCGACGTCAGGACGCGAGAGCCGACCTTGACCTCCTTGATGTACGTGCACCTGTCGGTGATGAGCTCGAAGCGGAGGCCATTGGCGGAGACGTATTCGATGCCTCCGCGGCGGATGCGGCCACTCTCGGGATTCCAGTTCGCGGGCGCGCCGCCGCCCATGTTCAGGGCCGGCGGGCTCATCAGCGTATTGGTGAAGATCTGCGGAGTGGTGCCCGCGTTGCCGCACGCATTCTGGATCGTCCAGTCGCCCCGGACGGCCGGGTCGGCTCGCGCGGCGAGCGGCTCGGCTTCGTTTTCAGGGAGACCGTCTTGACCACAGCCGAACGCAAGCAACAGGAGCAACATGGCCGTGAGACGGCGCAATGAACACATGGAGAACCTCGAGTGGAAGGGCGCATCCCTGGCGCCGTGAGCAGACACGGTCCAGCGGGCCAAGACAGTCGCAGCGTGTCTACACTTCCACCCGGCGTGAGGCTTCCTCACGGGCGCCATGTGCTTCCGCGGCCACGCCAATCACTTCATCGAAAAGATGGCAGCCTTTGACAGCACAGGACGAAGCGCCCTGCATGGGAGGGCGCCTCCACCCCTGACCTACGCCGCCGCGCGCGCCTGCTCCACCGCGGGCACCAGCACCGCCTTCGCCCACTGCGCCAGCGTCGTGGACGTGGTGGTCTCCGCGCTGCGGGGCTCGGCGGGGTCCATCCGGCCCTCGCCCACGGCCTGGTACATCTCCGCCAGCAGCCCCACCAGGAAGTCCGGCAGGCCGTACCCCATCATCGCCTTGCGGAAGTCGTCGATGGAGATCTGCACGGCGCTCACCGGCTTGCCGGACACCTCCGTGAGGATGCGCGCCACGTCCGCGTACGACAGGTGCGCGGGGCCGTGGACGCCGATGATGCGAGAGCCCTTCCAGCCCGCGTCCAGCAGCACGTCCGCTGCCTTGCGCGCGATGTCCGCCACCGCCACCATGGGCAGCGCGCGCGTCAGGGGGATGGGCACGAACAACGAGCCCGCGCTCGCCAGCGTCGGCAGCGACTGCAGCAGGTTCTCCATGAAGTAGCCCGGACGCAGGATGGTGACGTCCGCGACCGCGGCCTTGAACGACTCCTCCACCGCCAGGAGCGCACCCACCGGGCCCGTGCCCCGCCCCGTCTGCGCGCCGATGCTCGACAACACCACCACCCGCTTCACGCCGTGCTGCTTCGCCTTGCCCGCCGCCACCCGCGCCGTCGCCTCGGCCCAGTCGAGGAAGTCCGGCCGCGTCGCCGGGGGCGTCAGCCAGAAGACGGCGCTCGCTCCCGCGAAGGCCTTGTCCAGCACCGCCGCGTCATCCGTGGAGCCCTCCACCACCTTCGCGCCGCGCTTGACCAGGTCCTCCACCTTGCGCGCGTCCCGGCTGATGAGCGTGAGCTGCTGGCCCGCGTCGAGCAGCGCGTGCGCGAGGGGACGGCCAATGTTTCCATTCGGGGTGTTGATGACGATGCTCATGGGCGGCTCCAGTGACTTCGAGATGGGCGAAAGATGCGCCCGGCCACACCATGAGGCGACCGCATGTTACTCATATGCCCATGAGCGCCATGCATACCGCCCGCCGCAAGGCCCGCGCCCCCAGACGGCCCCGTGCCCCCCGCACCCCCGCGCCGAGCCCGCCCGCGAAGCCCGACCTGGACCTGGCGAACATCAACCTCAACCTCGCGGTGGCGCTCGACGCCCTGCTCACCGAAGGCAACGTCACCCGCGCCGCGGCCCGCGTGGGCATCACCCAGTCCGCGATGAGCCACGCGCTCAGGCAGCTGCGCGAGCTGCTCGGGGACGCGCTCCTCATCCGGGGCCGTGGAGGGATGGTGCGCACGCCTCGCGCCGAGCAGCTCGCCGCGCCGCTGCACCGCGGCCTGCTCGAGGTCCAGCGCGCCCTGCGCAACGAGTCCGTCTTCGACCCCAAGGCCTCCTCGCGGCGCTTCATCCTCGCCACGACGGACTACTTCGCCTCCGCGCTGCTCCCGTCCCTCCTGGAGCTGATGGACACCGAGGCCCCCCTGGTGGACCTGGTGGTGCGCCCCCTCGTCATCCCCCAAATCGAGGCCCAGCTGGAGAGCGGCGAGCTGGACCTGGTCGTCGGCGCCTACCCGGAGCCGTCCCCCGTCCTGCGCCAGCAAAAACTGTTTACCGAGCACTTCGTCTGCGTCGTGCGCCGCGACAACTCCGTGGTGAAGCAACGGTTGGACCTGGAAACATTCCTGCGGCTGCCACACGTGTTGATGAGCCCGCGCGGCGAGGGCGTGGGCTCGGTGGACATCGCGCTGGAGAAGCTGGGTCGCACGCGACGCATCGGCGTGCGGCTGCCGTACTTCCTCACCGCGGCGCTGGCGGTGACTCGCACCAACCACGTGCTCACCGCCCCTCGCCGGCTCGCCGAGCTGTTCGTCGAGCCAGGCAACCTCCGCATCCTCCCTCCCCCCGTGGAGCTCGCTCCGTTCGACGTCCTCCAGGTCTGGCACGAGCGTTTCGACGACGACCCGGCCCACCGGTGGCTCCGGGGGATGATGCTCCGCGCCGCCGCCGCACCGCGTAGCAGCCGCTAACCCCGCGACAGTCCACGGCTTTTTTCCGGCGAGCAGTCGGGCTGTCGCTCGCCGACAGGGGCACTGAACGCCGATTCACCTGTGGGCGAGCATGCGACGGGCCGACCGGTGTAGGGTGTGACCCTATGACTTCTTCCGAGAAGCTGATTTTCACGCAAACCGTGGAAGCGCTCTTCCTTCGCGCTCTCGAGAACCGGCTCACGCCCGCGTGCCGCGAGCACCTGCGTCGTGCGGGGCTGGACCTCGAGCAGAAGCTGGAGCGGACCTACACGCTGGAGCAATGGAAGGAGTTCCTTCGCATCGCCGCGGGTCACGTCTACGGCGGAGTTCCCGCCGAGGCCGCGTACTACTCGCTGGGCGAGCGCTTCATGGACGCCTACTTCGGGACCTTCTTCGGTCGCGCGCTCCTGGGCGTCGTGCGGCTCGCCGGTCCCCGGAGGATGCTGCTGCGGGCGGGGATGGGCTTTCGCGCCGGCAACAACTTCAGTGTGGTCGAAATCGTCGAGCGCAGCCCCACTTTCCTGGAGCTGCGGATGAACGACGTGCTGGCGGACCTGCCCACGTTCTCCGCGGGGCTCCTGGCCCGGGCGGTGGAGCTGTGTGGTGGCTTCCGCGTGGTGGTGCTGCCGGAGGAGTTCGACGGCACGGCGTCGACGTTCCACATCCGCTGGGCGGAGGTGACGGCGGAGGCGGCCATGCCTCCTCCCGAGGATGGTTCGGCGGGCGCGTCGCGTCCTCGCGCCTGAGCTGCGCCTGAGTCCCGCGTGCCCCCCTGTCGCAATCCGCCAGGGGGACGCGCGGAACGCCATGCTCGTGCAGCTTGCGAGCGGGCGCGTCAGAGGTCCCGGGAGCCCGCGCTCCCGAGTGAGGCCTCGCCGCCCTCCCCACGTCCCCTTCGCTGGCATCCGCACTGCAATCGCTGAGTCCCGAAGCGGAGGACTCATGGACGGCAATGGCGGTGATGTGGTGGGGAAGCTCGAGCGTGGCGCGCTCTGGGGTTGGGGCCTGGTGATTCTGGTGGCGGCGGTGCTCGCGGGGGCTGGGGTGTGGCACGGCCTGCTGCATGGCGCACCGGACACGCCCGCCGCGCCGCTGCCCGTCGCCCAGGCCCCCAGGTCGTTGGACCGGGGCCCGGACACGCCGCTGCCTCCCGCGACGGAAATCGACGCACTCCTGCGCTCGCGGCTGGCGGGGGCCTCGTCCCAGCGCGAGTTCGGGGTGTGGCTGCGCGAGGCGGACCTGCTGCGCCGCTTCGTCGCCGTGGTGTCGAACATGGCCAGCGGCGAGAGTCCCCGCGCGGTGGTGGGCTTCCTGGCTCCGTCCGGTGACTTCCAGGTCCGCACCCACGAGGGGCGCACGCACATCGCGAAGCGGACGTACGGCCGCCATGACGCGGTGGGCCGGGTGGTGGGCAGCCTGGACTCGACGCTGCTGGTGGACACGTACCGCGAGGTGCGGCGGCTGGCCGAGCGCCTCCACCAGGAGAGCGCGCCGCCGGGCAGCTCCTTCGAGTCCACGCTCCAGCGCGCCTTCGAGCAGGTGCTCGCGGTGCCGGTGCTCGACGGCGACGTGGAGGTGATGGCCCGGGGCGCGCTGTACGTGTACGCGGACCCGGCGCTGGAGGCGCTCACGCCCGCGCAGAAGCACCTGCTGCGGATGGGCCCCGCGAACCTGCGCCTCATCCAGGGCAAGGTCCGCGAGGTGTCACAGAAGCTCAACCAGCAGGCCTCGAGGCCCTGAGTCCTCCGTTGCCGCCCGAGCCGGGCACCGACACGACGTCCGGGCCCCCGGAGCAGGGGCGGCCCGGCGGGCAACATCCCCCTCTTCCGCGCGGGATGTTGCTATCTGCCCCCATGCGCCTCTCCCTCCTGCCCGTCCTGTTGTTGTGCACGGCGCTCACCGGCGTCATCGGCGGAGCCGTGTATTTCATCCAGCGGGACAGGCAGGCGCTGGTGGACCAGTTCGCCCGGGAGCGGCAGGCCCAGCTGCGCGAGGCCGCGCGCGGAGTGTCCGAGGCCCTGGAGGACGTGGGGGAGGACCTGCGCTTCACCGCCGAGCTGCTCTCCCAGCCGGGCTCGCCCGAGGAGCACCGCCGGGAGCTGCGCGCGCTGCTGGAGGCCGTGGGCCAGTACAAGGCCATCGTCGTCTTCGGTCCCGAGGGCGACGAGCGCCTGCGCCTGTTGGACCGGCGCACCGGTGAGTCCATCGCCCGGCAGTACCCCGCCCAGGCGCTGACCCTCACGGCGAAGAGCGCGCTCGAGGGGCCCGAGGGCCACATCGCGTCCTCGCCGCCGTTGAGCGGGGATGTGTCCGGGTGGCTGCGGGCCTTCGCCACCGCGCTGCCGGAGGACTCGCCGGGGGGTGGTGGCGCGGTGGTGGTGCTGGTGGACGCCGAGCCCCTCTTCGCGCCGCTCAAGCTGCTCACCGCGGAGAGCGACACGAACCTCCTGCTCCTGGGCGCGCACGGCACGCCCACCGCGCTGAGCGCGCCGATGCTGGCGGCCCGCTACCAGCAGCTCGGAACTGGAGCGCAGGACACGCCGGGGCTGGCGCTCCTGGCCTCGCGCCTGCGCGAGGGTGAGGCGGGCTCGCTCGTCATCGACCGCGCCGAGGCGATGGTGCTGGGGCTGGGCGACGCGGAGGTGGTGGCGAGCTTCGCGCCGGTGGGCATGAAGAACGGCGCGCTGTGGCCGCTGGCGTCGCTGTCCTCCACGCGCGGGCTGCGCTCGCACGAGCGGAGCCTGGTGCTGCGGCTGTCGTTCGCGGCCTTCCTGTTCTCGTCGTTCCTCATCGCCTTCGGCGTGTACGTGGTGCTGGCGCGAAGCCGCGCGGTGGCGCTCCAGGAGAGCCTGCGGCACGCCAGCCGCCTGGCCCACCTGCACGACAAGACGCAGAAGATCCTCGACCACATCCCCACGGGCGTGCTGGCGCTGTCCACGTCGGGCCGCATCACCTCCGCCAACCAGGCGCTCAGCTCGCGGATGCCGAAGGACGTGGTGGGCGCCACGCTCGCCGCGGCGTTCCCCCAGGCCCACGCGCCCGTCATCCAGCGACTGGAGGAGCTGGTCAACGCCGCGGGCCAGGACAACCGCGTGCGCAGCCTGCACGCCGAGCCGCTGCGCCTGTTCGAGTCGGAGGGCCAGTACAACGTCCACGCGGTGCCGCTGGAGCCGCACCAGCCCGACGTGCGCACGCTGCTGGTGCTGGAGGACCTGAGCAACCTGCGCGCGCTGGAGGGGCAGCTCTTGCGCGCGGAGAAGCTCGCCACCGTGGGCGTGCTCGCGGCGGGAATCGCGCATGAAATCGGCACCCCGCTGGGCATCATCCGCGGCCGGGCCGAGTACGTGCAGGACAAGCTGGGCCCGGAGCACCCGCAGTCCCCGGGCGTGGGCGCCATCGTCGAGCAGATCGACCGCGTCAGCCGCACCATCCGCCAGCTGCTGGACTTCTCGCGGCTGCAGCCCGCCGAGTCGCGCGCGGTGACGTTGGGGCCGCTCGTCCGGAGCGTGCAGGAGCTGTTGCGCGTCGAGGCGGAGCGGCGCCACGTCGATTTGAAGTGGGAGGTGTCCCAGCCCCTGCCCGCGCTGGCGGCGGACGCGGACCAGCTCCAGCAGGTCCTGGTGAACCTGGTGCTCAACGCGTGCGACGCGTGCGAGCCCGGAGGCCAGGTGCGGCTGACGGCGACGCCGGGCGAGGCGGACGCGTCCGGCGCGTGGGGGCGCGTGTGCATCACCATCGAGGACAATGGGTGCGGCATCGCCCCCAGGCACCTGCACCAGGTCTTCGACCCATTCTTCACCACCAAGAAGCGCGGCCTGGGCACGGGCCTGGGACTCACCATGGTGGCGCACATCGTGCGCAACCACGGTGGACGCATCGAGCTGGACAGCGCGCCCGGTCAAGGCACGCGAGTGATGCTGCAGTGGCCCGCCGCGGCCCCCGCGCGAGAGGAGCAACATGTCGGTTAGAGCCCGGGTCCTCGTCGTCGATGACCACGTCGAGATGGGACAGATGCTGCAGGAGCCGCTGGCGGACGCAGGCTACACGGTGGACGTGGCGTCCGGTGGCGCGGAGGCCATCGCCCAGCTGCGCGCCGCCGTGTACGACGCGGTCATCTGCGACTTGCGCATGAAGGACGTGGACGGCTTCGACGTGCTGGAGGCCGCGCGCAAGTTGGACCCGGACCTGCCCGTGCTGATGATGACGGCCTTCGGCGGCGTGGAGAACGCCGTGGAGGCGATGAAGCGCGGCGCGTGGCACTACTTCGCCAAGCCCTTCCGCCTGGACGAGGTGCGGCTGTACGTGGGCCGGGCGCTGGAGCAGCGGCGCATGCGCGCCGAGCACCGCACGCTCAAGCAGCAGGCGGAGGACCGGGGCCGGCTGGGCGCCATGGTGGGCCGCAGCGGCGCGATGCGGGCCCTGTACGCGCTGGTGGAGCGCGTGGCCTGGTCCAGCGCGCCGGTGCTGGTGCGGGGTGAGAGCGGCAGCGGCAAGGAGCTGGTGGCCAGGGCGCTGCACTTCGAGGGCACCCGCCGCGCGGGCCCCTTCGTCGCCGTCAACTGCACCGCCCTGCCCCACGCCCTGCTGGAGAGCGAGCTCTTCGGACACGTGAAGGGCGCCTTCTCCGGCGCGACGAGCGCGCGCAGGGGCCTCTTCGTGGAAGCGGACGGGGGGACGCTGTTCCTGGATGAAATCGGGGACATGGCGCCGGAGCTCCAGGCGCGGCTGTTGCGCGTGCTGGCGGAGGGCGAGGTGCGGGCGGTGGGCGCGGACGGCTCGCGCACGGTGGACGTGCGGGTGGTGGCCGCGACGCATCAGGATTTGGAGGCCCGGGTGAAGGAGGGCCGCTTCCGCGCGGACCTGTTCTACCGGCTCAACGTGGTGACGCTGCGGGCTCCGCCGTTGAGGGAGCGGCCCGAGGACATCCCCGCCCTGGCCGAGCACTTCCTGGAGCAGGCCCGGGCTCGAAACCCGCGCTCGCCCGTGGAGCGCTTCGCCCAGGAGTCCCTCGCGGCGCTGTGCTCGCTGCGCTGGCCGGGCAACGTGCGCGAGCTGGAGAACCTGGTGGAGCGGCTGGTGGTGCTGGGGACCCGGGACGTGGTGGACCTGGAGCAGTTGCGGCCGCACCTGGCGGATGGGGGGCCGGAGCCACACCCGCTCCTGGAGGCCCAACGCGAGGTCATCCCCTTGCGCAAACTGGAGAGCGAGTACATCTCTTGGGCCGTCGCGCGCTGTGGCGGGAACAAGACACGGGCGGCGGAGCTGCTCGGAATCGACGTCTCCACGATTCACCGGCGCGAGCGTTCAGAGGGCAAATAGCCATCTCCCAGCCCCCCCATGCTCCGGTGGCCACGCGTCCGGAGCCGGAGCGTCCCTCAACGATGACCCCGAATCCCGACACGGACCTGCATCCCATCCGCCTGGAGCCCGTCTACTTCGAGCTCGACTCGACGACGCTGCGCCCGGAGTTCCGCGACACGCTGACGCAGCTGGCGGACGACCTGCGCCAGCGGCCGCAGGCGAAGGTGAGCATCACCGGGCACACCTGTGCGCTGGGGACCACGGAGTACAACCTGGCGCTCGGTCAGCGTCGGGCCTCGGTGGTGCGCGACTACCTGCGCCGGCTGGGCGTGGAGCCTTCCCGGCTGTCCACCCTGTCCTACGGCGAGGAGCGGCCGCTCTCCGCCTCCGAGCTGGAGAAGAACCGCCGCGCGGAGTTCCAGGCCTCCGGCGGCTACCTGAACTGACGCGGGCGCCCCGACGTGACGTGGGCGTGACGGGCCGAAACGGCGACGTCCGCCACGGGCAGCGGGTGCCTGGGCGGACGTCCTCGAGACTCGTGCTGGGTTTTCGCGGGGCGGGTCAGTCCAGGCCGCGCAGCAGCTTCGACTGGGCGAAGGCGGCGAGCTGCTGGGCGTTGAACTTGCCCTGCGCGATGTCGCCCACCGCGGTGGCCGCCGAGCGGACCGTGTCGACGGTGTCCGCGAGCTTGCCCACGTTGGAGGCGCCGTTGAACAGGCTGCTGACGCCGGCCAGGGGGCCACCGGCCACCATGGAAAGGCCGTTGTCGATGAACTTGTCCGCGAAGGGCTTGGCCAGCTGGCCCAGGCCGAACGGGAGGTTGTCGAGCGCCTTGCCGACGATGTCCTTGAGGGGGCCGGAGATGGCGCCGAGCGCCTTGTCCAGCAGGCCCGAGACGGAGCTGAGCGCCTCGGAGACCTTGCCCACCACGTCGCTGAGGCCCTTGGCCAGGCCGCTGAGGCCCTGCGCGAGGCCACCCAGGCCGCTCAGGCCCTTCGACAGCCCGCCGAGCGCCTTGCCCAGGCCGCCCAGCGCGTTGCTGATGCTGTTGGCGGCCTTGCTCGCCGCGTCGGCAGCCTTGCTGGCCGCGTTGCTGGCGCTGTTCGCACCGTTCGTGCCGTTGCTACCACCCGCGCCACTGGAGCCGCCGACAGACATGGGATTTCCTCGGTAGAAATGGATACCCAAATTATCGGAGGAGCCTGGAGGAAGTTGCCTCCAAGGTAGGATTAGAGGCGATCAGGCCCCCGGGGGACGTGCTTGAGGAGGGCCTTGCGGGTCTCCTCGTCGACCTCGACCTGGGACTGGTTCTCGTCGCCCCGGAGGGAGGGCTTGCCCGCACCGGGCGCGGGCTTGGACTCGAAGCCGCTGTAGTAGGCCGGCGGGGGTCCCAGGCCGAGCTCGCCCCGGGCGGCGCCGAGGAAGAACTCGCCGACCTCCTCGATGCTGGCGGGCTCGTAGCCGGACTGCTTGAGGATTTCGTCGGGGACGACCTGGAGGACGGGCTCCTTCTCCGGGTGCTGGGCGTAGTCGAGGACGAGCTCGACGTAGGCGGCGAGCTCCATGCCCACGGACTTCGCGATGCGCTGGGTGTCGGGGTCCGCGAGCAGCTCGGCGCGGACGTTCTCCACGGGACGCTTGAGGCGGGGCTTGGACTCGGACATGGAATCACTCCGGGCAACGCGGGTGACTCCCGAGGTTAGACGGACCTCGGAGCAAGCTCCAGTCTGTCTGAAATTCCGGTGCTTACGACGTCACGGGCCGGGGCATGGCCAGGTGGAGGAGCGGATAGGGCCGGCCCTCGCCGTCGGTGGGGCTGCGGCCGGTCTGGGCGAAGCCGCAGTGGAGGTAGAAGCCCACGGCGCGGGGGTTCTGCTCGTTGACGTCCACGGTGAGCGGGCCGCGGCGGGCCACGTGGGCGAGGAGTCGTCGTCCCAGTCCGCCGCCCATGACCAAGGGGTCCACGAACAGCATCTCCACGTGGTGTCCGCTCATGCCGATGAAGGCCACGGGCCGCGCGTCCTCACAGGCGACGTGCACCTCGACGGCGGGGAGATAGACGGGGCCGAGCTTGCGGTGGATGTCCTCGAAGTCCGCGTCACTCAGGAAGTCGTGCGTCTGGCGGACCGCGCGGCTCCAGATATCCACGAGCGCATCCGTGTCGGTGGGGAGGAAGGGACGAACGATGATGGGCACGGACGACCTCGAGGAGGAGCTGCGCGGGGCCACGGCGCGAGGGGTGACGCCGCGCGCCTGACCTCCTGACATCGGGCGCGCGGTGAGGTCAACCCGCCGAGCCCGTGCCCCTGGACGCAGCCCTCGCGAGCTGGAGGAACGTCGCCTCGATAGAGCCCTTCACGGGGCTCATCTCGGGGTTCACGAGGAGGAAGCCCTGTCGATTCCGGAGGACACCTGGCCGTTCTTCCGAGAGGAAGCGCTGAACCGCGGCGAGGTCGACCGCCCTGAGGAGCGCCGACAGACCGGGCTGCGTGAGGTGCTCGCGCGCCCCCAACAGCTCGACAGCCTCCTGCTCCTCGAGCCAGCGCGCGGTGAGGACCACGTCCTCGAGGAGCGAGGCCTCATCCCGATACCAGGCCAGCGGAGCACAGGCCGGAGCGAGGGGGCGATCACTCGTCCACACCCGGACGCTTCGGGCTTCCGCGAGGCCCGCGAACCGGACGAAACGGTCGAGGAAGTCCCCATTGCGCTCGTCCAGGACCTCCACGAGGGTCTCCGCCCGTTGGCGCAACAGCCGCTCGAGTTCGTGAGCGGGGCCCGAGAGCCTCACCTCCGCAATCCGTGCATCCAGTCGAAGCAGTCGCTCATTGCTGTATTCAGGGTGCAGGAAGTAACGCATGCCGACCTTCTGGAAGTCGACCTCCAGGTCACCGGACAGCACGGAGTCCAGAGGACGCTCTCGCTCGCCCCACCAGCGCTCACGGCGAACCACTCGGCAGCGCCCCATCACGCCGTCCGCCTCCAGCCCGAGGCCCCGCTCGTCCATGCGCAACAGGAAGACCCCCAACGGCACCATGCCGACCCGCTCGCCGAGCCGCGGGTTCCAACGCTCACGTCTGGCGCGTTTGCGTAGCTCCTCAGGGTCTGGCGCTCCGAGGGTGTGAACGGCATCGATGGACCAGCTCGTCCGGTCGACCCACGAGGAAGCCGACAGCGCGATGAGCAGCGACGCGAGCCGGTGCGCGCGCACGGCGTCGGGAGCATCGAAGATGAGAAGGCACAGTTGAGTGCCCATGGCGTCACCTCGCGTCGCGTTCCACTGCTCCCGGGAGCTTCTCACGAATCGCCCGGACTCAGTCATGCGCGCTGACGCCGCCGTGACCCCATCCAGGGCGGGCCCGCATGTCCGTCACGGCTGCACGTTGTAGGCTTGGCGCAGCGTCCGTCCACCCCGCTCGATTTCAATCTCCAGATGTCGCTGGTTCTTGAGCAGCATGTACGTCTCCATGGCCTTCTCGAGGGAGTCGAGCGTCACGCCGTTGATGCGCTGGATGACGTCCCCGCTCTGGAGGCCGAGCTTCTCGTAGAGCGAGCCCTTCTTGATGGAGAGGACCTTGAAGCCCTGCGCCTTCCCGTCCTTGAACGCCGGCACCATCCGCGCATCCGAGAGCGTCGAGCCGCCCGTCCAGCGGTCGAGTTCCAAGTACCTGCCGGGGACTTCGTAGCGGTGCTCACCCACGCGCCGGATGTCCGCGTCAGCAGGCGAGGCCGGACGCGGCATCGGAGAAACGACGCCCGACGGACCTCCCCGGTCGATGACCTCGCGACGCCCCTGGACCGCGACGATGACACGCTCACGCTCGATGGCGACGACCTCCGAGTCCTGAATCACGTCTCCCACGCGCAGGCTGCGCACCCTTTGACTGTCCAGGTCCTCCACCGACGCGAGCGACCAGTGCGCCTCGCGCGACGTCAGCGTCCCCACCAACCTCGCGCGCCGTGCACTGTGGGGCGGGCCTTCCACGTCCTCTAGTTTGCCGCGCGCCCCCAGCTTCACACCCAGCAGCCTCGACAGCGAGTCCTCACTCAGCGGTGCGCGTGCTGAGACTGGAGCAATCCGGATGGCCCTCGCGCTCGATGCCTCCCATCCAGGAACAGGTGCGCTGAGATGAAACTCGGTGAAGACGTGGACGATGCGCGACAGCAGGAACGCAACCGTGAGGATGAACGCGCCATGCAACCACCACGAGTGCCGCTCGAACCAATGTCTCATCGGGCCCGACCTCCTCCCCTCCAGGGATGAAGCAGGGACAGAGCAAGCACGAGGCCAACAGCCTCCGCGTCCGGGACTTCAGAGGGACCTGCGAGGAATCACCGCGCGGCCCGGGACCTCGCGCCCGAACAGGCTGTCACGAGAGCGCGGGTCCACCGAGACAGAGTGTCACGGTGGACGCTTGTATCAACGTCGAGGTATGGGACGGACTCCACCCCGAGCGGAGTCAGGCATGTTCATCATCTACGGAAGCTCGGCGAAGCAGCAGGAGCTCGGGGAGCGCCCCGCCCTCTGCCGGGATTGCCAGCGGGAGACGACCCACCGACTCCAGCGGCACTACAGCGTCGTCCACGTCTTCTGGTTCCCGCTCTTCTCCGTGAGGACGAAGTACGTCCTCGCCTGCTCCCGCTGCAACCTGCACTCGGAGGTGCCGGAGCAGTCCATCGGCACGGTGCCGACGAGGCCCGTGCTGCACCGCATGGGAGGTCTCTTCCCTCTCGGCGCCCTGCTCTTCTGCTGCGTGGGCTTCCCCGTGGTCGGCGCGGTGACCTCCGCCGTCACGGGCGCCTCCTCGGATGGCACCGAGGTCCAGGAAGAGCGCCACGGCTTCGACCAGCGCTTCCACGCCCAGGCCGAGGACGTCGCCGTCCAGGAGGCGCTCCAGTCCGTGCTCGAGGATGCGGGCCACACGTCCATGTCCGTCACCGCCGCCTCCGCGACCGTGAAGGACCAGGGCATCCGGGTCATCACCGCGCGCTCCACCCACCTCAAGAAGGTGGGCAACCCGGACCGCGTGAAGCTCCTCGAGTTGATGCAGCGGACCGCCGATCAGCGCTTCGAGAAGGACGAGGTCTTCCTCGGGCTCCAGGGCAAGCTGCTCTGGGGCGGATACGCGCACCGTCCACCGGGCGGCACCTGGCGTCACGTCGTCAAAAGCACCACCACCAGCCCCAAGGCCGCGGCGTTCGAGGCACTCCTCCAGCTCGAAGCCCAGCAGCCCTCGGAGTCGCCGGACGCGCTCCCGACGCCCGTGGCGGACGACACGGCGCCCTAACGCACCTGACGCAGCGGCTCGCCAGGAGCCTCGAGCGAGTCCAGGAACGCGAGGATGCGCCGGGCACAGTCCGCCGGGTCCTCCAGCGGGAACAGGTGCCCGCCCGGAGCGTCCTCCAGTCGCACGCCCGGGATGACCCGCCGGGCCTTGGCGAAGGCCGAGGCGGCCAACGTGCGCGTGCGCTGCCCGCGAACGATGAGCGTGGGCACGGAGATGGAGCGCAATGACTCCCACAGGCCCTTCGGCGTCGTCTCGAAGACGCGGGCCTCCCACTCGCGAGGGATGGTCAACCGGAAGCCACCCTCGGGCGCCTCCGTGAGCCCGTACGTCACGTAGTCCTGGAAGCACGCCTCGTCGAAGGCCGCGAACAGCGGCTTCTTGCGATAGACGGTGAAGGCCAGCTCACGCGTGGGCCAGTGCGCACGGCGGCGGCGCGCCAGGCTCGCGGGAGGCACACGGCTTCGCTGTCCGAGCAGCGTCAGCACGTCCAGCACCAGCTTGCGCATCCCGGAGAACAACACGGGGTCCAGGGTGACGACGGCGCGAAAGAGGCTCGGGTCCTTCACGGAGGCGAGCAACGTCGCCACGCCGCCCATGCTGTGTCCCACTCCGACGATGCCCTCCAGCTTCGCGGCGCGGAGCGCTCCGATGAGGTCGTCCGCCATGTCGTTCCAGTCCCGCATCGACAGCGGGTCCGAGCCGGGGACGAGGCACCGCGAGCGCACCGTGACGACGTGGAAGCGAGGCTTCAGCCGCTCGATGAGCTGGCGGTAGGTGCCAGGAGGAAATCCGTTGGCGTGTGCCAGGTGCAGCACGGGGCCGGTGCCGCCCCAGTCATCCAGTTGAAGGGCCTCGCTCATCGCCCCTCCCGGATATCCCGAACCGCCCCGGTTGTCTGCCTCGACGACAGCCCCCACGGCGTCCTCGGGATGCAGGCAGGCGGCGTCCCCTCGCGCGCCCGTCCGCGCAACCGGAGGAGCGCAACCTGCGCCCGCGGTGATGCCCATCTTCCGAAGCGGAGGAGCCCCGTTCCATGGACGAGCTCATCAACGAAGCCTGGCTGCACGGCGCGGTGACGCTGCTGGTGCGACTGGTGGAGGTCGCCGCCGCGCTCGTCATCTTCACCGGCGCCGCCATCGGCTTCGTGCGCTTCATCCTGGCCGCCGCCCAGAAGGAGCGCACCGAGTCCTTCACCCGCATCCGCCTCACCCTCGGCCGATTCCTCGCGCTGGGCCTGGAGTTCCAGCTCGGCGCGGACCTGCTGCGCACGGCCGTCGCGCCCACGTGGGAGCAGATTGGTCAGGTCGCCGCGGTGGCCGCCATCAGGACCGCCCTCAACTACTTCCTCGGCCGGGAGATTCGCGACGAGCAGCGACAGGACGCACTCGCGCGGGCGGCCCGCACCTCCTCGGAAGAGGCGCCCCCGCGAGAGCAGCCTCCCCTCCGGCGACCTCAGGGAGCGGACCCCACGACCCACCCGCCCCACTGAGCCGGACGCCCGTGCGTCAGGAGCCGGTGATGGTGAGGACCACGGGCCCCGCCGTGGCGGTGACTCCCTGGGCCGTGAAGCACCCGGTGACCTGCGTCTGCGCCAGGACGAGCACCATGAGCACAGCGGCGCCCGCGAACCGCCCGCTCGACACGGTGCCGGAGTACGTCACCACCACCTCGCCGAGCGGCCGGGCCGAGACGAGGATGCTCACGCTCACGGTGCTGGACGTGCCGTCATTCCACGTCAGCGTCGACATGGACTGCGTCGACCCGGCGAGACAGCTCAGCTGCCCCGTCCCGCCTCCCTCGAGCGACGCGGACAGGAGTGTCAGCGGTACACCGACACAGGGGCCGAACGTCCCGCTCACATTCGTGGCGATGGTCTGTGGAGTGTTCGTCATGCCCGGCGAGTACGTCGCCTGGAGCGTGCCGGGACAGGTCAACAGCACCGCCTCGGCGCGCGAAGTCGGTGCCCAGACCAGCGCGCAGACGACCAGCAGGAACCCCAGACTCCCCGACGAGCCACGACACCACGAGCCGTATGACATGATTCCTCCGAGGCCAGACGTGTACCGACCCTGTTCACCCAGTCGTTAGAGCAGGCTGACGATGGTGAAGACCGCCGGGCCCGCCGTGGCGGTGACGCCCTCCTCGGTGAAGCACCCCAGGAGGTCCGTCTGGGCGAGCGTCAGCGTCGCCGTCGCGATGGCCCCCTGGAACCGGCCCGCGGTCACCGTGCCCGCATAGACAGACACCACCTGCCCCGTCGGCCGGGTGTTGAGCGTCTGCGTCAGCGAGAGCGTGCTCACCGTGCCGTCGTTCCACTTCAACGTCAGGTTCGCCGTCGTCGAGCTGGTCAGACAGCTCGTCGTCCCCTGCGCCACGCCGGAATAGTCCGCGGAGATGATGCCGAGCGGCAATCCCACACACGGACCGAAGACGCCCGTCCCGGAGATGGTCATGAAGCGCGGGGTGTTCGTCATGCCGGGCGAGTAGTTCACCGCCATGGTGCCCGGACAGTTGAGGGTGACGGTTTCCGCGCTCGCGGGCCCCGCATACAGGACGAGGGCCGCGAGAAGAGAGGACAGCGACACCAGGCGCGCAGGAAAGGCAGACATGGAGGAGCTCCCGATCCGCGACAGGTCCGCTCGCGGAAGCTCAATTCCTAGCGCCAAGGCCTCCCGCAACCCATTGCACCCTGGTCCCAGGGGCCACGCTCGTACCTGGGGGACGAGAAGGCCCGCTCAACGCCACTGCGGATGCGCGAGCACGCGCGCCTCGACCTCGGGCGTCAAACTTCCGCCATGCGGAGCCCGCGACGAGGAGCGCGTCCACCGCTCCACCCACCGCTGCCCCAGCGGCGCCACCAGCGACTCGCGCCGCGTGGAGGCCACCGTCGTCTCGCCCTTCGTCCCCGTGGACGAGCCCGCCCCCACGAAGAACCCCGCCAGCAGCAACGTCACCCGCGTGGGTGTCGCCGCGCTGTACGTGAGCAGCAGCGCGCCCTCACCGTCCTCGCGGCAGTGCCGACGCACCCGCGCGAGCACGCCCTCCGTCCACATGTCCGGGTTCGACGCGGGGGAGAACGGATCGAAATACACCAGGTCCGCCACCGGCAGCGCCCCGTCCAGGAACGGCACCGCGTCCCCCAGGTGCAGCCGCCAGACAAGCCCCTCCTCCTCCCACACTCCATCCCGCATCAGCGTCTCGACGGCCGCGCGGAACGGCTGCAGGAACGGGAACCCCGCCGCGTCCGCCAGCGCCAACCGCAACGGCGCCAGGTCCACCTCGAAGCTCACCACCTCCAACGCCCGCTGCCGCGCCGCGCCCAGCTCCCGCGCGCACGTCAGCGCCGCCACCGCGTTCGTCGCCGCCCCCAGCCCCACGTCGTGGATGACCAGCGTGGGCCCCGGCTGGGACAACCGCTCCGCCAGCTTCGGCTGCTCGACGTAGAGCCCCAGCGCCTCCTTCCACGGGCCCACCGACGGGTGCATCACCTCGCCATGCCCCAGGTGCCGCACCGCGCGCGAGCCGTTGCGCAGCGTGACGAGCTCGAAGTCCCCGTCACGCGGATTGCCCTCGCCGCTCACCCGACCTCCTTGAGCGTCACCTGTCGCGAGGAGGCCTCCTCCTTCAGGTCCTTCGGCGTGGCGATGGCGGCCTTCAGCTCGCGCGCCACCTGGTCGTACGTGCCGGAGAGGATGCCCTCGCGGATGCGGCCCATCAGCTTCTGGTAGTGCCGCACGTTGTGCACCGACAGGAAGCGCGAGCCCAGGTGGTGCTTGCCGCGCATCAGGTGCTGCAGGTACCCGCGCGTGTAGCGCTTGCACACATAGCAATCACACTCGGCGTCCAGCGGCTCGTCCGCCAGCCGGTACACCGTGCGGGTGATGCGCACCAGCCCCTGGAACGTGTACGCGTAGCCCTGCTGCGCCATCTTCGTGGGGATGATGCAGTCGAACATGTCCACGCCGCGCAGCACCGCCTCGATGAGGTCCGTCGGCGTGCCCACGCCCATCAGGTAGCGCGGCTTGTCCGCGGGCAGCGACGCGGTGGTGCGCAACGTCATCGTCTCGCGCTCCGCCTTCGTCTCGCCCACCGCCAGCCCGCCGATGGCGAACCCGTCGAACGGCAGCTGCGTCAGGAAGGCCGCGCTCTCGTCGCGCAGGTGCGGGAACACGCCGCCCTGCACGATGCCGAACAACGCCTGTCCGGTGTCCACCTGGTTCTTCGCCGCGAGGCTGCGCACCGCCCAACGGTGGGTGCGCTCCATCGCCTCGCGCGTGCCCGCCTCGTCCGTGCGCGAGTCGATGCACACGTCCAGCACCATCATGATTTCGGAGTTGATGGACTGCTGCATCGCGATGCTGGACTCGGGGCTCAAGAGCTGCCGGCTGTTGTCGTAGAAGCTCCGGAAGTGCGCGCCCTTCTCCGTGATGAGCCGGTCCTCCGGCAAGGAGAAGATCTGAAACCCGCCCGAGTCCGTCAGCACGCCGCCATCCCACTGCATGAAGGGATGGATGCCGCCGAAGCGCTTGAAGACCTCCGTGCCGGGCCGGAGCATCAGGTGGTAGGTGTTGGCCAGGAGGATGCTGGCCCCGGTCTCCTTGACCTCTTCCATGGCCAGATGCCGGAAGGCGGCGTGGGTGGCCACCGGCATGAACATGGGCGTGCGGAAGCTGCCGCGCCGGGTGTGGAGGATGCCGGCGCGGGCGCCGGTGGGGTCGGTGGTGACGAGCTCGAAACGGACGGCCATGGGCGGGGCCTTATACCCGCCAATCCCGCCCGACAGTCCATCCCTGTCGCCCGTCCCCCCACCCGCCGGCCGGACAGGCCCCCAAGGCCCCGCCATTCCAGGGCATTTTTCGTCACCTGGCAGGCGTTTCCTCAGGTCACCGCGAGACGGTCCGGAGGCGATTCCACGCTTCCTTGGCCGCTGCGCGTCAATTCCGCTACAACGCCGCCGCCATGTTCAACGTCATCAACGTCTCCAAGGCCTACGGGCCCAAGAAGCTGTTCGAGGAGGTCAACGTGACCTTCTCCCCGGGCCGTCGCTACGGCCTGACCGGTCCCAACGGGGCGGGCAAGTCCACGTTCATGAAGATCCTCGCCGGAGACGAGGAAGCGGACATGGGCAACGTCATCCGCCCGCGCAAGCTGGGCATCCTGCGCCAGGACCACTTCCGCTATGAGGAGAACCGCGTCCTCGACGTCGTCCTCATGGGCAACAAGCCCCTGTGGGAGGCCATGTCGGAGAAGAACCAGCTGCTGGCCAAGTCCGACATCACCGAGGAGGACGGCAACCGGCTGGGTGAGCTGGAGGGCGTCATCGCCGAGGAGGATGGCTACTCGGCGGAGAGCGACGCGGCCACGCTGCTGGCGGGCCTGGGCATCGAGGAGTCGTTCCACGAGGGCCAGATGCGGCAGCTGACGGGCGGCCTCAAGCTGCGCGTGCTGCTCGCCCAGGCGCTGTTCGGCAAGCCCGAGGGGCTCTTGCTCGACGAGCCCACGAACAACCTCGACATCGACTCCATCCGCTGGCTGGAGAACTTCCTGCACGAGTACGAGGGCGTGCTCATCACCATCAGCCACGACCGGCACTTCCTCAACTCCATCTGCACGCACATCGCGGACATCGATTACGAGGCCATCATCCAGTACACCGGTGGCTACGACGACATGGTGCGGCAGAAGGCCCAGCTGCGCACGCGCGTCGAGTCCGAGACGGCGGAGAAGAAGAAGAAGATCGCCCAGCTGCAGGACTTCGTCGCGCGCTTCCACGCCGGCACCCGCGCCTCCCAGGTGCAGAGCCGCATCAAGCAGATCGACAAGCTGAAGACGGAGGACTTGAAGCGCTCCAACATCGCCCGTCCGTTCATCCGCTTCGACCAGAAGGTCTTGAGCGGCAAGCAGACGCTCATGGTGGAGGGCATCAGCAAGTCCTTCGACGGCCAGCCCGTCATCCGGCCCTTCAACGCGCTGGTGTGCAAGGGCGAGCGGGTCTGCGTCATCGGCCGCAACGGCGTGGGCAAGTCCACCCTGGTGCGCATGCTCGCCGGCCAGCTGGAGCCGGACACGGGCAAGATCGGCTGGGGCCACCAGGCCTCCGTGGGCTACCTGCCGCAGGACCACCACGGCGTCGTGCGCAAGGGCACCACCTGCTTCGGCTGGCTGCGCGACCTGCACGACAAGCTCACCAACGAGGAGATCTCCGGCGTGCTGGGCCGCATGCTCTTCTCCGGCGAGGAGCGCATGAAGAACACGGACACCCTCTCCGGTGGTGAGACGGTGCGCCTGCTCCTCTCCAAGCTGATGATCATGCAGGACAACGTCCTGGTGCTCGACGAGCCCACCAACCACCTGGACCTGGAGTCCATCTCCGCGCTCGCCGAGGGTCTGCAGAAGTACGAGGGCACCGTCATCGTCGTGACGCATGACCAGGAGCTCATCTCCGAGGTGGCCACGCGCATCTGGTCGCTCCAGGCCGGCCAGGAGGTGCTCGACTTCAACGGCCCCTACTCGGAGTTCCGCGAGAAGCACGCGGACGTCGCGGCCCACCGCCGCTGACGCGCCGCTCCAGGGTCCACACGCCGGGGGCCACCACACGCCCCGGCGCTTGGCCCGCCCCGCGGAGGCTTGATAGAGGCCCGGCCATGGCTGAAGGCCCTTCCCCCGCACCGCAGGCCGCGCTCCTCGCGATGGAGGAGCACCGCACCGCGCTCACCGGACACTGCTACCGGATGCTCGGCTCCGTCGCCGAGGCCGAGGACGCCGTCCAGGAGACCTTCGTGCGCGCGCTCGGCCACCTGGAGCACTTCGAGGGGCGCTCCAGCGCGCGCACGTGGCTGTACCGCATCGCCACCCACCGCTGCATCGACGTGCTCCAGGAGCGCGCCCACCGCGTGCGGCCCATGGAGCTGGGGCCGCCGGGCCCGCTGGACGCGCCCCTGGGCGAGCGGCCCGGTGAGGAGTGGCTGGAGCCCGTGCCGGACGCGCTCGTGGTGCCGAGCCACGCCTCGCCCGCGGAGCTGGTGATGATGCGGCAGAGCATCCGGCTGGCCTTCGTCGCCGCGCTCCAGCACCTGCCGCCCCGCCAGCGCGCGGCGCTGCTGCTCACGGAGGTGCTGGACTGGTCCGCCGCCGAGGTCGCCGAGGCGCTGGAGCTGACGGTGCCCGCCGTCAACAGCGCGCTGCAGCGGGCCCGCGCCACGCTGGCCACCAAGGACGTGAGCGCGCCGAGAGCGGCGCTGTCGGAGCAGCAGGCCTCGCTGGTGGACCGGTACGTGGACGCGTTCGAGCGCTACGACATGGCCGCGCTCACCGCCCTGCTCCACCAGGAGGTCAACATGTCCATGCCTCCGCTCTCGCTCTGGATTCGCGGGCCCCAGCAGGTGGCCCTGTGGATGGAGGGACGGGGCGCGGCGTGCCGGGGCTCGCGGCTGGTGCCCGTGTCGGCCAACGGCGCCCCCGCGTTCGGCCAGTACAAGCCGGGCGGCCCGGACGGGATGCTCGCCCCGTGGGCGCTCAACGTGCTCGAAATCGAGGGGGAGCACATCGTCGGGCTCAACTACTTCCTCGACGCGAAGACGCTCTTCCCCCGCTTCGGGCTGCCCCCCTTCCTGCCCGCGCGCTGAGGGGCCAGGCGTCTTTTCTCGCAGGGCACCGATGATTCCGGGCCCCCTCGTCCGTCAGAGCCAGGCAGACCCCTTGATGGTGGAGGCACCCATGGCCATGACCGGCTCGCGCAAGCTCTTCGTCAACCTGCCCGTGAAGGACCTGAAGCGCACGAACGCGTTCTTCACGAAGCTGGGCTTCACGTTCGACGCCCGCTTCTGTGATGACCACGCGACGTGCATGGTCATCAGCGAAGAGGCCTTCGTGATGCTGCTCACGGAGGCGCGCTTCCAGGACTTCAGCAAGAAGGCCCTGTGCGACACGCGCACGACGGCCGAGGGCATCTTCGCGCTGTCGGCCTCCAGCCGCGAGGACGTGGACCGGATGGTGAAGACGGCGGTGGCGTCCGGCGGCTCAACGGCGGGAGAGCCCCAGGACCACGGCTTCATGTACGGCTGGAGCTTCTTCGACCCGGATGGCCATCACTGGGAGGTCATCCACATGGACATGAGCGCGCTGCCGCACTGAGGCTCAGCCGGACTGCTCGAGGGAGGGGTTGAGCGCGCGGAAGCGGGCCTCCAGCTCCTCTGACATCTGGGCGACGGTGGTGCCCTCCAGGCTCTTCTTCAGCGCGGCCTCCGCGCGGCCGAAGACGCCCTCCAGGTACTCGGCCACGCACGGGCCGATGGTGCAGTCCGGCGCGGGCCCCACGGGGTGGCGGCCGAACAGCTCGCCCTCCTCCACGGACTCGTAGATGTCGCGGAGGGTGATGGTCTCCGGGCCTCGGGCCAGCGTCACGCCGCCCCGGGCGCCGCGCTTCGTCTCGATGAGCCCCGAGCGCGCCAGGTCGCCCAGCAGCCGCCGCACCACGACGGGGTTCGTCTGGATGCTGCGCGCCATGACCTCGGACGTGAGCGGACCCTCCGCCTTCGCCGAGCATTTCGCGAGCATCGCGACGATGTGCGCCGCCATGGTGAATCGGCTGTTCACTCACCCTCCGGGCTGGGATGCAGACACCTCCAGGTTACCTATCGCCCGCCCTGGCGGCGTGCAACCCGGCAAACCCCGGCCCCGGGGAGTCCGCCCGCTTCTGGACGGGCCTCATCGAGACGTCTTGCGCAGGAAGAAGACCCCCAGGCCCAGGCCGGCGGCCCACTTGGCGGCGGCGGCCAGGGGCGTCTGCCCAAGCTTCGGGGGCGTGTTGGCGACGCTCTGGCCCGTGGCCGGGTCCAGCTGGGGTCGGAAATCGCGGGAGCCGGGCAGGCCCACGCCGCCCTCCTCCAGCTCCGTCTTGGTGGCCGTCAGGGCCTTGCCCTGCCCCGGCACGTGCTGCCCCGGCGCCTTCCCCTCCGGGGAGCGCTGCTCGAGGATGGCGTTGATTTCGGCGCCCAGCAGCACCACCTGCGAGGACAGCCACATCCACAGGAGGAGCACGATGACGCCGCCGATGGCGCCGTAGTTCACGTCGTACTTGCCGAAGTTGGCCACGTACTTGGAGAAGGCCCAGGACGCGGCCACCCAGATGAGCACGCCCACCACGGAGCCGGGGGTGATGAACCGGAACTTCTGCTTCGCGTTGGGCAGGACGTAATAGAGCACCGCCCACAGGAACATCATCAGCAGGCCCGCCACCGGGAGGCGCAGCCACAGCGCCAGGGTGGACACGGGCCCGGGCAGCTTGCTCGCCAGCGCGGGCGTGGCCACCGCGGCCAGCGCCGCGACGATGGCGACCACCGCGGCAATCAGCGTCGTGGAGACCGCGATGAGCCGCAGCTTCCACACCGGCCGCGTCTCCTCGACGCCGTAGGCGGTGTTGAGCGCGTTGATCAACGCGACGATGCCGCCGGACGCCGCCCAGATGGCGCCCACGCCGCCCACCGTGAGCAGGCCCACGGGGTTGCTGCTGGCGAGCGACTCGATGCGCTGGCTCAGGATGGAGGTGACCTCCTTGGGCGCCACCTTGCCCAGCTCCTGGATGAGCACCTGCGCCTGGTTGGGGTCGATGATGACGCCCGCGAGTGACACCAGGAACAGCAGGAACGGGAACAGCGCGAGGATGGCGCGGAACGTCAACGCACCGGCGACATCCCCCACGTCATCGCGTTTCCATTCGTCCTTCAGGAGCTTGAAGAACTCCAGCCATCCCATGCCCTTGCCCGGCAAGACCATCGCGCAGTCCTCATCCCATGGAAGTCCCAGGGGATATTGGCCATGCGCGCCCTCGGTGGCGCCCCTGCCCGGAGGGACAGCCTCCTTGCCCGCTCCCCCAGGGAGGCCCCAGGGGGCAGGCATCCAGGGGAGCGCTCGCGAAGGGGCGGAAGTCGGGCTCAGCCCGCGGAACTGGACGCGCCTTCGCCGCTGGAGAGGCGGGCATGGGCCTGGGCGAGCAGCTCGTAGGAGCGCAGCCGCGCGGTGTGGTCGAAGATCTGCGAGGTGACCATCAGCTCGTCGGGCTGGACCTCCGCGATGAAGGAGCGCAGTCCCTCCTCCACCTGCTGGGGGTTGCCGACGATGGAGCAGGCCAGCATGGACTCCACCTCCGCCAGCTCGTACTCGGTGATGCGTCCGTCCATGCTGTCCACGGGAGGAGGCAGCTGGCCGGGGCGTCCGCGGCGCAGGTTGATGAAGGCCTGCAGGAGCGACGTGAACAGCTTCTGGGCCTCTGGCTCCGTGTCGGCCGCGAAGACGTTGAGGCCGACCATGGCATAGGGCTTGTCGAGCACCGCGGAGGGGCGGAAGTTGGCGCGGTACACGCGCAGGGCGGACAAGAGCTGCTGGGGCGCGAAGTGCGAGGCGAACGCGTACGGCAGGCCCATGACGGCGGCGAGCTGCGCGCCGAAGAGGCTGGAGCCGAGGATCCACAGGGGCACCTTGAGCCCCATGCCCGGCACGGCGCGCACGGCCTGTTGAGGTTCGGGGTCCTGGAAGTAGGCCTGGAGCTCGGCGACGTCCTGGGGGAACGCGTCGGAGGTGTCCACGCGGCTGCGGCGCAGGGCGGCGGCGGTGCGTTGGTCCGTGCCGGGGGCGCGGCCCAGGCCCAGGTCGATGCGGCCGGGGTACAGGGTTTCGAGCGTGCCGAACTGCTCGGCGATGACGAGGGGCGAGTGGTTGGGCAGCATGATGCCGCCGGCGCCCACGCGGATGCTCGAGGTGCCCTGGGCGACATGGCCGATGACGACGGCGGTGGCCGCGCTGGCGATGCCGGTCATGTTGTGGTGCTCGGCCAGCCAGAAGCGCCGGTAGCCCCAGCGCTCCGCGTGGCGGGCCAGGTCCAGCGTGGAGCGCAGGGCGTCCGCCGCGTCGCTGCCCTGGCGGATGGGGGAGAGGTCGAGAACAGAGAAGGGAATCATCGGAGGACCTCAGGGCGCGCACGCGCAACGAGGGACGGGCCCGTCCCGTCCCGGGCGGCGCCATCCCCGGAAAGCCCTTGCGTTAACGCAGGCCGCGCTCCCGCGCACGGGAAACGCAGGAGGGCTCGGATGGCCCCTCGTCACCGCGTCGTCGGAGGCGACTCGAAGCGGTGGGGGGCGAAGAGCCCGGCCCGCTCGTGGTTGCGCACCCAGGGCCGCTCGCCCTTGTCCAGGGACACCGTCTCCTTCAGCAGCCCCTGCTCGTACTCGTAATGCTGCTGGATGCGGTACGTGTCGAAGGGCGCGAAGGAGCTCAGCTCCGGGTGGAACACCAGCTCCGCCTCCCGGAACGCGCGGTCGGTCGTCCCCTCGCCCGGGCCCAGCGTGGAGGCCAGCTTCAGCGCCACGCTCCCGGAGGACTCCACCGCGCCCAGGTCCACCCGGAAGAACATCGTCTGCTCACGCGGGCCCGCGCTCCCGTCATAGTCCGGGTGCCGCCGACGCAGGTGCTTCACCGACTCCCAGTGGTTGCCGAAGCGGCGCTGCTCGACGGTGAACTCGTAGTCGAACGCCGGCACCCGCTTCCACGCCCCCTCCTCGAAGCGCTCCGCCTGGGCCTCTCCCACCCACAACAGGGTGACCTCCGGCTCCGGCCCCTTCTCGGCTCGCAAGGGCAACGCGCCCGGAACGGTGCTGGCGCAGGCGAAGGTGAACAGCAACCACGGGACGAGGACCCAACGCTTCATGGGAGGCAACCCCTTCGGACTCGATGGCGCGACATGCGCGAGCCCCACCATGCGTCCGTCCCGACACGTCAACAATACGAGGAATCGCAACCCATCGTTGTAGAATCCACAACGATGAACCTCAACCATCTGACGGTCTTCCTCGCGGTGGCGCAGACGCGCGGCTACACGCAGGCCGCGAAGCGGCTCGATGTCGACAAGGGACACGTGAGCCGGGTGGTCCGCGCGCTCGAGTCCGAGCTGGGCGTGGTCCTCCTCACCCGGACGACGCGCGCGGTGGCGCTGACCGTCGCGGGAGAACAACTCCTCGCGCGCATCGCAGAGCCCCTCGCCGCGCTCGAATCCGCCACGACCTCGCTGGAGGACCGGCCCGTGACACCCTCGGGCCTGGTGACGGTGACGACGACGCCGGACCTGGGCCGCACCGTGGTGGCGCCCCTGGTGGCCGCCTTCCGCGCACGCTACCCGCTGGTCCGGGTGCGGCTCGTCCTGGAGTCCTCGGTGGTGGCACTCGCGGCGACGCGCTCCGACCTGGCCCTGCGGGTGGGCACGCTGCGCCCCGGGCCGTTCAAGGCCCGCAAGCTGGGCACCCTGGAGGCGGGCTTCTTCGCCTCGCCCCGCTACCTGGCGTCACGCGGGAGCATGAAGTCCGTGAGCGAGCTGGCCCGGCATGACGGCCTGTGGCCCTCGACCCAACCGGGGCGCAAGAGCTTCGCCGCGAAGAAGGACTCGCCTCCCGCGGCCGTCGAGTGCGAGGACTTCGGCGCCCTGCTGGAGCTGGCCCGGAACGCGGGCGGCGTGGCGCTGTTGCCCACGTTCCTCGCCGCGCGGGACGTGGCGCAGGGAACGCTCGTTCGGGTGCTGTCGGACCTCACCTTCCCCGGCACCCCGCTCTCCCTCGTCACCCTCCCCGAGCGCCCTCTCGCGCCTCGCGTGGTCGCGATGCGCGACTTCCTCATCGAGCACGTTCCGACGGCGCTCGCGATGAAGCCCCATTAGGATTTCGAGCCCATGTCCGACGAGATCAGCCAACAACAGATGGAGGAGCAGCTCCGCGCCCTCGGCGTGCGCGAGGCGGGCGTGCTCCTGGTCCACACGTCGTTCCGCGCCGTGCGTCCCGTGGAAGGCGGGCCGCTCGGACTGGTGGCTGCCCTGCGCGCCGCCCTCGGTCCTCGTGGGACATTGGTGATGCCGACGATGACGGATGGCGAGTCCGTCTTCGACCCACGCTCCACACCCACCACGGACATGGGCATCACCGCGGAGCTGTTCTGGCGCCAGCCGGGCGTGGTGCGCAGCACGCATCCGGGCGGCTCGTTCGCCGCGGCGGGTCCCCACGCGGTGGAGATCTGCCGCCCACAGCCCCTGTCTCCGCCGCACGGCCCCGATAGCCCCGTGGGTCAGGTGCACGCGCTGGGCGGACAGGTCCTCCTGCTCGGCGTGACACACAGCGAGGACACCACGCTGCACCTCGCGGAGGCGCTCGCGGGCGTGCCCTACTCCATCTCCCATCCCTGCGTCGTCGAGGTCGACGGTGTCGCGAGCACGGTGGACATCGCCGAGACGGACCACTGCTGCACCGGCTTCCGTCGCGCGGACGCGTGGCTCCGGGCTCGGGGCCTGCAACGTGAGGGCAAGGTGGGCCACGCCGACGCACGACTGGCGGACGCGCGGGACATCGTCGCCGTCGCGATGGAGCAGCTCGCCACGGACCCGCTCGTCTTCCTCTGCGGGCCAGACGCCGGCTGCGAGGAGTGCACGCTCGCTCGTGACAGCGTCTCGCGCTGAGTGCCCCGCACCCGGAAGCACGGCGCCCGACGCTTGCGCGCCCGAGTGAGCACAGGCGATCACCCCGGGTGTCGCTGACGCGACAGGCACCGACTCTCGCGCGGAATGCACGTGCCACGCGCGCCCGAGTGACCTCAATAGCTGCGCGCTTCGAAGCGCGTCAGCATTGGGGGAACAAGGATGAAGAAGAATCGTGGGAAGGTCGGCTGGGTGTTCCTGGCCACCAGCCTGGCCATGGCGCAGGGGGCCTGCTCGAAGAGCAAGGACAGCGGCCCGAACATCAACCAGAACCAGACGAAGGACGGCCCCGCGGACCAGGGGCCGGACCTGCCGCGCCTGACGGGCGGCGACAGCACCCGGGGCCAGCAGGTGTTCCGCTTCGAGACCTTCGGCAACGAGGGCTTCTGGACGGACGCGGTGCGACTGCCCGCGGGCATCGTCGCCGCGCGGCTCACCCCGGTGCAGGCGCTGCAGGCGGGCCTCAGCGTCAACGTGGACGCACTGGATGACGCCACCAAGGCGGCCGTCGCGGCCGAGCTGGCCTCGCAGGGCACCAGCGGTCCGCTGCTCAATGACCCGGCCACCACCGTGGCGCTCATCAACGCCAACGCGGTGATTGGCGTCGTGGTCAAGGACACCAACGCGGACGGCAAGCTGGACGTCGCCAGCGGCGACAAGGTGGGCGTGTCCTGCGCGCTGTGCCACGCGATTACGGACGGCTCGGTGGTGAAGTCGCCCAACAACCTGGGCGGCGGCTCCATCGGCAAGCAGATCGACGGCCCCACGCCGCACAACCTCAACGTGGGCGGCATCTTCGCGGTGGCCGCCAACACGCGCGCGCTCTACCCGCTCCTCCAGGTGAAGCTGACCGCCAACGGGGACAAGTCCATCGGCCGTGCGCCCTCGGAGCAGGGCCTCACGGAGAAGTCCACGGAGGCGGAGGTCGACGCCTTCGCGAGCAACCCGGCCTTCTACCCGCTGGGCTCGTTCGATGACGCGCCGGACGGCACGGGCGCGCAGCAGCACATCGCGCCGTTCTTCCGCACGGACCTGGCGGCGCCCTGGGGCACGCCCGGCGACATCGCGCGGCTCGAGAACTTCAACAACCTCGTCTACACCGTGCTGCTGGACCTCACGAGCCTGGTGACACCCGGGGGTCGCACCTTCCTCCAGGCCCTGGGCGGCAAGGCCGCGGGCACCGAGCTGGCGGACGACTACCTCGCCATCCTCAAGGAGACGCAGGTGGTGGGCAAAGGCGGCGTGGTGGGCGAGGGCTTCCCCTACATCACCGCGACGGCCGTCCCCGCCGACCAGGTCGGCACCGAGGCCGCGCCCGTGGGCCTGCGCGTGGACGAGAACGCGCTGAGGGACCTCAACGCATACACCGACAGCCTCCAGGCCCCCGCGCCGGTCGCCTTCGATGCCGCCCGCGCCGCGCGTGGACGCGAGCAGTTCACCGCGCGCTGCACCAACTGCCACAACGTGGACCAGAGCAAGCGCGTCCCGTCCTTCATCGTGCCGATGAAGAGCATCTACCCGGGCTACAACCCGACGGTGCTCGCCGAGCGCCCCGTGGAGCCCGGCATCCGGACCATCGCCTTCGCGCCCATCCAGGACGACCCCACCATCATCTTCGACGACAAGACGGTCATCGTGGAGGCCAGCCGCCGGGGGGAGCCGCGTGGCTCCGCCCTGCCCCTGCTGTTGGACCTGGGGCGCAAGGACCGCTTCCTCCACGACAGCTCGGTGGCGGGGCTCGATGCGCTGCTGGACCCCACGCGCGGCGACAAGGCACCCCACCCCGTCTACGTGCAGGACGCCACGCAGCGGGGTGACCTGGTGGAGTTCCTCAAGAGCCTGTAGCCGCCACCTCAGCGGGCGTCAGTCGTCTTCCACGTCCCGCTTCAGCTTCGACAGGAGGCCCACGGCCTCCCGTGCATAGGGGGAGATCCACCGCTCGTGGATCTCCTGGAAGGGCGTGACGTCAAGGTAGTTCCAGCGCGTGCGCCCTTCCTTCACCGCGATGACCAGACCCGCGCGCTCCAGCACCTTCAGGTGCTGCATCACCGTGCACCGGTCCAGCGAGCCCTCGAACCGCTCGCACAAATCTCCGGTCGTCCGCGGCGCCTCCTTCAACAAGTCCAGCATCGCCCGCCTCCGCGAGTCCGCCAGCGCCTTGAAGATGAGGTCATCCCGCTCCGCCCTCGACATGTTATAATTCTATAACATATTGTCCGGCCGAAACCCAGCGAGAGGAGCAACGAGATGGAGCCCAGGTTCCAGGTGCAGTTGAAGGTCCAGAAGCCGGTGGCGCAGGTGTTCGACGCGGTGGTGGACCCGCGCAAGCTCAGCGGCTACTTCGTCCAGACCGCGAGCGGGCCGCTGGTGGCGGGCGCGACGGTGAAGTGGAGCTTCGCGGAGGTGCCGGGCGAGCACGACGTCGTCGTCCGCGAGGTGGAGAAGGACGCCCGGCTCGTCTTCGAGTGGGAGGCGGGCCCTGGCGGCTATCAGATTCGCGTGGAGATGCGCTTCACGCCCATCGATGCCGGCAACACCATGGTCCAGATTCGCGAGTCCGGCTGGAAGGACACCCTGGCGGACGTCCAGGCGTCCTACGGCAACTGTGGCGGCTGGATGCACATGATGTCGTGTCTCAAGGCCTACCTCGAGTACGGCATCAACCTGCGCGCGGGCGGAGCGATGTGAGCGGACCCGCCCCCGCGCCGACTACAGCGAGGGCAGCACCTGCGCGTCCTTCAGCCGAGGGGCGCGCAGGTCCTTCGGGGACATGAGCGGCTCCGTCACCGGCCAGGGGATGGCGAGGTCCGGGTCGTCCCACGCGATGCAGCGCTCGACCTCTGGCGCATACTGCGTGGTGCACTTGTAATGGAAGTCCGCGGTGGCGCTCGTCACGCAGAAGCCGTGCGCGAAGCCCGGCGGAATCCAGAGCTGCCGACGGTTCTCCGAGGACAGCTCCACGCCCACCCACCGGCCGAACGTGGGCGAGCCGCGCCGCACATCCACGGCCACGTCGTACACGCTGCCCGCGAGCACCTGCACCAGCTTCCCCTGCCCCTGCGGCTCCTGGAAGTGCAGCCCGCGCAGGGTGCCCTTCCCCGAGCGCGAGTAGTTGTCCTGCACGAAGGGCCCGGGGATGCCGGCGTCCGCGTAGCGCTTCGCGTGGAACAGCTCCATGAAGAAGCCCCTGTCGTCACCGAAGACCTTGGGCTCGAGGAGCAGCAGCTCCGGAATCTCCTGGGGGATGACCTTCACGACACCGCTCCCCGATTCTCCGCGACGGCCAGCAGGTACTCGCCGTACTCGTTCTTGCGCATCGGCTCGGCCAGCGCCACCAGCTGCTTCGCGTCGATGTAGCCCATCCGGTACGCAATCTCCTCGGGGCACGACACCTTGAGGCCCTGCCGCCGCTCGATGACCTCGATGAAGTTGGAGGCCTCCATCAACGAGCTGTGCGTGCCCGTGTCCAGCCACGCATAGCCGCGCCCCATCAGCTCCACGTCGAGCTGGCCCCGGCGCAGGTACTCGATGTTGACGTCGGTGATCTCCAGCTCTCCGCGCGGGCTCGGCTTGAGCGCCGCGGCGATGTCGAGCACCTGGTTGTCGTAGAAGTACAGCCCGGTGACGGCGTAGCTGGACTTGGGCTTCGCCGGCTTCTCCTCCAGGCTCACCGCGCGGTTCTTCGCATCCAGTTCGACGACGCCGTAGCGCTGCGGGTCCTTCACGTAATAGCCGAACACGGTGGCGCCCAAGGACGTGCGGCGCGCGGCGTCGCGCACCAGGTTGCTGAGCCCATGGCCGTAGAAGATGTTGTCGCCCAGGATGAGCGACACCGGGTCCTTGCCCACGAAGTCGCGGCCGATGATGAACGCCTGGGCCAGGCCCTCGGGCCGGGGCTGCTCGGCGTACTCGAAGCGCATGCCCCACTGCGAGCCGTCACCCAACAGCTCCCGGAAGCGCGGCAGGTCCTGCGGCGTGGAGATGATGAGCACGTCGCGGATGCCCGCCAGCATCAGCGTGCTGAGCGGGTAGTAGATCATCGGCTTGTCGTGCACCGGGAGCAGCTGCTTGCTGACCACGCGGGTCAGCGGATACAGCCGGGTGCCCGAGCCGCCGGCGAGGATGATGCCCTTCATGTCCACCTCTCCACGTCAGTGCCCCCGCGCGGCCTTCCACGTGGCGTGGAAGCGCGCGAGCGACTCGGCCAGCTCCAAGGGCTTCGCGTCCAGCTCGGCGCGAACCTTGTCCGTCCTCAGCCCACCCTTCAGCGGACGGGGGCTGGGCAGCTTCAGCTCCGCCATGCGCGTGGGGACGATGAGCTTCGGGTCGAACCCGAACACCTCGCACAGCGTCCGGCCGTAGGCCACCCGGTCCACCACGGCGGCGCCGCAGGTGTTCCAGACGCCGCCGAGCCTGCGCTCGCCCAGCTCCACCAGCATGGCCGCCACGTTGTCCGCGAGGCTGGGCGAGACGACCTGGTCCTCGAAGAGCTTCGCGGGCTGGCCCTTCTCCAGATTCGTCACCAGCCACGCGCCGAAGTTGAGCCGCCCCTCCACCGGGGGCCAGCCGTAGACCACCGCCGTGCGGGCGATGGCGCAGCCGGGCGCGAGCACCCGCGCCGCCTGCTCCCCCATGTGCTTGGTCACCGCGTAGACGCCGCGCGGGTTGGGCACGGCGTCCTCGTCGTACGGGCCCGCTTCGCCGTCGAAGACGTAGTCGGTGGACACGTGCACCAGGTGCGCCCCGGCCTTGCGAGCGCCCCGGGCGACGAACTCCGTGGCGCGCACGTTGCCCGCGTAGGCGGCCTCCGGGTCCTTCTCGCAGGCGTCCACCTCCGTCATGGAGGCGCAGTGGATGACGACCTCGGGCGCCGCGGCCTCCAGCGCCGAGGCCACCTCCGCCTCGCGCGTCAGGTCCACCGTCGCGTAGCCATACGCGCCGCCGGTGCGACGGGGCCCTCGCCCCAGCCCCACCACGGTGTGGCCGCGCTGCTCCAACTGCAGACAGGCGCGGCTGCCCACCAGTCCGTTCGAGCCCGTGACGAGCACGCGCATGTCACGCCCTCCCCTGGAGGCGGTGCTGGTACTGCGTCTCGAAGTACTGGCGATACGCGCCGCTCATCACGCGGCCCCACCACGCCGGGTGGTCCACGTACCAGCGCACCGTCTGGGCCAGGCCCTCCTCGAAGGTGTGCGCGGGCGTCCAGCCCAGCTCCGCGCGAATCTTCGACGGGTCGATGGCGTAGCGTCGGTCATGCCCCGGCCGGTCCTTGACGTACTGGATGAGCGACTCGGGCTTGCCCACGAGGCCGAGGATGGCCTTCACGATGTCGATGTTGCGCCGCTCCGCGCCGCCGCCGATGTTGTAGACCTCGCCCGCGCGGCCCTTCTCCAGCGCGAGCAAGAGCGCCCGACAGTGGTCCTCCACGTGGAGCCAGTCGCGCACGTTGGCGCCGTCGCCGTACACCGGCAGGGGCTTGTCGTGCAGCGCGTTGACCACCATGAGCGGGATGAGCTTCTCGGGGAACTGGTAGCGGCCGTAGTTGTTCGAGCAGCGCGTCACCACCACATCCATCTTGAACGTGTGGTGGTACGCGAGCGCCACCAGGTCCGAGCTCGTCTTGCTGGCCGAGTACGGGCTGGAGGGGTTGAGCGGCGAGGACTCGGTGAAGGCACCGGTGGGGCCGAGCGAGCCGTAGACCTCGTCGGTGGACACCATGACGAAGCGCTGGATGCCGCGCGCGCGGCTGGCCTCGAGCAGCCGCTGGGTGCCCAGCACGTTGGTGGTGACGAAGACCTCGGGGCCGAGGATGGAGCGGTCCACGTGGCTCTCGGCCGCCAGGTGCAGCACGGCGTCGATGGCGTGCACGGACATCAGGTGCTCCACCAGCTCGCGGTTGCCGATGTCGCCGCGGACGAAGACGTGGCGCGGGTCGCCCTCCAGGTCGGAGAGGTTCTCCAGGTTGCCCGCGTACGTCAGCTGGTCCAGGTTGAGCACCGTCCAGTCGGGTCGCTCGCGTCGCAGGTACCGCACGAGGTTGGAGCCGATGAAGCCACACCCTCCTGTCACCATTACGTTCATGTGCCGCGGGCCTCGGGTGCTCAGAGAGGGTGCCTGCGTATCGGAGAGGTTCTTGACGGTCAAGGCGCCAGGGGCCTCGGGCTTGTGTGCTCCCCCTCGCGGCGCTAAGGGAGCCTCCGCGTGAGTGAATCCAGACGCAGCCCCCCGACGACGGGTCTCCCGGCGGTCCACCAGCTCCTGCCCCGGCTCGCCTGGGGCGACGCGGTGGGCAACCAGGTGCGCTACCTCCAGGACCTGCTGCGTCGCTGGGGCCACGCGTCGGACATCTACGCCGAGGACTGGGACGACGCCTGCAAGGACCAGGTCCGTCACGTGCGCGAGTACGCGAAAGACGCTCGCCCGGACTCCGTCCTGCTGGTGCACCACAGCTTCCAGTCGCGGCTGGTGCCGCTCATCGCCCGGGCGCCTGGTCGCAAGGTGCTCGTGTACCACAACGTGACGCCCGCCCGGCTGTTCGAGGGGTTCGAGCGGAAGGTGGCCGCCGCGTGCGACGCGGCCCGGGACGAGCTGCTGGAGCTGCGGCCGCACATCGAGCGGGCGTTCGGCTACTCGCGCTTCAGCGCGGAGGAGCTGGTGGCCGCGGGCTATGGCTCCGTGGCGACGCTGCCCTTCGCCATCGACTGGAGCGCGTTCGACACGGCCCCGGACCCCGCGCTGCTCGCGGAGCTGGATGACGGGTGCGCGAACGTCCTCTTCGTGGGACGCGCGGTGCCGAGCAAGAAGGTGGATGACGTGCTGCGCGTCTTCACCGCGTACCAGCGGCTGTACCAGCCGAGGAGCCGGCTGGTCGTCGCGGGGTATCTGCATCGGGACGGGGCCTATGGGGCGTATCTGCACGGGCTCAAGGAGGTGCTCGGCGCGGAGCGGGTGCGGTTCCTGGGGCGCGTGAGTCCGGCGCAGCTCTCCGCGTGCTTCAGGACGGCGTCGGCGTATCTGTCGATGAGCCGGCACGAGGGCTTCGGGGTGCCTCTCCTGGAGGCGATGTACCGCGACGTGCCCGTGGTGGCGTATGGGGCCGCGGCGGTTCCCGAGACGATGGGTGGCGCGGGCCTGGCCACGCTGACGGATGCACCGGCCGAGGTGGCGCAGCTGCTCGCCGTGCTGGACCGCAACCCCACCCTGCGCGCGGAGGTGCTCCAGGGGCAGCGGGCCCGGCTGGCTTCGCTCTCACAGGAGAGCGTGGCCGAGCAGGTGCGCCAGGCGTTCGAGGCGCTGCTCACGGCGCGCCCGAGCGGGCCCGCGCTGGGACACGAGGAGGCCACTGTCGAAGTGGTGTGTCCCGCGTTCACGGTGCGGCCCGAGGACGTCTCGTCGCGAGTGGCGCGGCGACTGGTGGAGCGGTTGCCGGGGGCACGCGTGCTGGCGTTGCGGCCCCGGGGACAGGAGGCGTCCACCACGTCAGGCCCCGAGGAGGTGGAGGGCGTGCCCGTGTGGCACTTCACGCCGGACCAGCCGGTGGGCCCGGGCCCTGGTGCGCTGCCCGGGTCCTCGTCGCTGGAGACCGCGGTGCGCGTGTCCTCGGCGCCGGTGGTGCTGGTGGGCGTGGAGACCTTGGTGGCGCAGGCGCTCCTGCCGCACGTGGGAGCCAGGGCCTGTGGCGCACATGTTCCGTCGGCCCCGTCGACGGCGTTGGAACCCGCGCGCCGACATCTGGGAGCGCGGCTGGTCCCCATGGAGCCTTCGCAGCCGGAGCAGGCCGTGACGGCGCTGGTGGAGGCACTTTCTTCTGCCCGAGGTGGCTCGCATGCGCGCTGAGGACTTGTTGACCCGAACACCCTCCGCCGAGACGGTGGCGAGGGAGACCCAGAAGCTCCCCGAGCCCTCGGACGAGGCGAAGGAGTCGCTGCGTCAGCTCCTGGAGGCATCCGCGAGGCCGGCCGTCACCACGCCCTGGCCCGCGTTGCTCACGGAGGCGCGCGGGAAGATGGACAGCCGCTACGCGGGCCCGGTGACGTCGCACCGGGGCGGGTTGACGGGGCCGGCGCTGGTGCTGGCGAAGCGCGCCTTCCGGCTCGTCTTTCAACCGTTCATCAACGAGGCGCTGCGCAAGCAGGTGGAGTTCAACGAGTCCATCCTCGATGCGCTGGCGACGATTCACGACGTGCAGCGCGAGCACGCTCGCACCCAGGCCACCTGGAGGCAGGACGTCGAGCGGAGGCTCGCGCGCATCGAGGAGGCCGCGCGCGGAAGCGGCACGCAGGCGCAGTCCGCGTCGTCGCAAAGCAGCGCGCGAGACGCTCGGAGGGAGAGCGACACGGCGGCTTCGCCTCGACCTCCGCCGACTGTCGGTTCAGGTTCCGACTCCACCGCCCCAGGCGCAGCCACTCCACGTCCATCCGCCGGCACTTCGCGACGTCGCCGTTCGGGTAGACGGTAGCCCTTCGCTTCCGAGGTCTTCGTGCGCATCTGCCTGGTCTGCCGAGCGCTGCCCGACAGCCCCGACGAGGGCGTCGGCGCCCATGCCTTGTCGATGAGCCGCGCGCTCTCGGCCGCGGGCCATGAGGTGCATCTGCTCACGACACCGCATCCGGCCCTCGAACAGACACGGGCGCTGCTGCCCGGCATCCACCTCCACACCGTACCGTCCGAGCTGACGCCAGGGTTCGCGGGGGCCTTCCCCTCCCCGCCCCTGCGTCACTCGATGGCGGTGTATCTCGCGCTGCGCGAGCTGCACGCGAGCCATCCCTTCGACGTCATCGAGTTCCCCGAGCAAGAGGGCGAGGGCTACTTCTCGCTCCGCGCCCGGCGCACCCTGGGCCACTTCGCCTCCGCCGTGCTCGCGGTGCGGCTGCATGGCCCCACACACGAAGCCCGTGCGCTCAACCGCGTCGCCACGATGGACATGGACGTGGCCCAGGTGGAGCACGTGGAGGACACGTCCATGCGCGACGCGGACCTGTTGCTGTCCCCCACGCGCGCCCTGCTTGAGCAGGTGGGCACCCGACTGAAGTCCGAAGCGCGGGGTGTCGTGGTGCCCCCGCCATTCGTCGCGCGGAGCAACGCCTCCCCGCCCCGGCGCACGCAGACGCCTCGCCCACGCGTCGTGTACGCCGGCCGGCTCGAGTATCGCGCGGGCCTCCACCTCCTCATCGACGCCATGCAGTCGCTCTTCGAGCGAGGCGTGGACGCGGAGCTGCGATTCATCGGTGACGACACCGAGACCGGCCCCTTCGGGCGCTCCTTGCGTGGCTGGCTGGAGCGGCAGGTCGCTCCCGCGTGGCACGAGCGCATCCACTTCGACTCCGCGCTTCCCGACGCCGAGCTGGCAGCGGCGTTCGCCGCGACCACCGTGTGCTGCTTCCCAGCGCCCTCGGGGCCCGCTCCAGACACCTGTCTCGAGGCGATGTCCTCCGGCGTGCTCGTGGTCGGCGACGATGCGGGCGGACTGGCGGACCTCATCGAGGACGGGCGCAGCGGGCTGCTCTTCCGCTCAGGCGACGTGGGACAACTGGCCGCCACGCTGGAGAAGGCACTCGCCCTCCCTCTGCTTCGAGAGACAGCACAGCGCGAAGCCCCGCTCCGTGTCGCCGACCTCCACGCCCCCGCGCGAATCGTGAAGCAGTGGGAGACCGCGGTGGAGGGCGTGGCGCACGTGCGAAACCACGTGCTCCCCCGACCCGCTCGCGAGCGGTCCGACACACCTCGGGTGTCGGTGCTCCTGCCCTACTTCAACATGGGGCGATACCTGCCGGAGACGCTGCGCTCCATCCGCGCGCAGACCTTCACGGACTACGAAATCATCCTCGTGGACGACGGCTCCACCGACCCGGAGAGCATCGAACTGCTCGACAGGGTCCAGGCGCCCGACCTGCGCATCATCCGCAAGCAGAACGGAGGACTGAGCTCCGCGCGCAACGCGGGGCTGAAGGTCGCCCGAGGGCACTACATCCTGCCGTTGGACCCCGACGACCTCATCGCCCCGACCTTCCTGGAGAAGTGCCTCACGGTGCTGGAGGGCACACCGGGGCTCGGCTACGTGACGTCCCTGGTGACCTACTTCGTCGAGGACGCCACCCACGTGACGGGGGGCTGGGCCCCGTGGGGCGTCGAGCGTGACGCGCTCTGGGTCGCCAACGTCGCCTCGACCTGCACCGCGCTGATGCGGCGCAGTCACCTGGAAGAGGTCGGCGGGTACGACGAGTGGCTCACCGGGTTCGAGGACTGGGATGTCTTCTGCTCCCTCGCGGAGCGAGGGCTCGGCGGCTCCGTCATCCCGGAGCCCCTGTTCCACTACCGGCTGAGACAGGACTCGATGACGCGGACGTCGATGGTGGGAGACCGCCCTCCACTGATGGCCTACCTGCGTCAGAAGCACCCGCGACTCGCGCTCCACCCCGAGCGCTCGCTGTGCATCCTCCAGGGCGAGGCCCTCAAACTGGAGTCACTCGCGCTCGCGAGGGCCGCGGAAGCAGTCCCCCGCCCCCTGCTCGACAAGGTGGTCGACCGGGTGAACGGGACGCTGAAGCGCTTCGACTTCGTCCACCACGCGCTGCGCGGCGTCGCGACCCGCGTGGTGGGGACGGAGGACGCCTCGCGCCCGTTGCGACAGCAGCTCATGGACCGCCTGCGCGGTCGGCGCTGAAGGACGCCCGGAGGACACGGTGACGTGTCCACTCCGGGCGCCACCCGTCAGCGTCGGCTGAGCCCCCACTGGCTGGTGGTGCGGACCACCTGCTTCATGCGGGGATGCACGGCCGGCATCCGCTTGAGGGTGCGGTTGAGCAGGTCCACCAGCGAATAACGGATGGGTCGGACCTCCTCGCCCTCCGGCGTCAGTCCGGCCGCGGCGACCTTGAGCATCCGGTGCACCACGGGCACGCGCTTCAACGCCCGGTTGACCTTGTCCACCACGTCGTAGCGCAGGGGTGCCTCGCTCGCCGCCGCCGTCGACACCGCCTCGGCGGTCGTCGCGTGGAGCGCGTGCTCCGGCTGGGCCAGCAACAGGAACATGGCCAGCTGAGTACCCGCGGGCAGAGGCCGGGGGAGTCCCTGGTGGAGCTGGTACAGGAGCTCCAGGTGCCGCTGCCGGTTGACCCCGGAGATCATCGAGCCCTTGCGCCGCCGGTAGTGGAAGTGCAGCGCGTTGGTGACCAGGAACCGGCTGCCCGTGTGGGCCAGCCGCAGGTAGAGGTCCCAGTCCTCGTAGCTCGTCAGCTGCTCGTTGTAGCGGAGCCGCTCGAACACCGAGCGCCGCATCAGCGACGTGGCGCACGCCAACCGGTTGGCGACCATTCCAAGGGATGGGCAGTCGCCGATGAAGAGTGCGTAGTCGATGAAGCGACGCTGGGCCCGCGCTTCGTCGGAGTCGAAGTAGCCCGTGGACGGCACCACCACGTCGAACTCGCGGTGACGCTCGAGCGCCTCCACCGCCATGCGGATGAAGGTGGGGCTGATGCAGTCGTCCGCGTCCAACGGCAGGATGTAGTCGCCCGTCGCGGCGCGCAGGCCGATGTTGCGCGAGGCCGGCAGCCCCCGATTGACGGGGTTGCGGATGAGCTTCACCCCGCTGTCACCCGCGAGGATGGCCTCCTCGATGTGCGCCAGCACCTCGTGGTCGAACGCCCCCGTGGAGGCGTCATCGACGATGATGACCTCGATCTCCGGATGGTCGCTGTCCGCGATGCTCTCGAGCGTCTCCGGGAGGAAGCGCCCCAGGTTGTGGTTGGTGATGAGCACGCTGACGCGCGGCCGCCGCTCGTCCGGCAGCGTCTCGGTCCGCGCGGGCTTCGGCTGGGGCCGCTCCCAGTACGGCGCGTCCGCCGTCCACTCCACCGGATGGAGCGTACCGGAGCGCCACGCGCGCTCCATCGCATCCACCAGCCCCTCCACCGAGCCATCGAAGGTGTGGCAGTTGACGCCGTCCACGAAGGGGCTGCCCGGGGCGAAGGCAACACACGCCGCGTTGAGCACCAGCGTGGCGCCCGCGCTGGCGGCCTCGTACGCGGTGAGGTTGAGGGACTCGTAGGCGGACGGGATGACGACGATGCCCTGTCGCATCAGCGCGTCCCGGTCCTTGCTGGGGCCGGTGAAGACGAAGCGCGGACGCAGGTCCTCCGGAATCAGCGCCTGGACCTGGGCCAGGTACGCGGCGCTCGCGACGTGGCACGCCAGCACCGCCTTGCCGCGGTACTCCGGGCAGCGGCGCATGAAGGCGGCCGCTCCGCGCACGAAGACGTCCGCGCGCTTGATGCTCTGCACCTTGGTCACGAACAGCAGGTCCGGCTCACCCTCGCCCCGCAGCGGCACCAGCTCCCGCTTCGGCGCGACGGGCGGAAACTCCCGGATGACCTTGTCCAGCCAGCCACGAGCGAAGCCGTAGTGTGAGCAGTTGAGCTCGGCGACGCCGGGGATGTGCGCGACGATGAGGTCCGCGTCCAGCAGCGCCTTGCGCTCCAGCTCGTACTGGCCCAGGTGCTCGCGCCCCGGCAGCTGACGCTCGAAGGGCGCCAGCATCCCGGCCGTCGAGTGCAGCCGCACCACCATCCGCGCGCCCACGAGGCCGCAGCCGAGCAGCTTCTCCTGGATGGCGCAGAAGGCCCAGCCCCGGTAGTCCGGGAACTCGATGACGTCGAAGTCGAGGCCCTCGGACTCCAGCCGGCGCAGCTCGAGCAGCAGCTCCATCGACTGGGCATGACAGGAGGTGTCGGTGAAGGCACCCGGAGGCGGATAGACGCCGCCCTCGTCGATGCTCGTCTCCCAGTCGGCGCGCGGCGCGGCGCGGTGCGCTCGCACGCGGCCCTGGAACTGCTCCTCCACCTCGCGAGGGTTCAACGTCGAGTTCGCCGGGAAGAGCAAATGCAGCTCGATGTCCGCGGCGCGCTGGAGCGAGTCCTCGACCAGGTTGTGGAGGACCCGTCCGATGCCGCCCGCGGTGAAGGGATAGAGCTCGTCGGTGACGAGACAGACACGACGCGGGCTCATGACTGAACGAACTCCTCCAGGACCGCGACCGCCTCGGCCGTCAGGGCGCGCTCGTAGTCCGCCATCATCTGCGCCAGCTCCTCGGGCGCCCGTTCGCGCAGCGACACCACCTGCTCGATGGCCGCGGTGACGGCCTCCACCGAGTCCACGCCGGCGATCTGCGAGAGCCGCTGATAGGGATGCGCGTCCAGCGCCCCCAGGCTCAGCGTGCCATGGACACACGGGATGCCCAGCGCGAGCGCCTCCAGCGCCGTCATGGGCTGACACTCCGACAGCGAGGCGTTCAGGACGATGTCGCACCGGCGCACCAGCTCGAACAGCTCCGTGCGGCTGGGGCGCGCGACGTGGTGGATGCGGCGGCGGGCCTTGAGCGCCTCGGGCAGCTTGTAGCTCGCGGTGACGTAGACGTCGTCGATGCGCGTGGAGGCCTGGCAGGCGAAGAGGTTGGTGAAGAAGTTCTTGCGCCAGTCATTGGGCGTGGGGATGAGCGCGGCGCGCGTCATCCGCCGCGTCGGCGAGGTGCGCTCGGCGTCCGACACGCGCGGCGGCAGGTTGATGACCGTCTTGGGGAAGACGTCCGAGGACAGCAGGTGCATGCCCGGCTTGACGGTGGCCACCTCGTCGATGACGCCGCGCCGCTTCAGGTCCACGAGCTGCGCGAAGTAGTCGAGCTCCAGCGAGTAGTGGAACTGCGCCGACGAGCCATGCCACAGCGAGAGGATGCGCACCGACGAGCCCATCGTCCGGCGCAGCAGCACCATGAAGTCGCGGGCGTTGGGCGAGTACGAGTGGACGATGACCGTGTCGCAGCCGCTGCGCTGCACGAGCTCCAGGGCCGCGCGCAGCTCGCGCTCATCCAGCGTGCGCTCGCAGGCGATGGCCAGCTTCTGCCCCGGCATGTAGCCGGCGGCGGCGCGGATGCCATGCCATTCCTGGTGGAAGACATGCATCAGCTTCCCGAACTGGGGCATGACGGCCGCCCAACGCGTGTCCAGCGGCGCGTTGTGGAGGAAGCCCGGGATGCCCGCGGGCGGCGTGTACGCCGTGGGCGCATCCGGGAACGCGACGCGCGAGGCGCGCAGGCGCGCCAGGTCATCGGACAGCGCCTGGAGCCGCTGACGGCGCGCGAAGCGCTCGGTCTCCGCGGCCAGCCGCTCGGTGAGCTCCTCCACCTTCGCCTCGGCGCTCGTGGCCGCGGACCCCGACAGGGACTTGCTGGCCCGCTCCGCCCACGCCAGGAACTGGGGCATGGCGCGCTCGCGCAGTGCCTCCAGCGTCACCGGCCGCGACTCGTCCCGCGGCGACTCCGGCCCCGTGAGCTGGAAATAGCGACGGCCCTCGTCTGCGTGACGCTTGAGGACGTAGACGTCCTGGCCGTCCACCAGGCCGGGCCCGTGGTGCAGGTCCCACCCCTGCGGCAGCAGGTCCGCGAAGGCGTGGAGCCAACCGCCCGGGTGCTGCGAGGCGTCCCACACGCTCGTGGGCACCAGCGGGTTCTCCACCAGCACCAGCACGCCGTCCGGCAAGAGCAGCCGACCCAGGCGCTCCAGCAGGCTGGCGATGCGGTCCCCCGGCGTGTGCAGCAGCGTGGCGACGGTGAAGACCACGTCGAAGCGGCGCTCGCCCACCGCGGCGAGCGGGTCCTCGCCGAAGAAGATGCGCTCCTTGGCCAGGTGCGGCGCCTCACGGCGCAGCGGCTCCGTCATGGACTCGGAGGCGTCATACCCGTGGTAGTGGACGTGCGAGAGCCGGGTGACGTAGGCGGCGTGACGACCGAAGCCACAGCCGAGCTCCAGCACGGACAGTGCACGGTCCAGGCGCTTCTGCTCGGCGCGGAGGAGCGTGCTCAGCACCCGCTCCTGCTGACCGTAAATCCTGGCGCCCTGCGCGTCGGCGCTCCCCGCATCCCACTGCGCGCGGCCGGCGGCCGGCGTCCACAAGGGAAGCACCTTGCTCATTTGTGCCGAGTCCCCGCTGGGGCGCTCGCTCTTGATGTCTTTGTACATAGGCCGTTGAGAATTGACGCCGCCTACATGGACCGGGGGTCCGTTTCCAGCGAAGTTCGGTAAGTCCTGCAACCATTCCCATGACTGGCGGCGCTCAGGCAAGGGACGTGCTGGCAGTGAAGGGTAAAAGCCACGAGGTGCGCCCAGTCGCACGGGCACCTGTCTTACCCGACGCATCCGACGCCCGCCTGGTCCACATCCGAGCGGGCGGGCCGTGCGAGTGCCTCACTTGACGGCGGCGCGAGCGCTCCCGACGTCTGGCGTCAGCAGATATTCAAGCAGCAGGTCCACCTGTTCCTCCCAGCTCGTGCGGCGCACACGCTCCGCCGCGCGCGCGCCGATTCGCGCGCGCAGCGAGGCATCCGTCACGGCCGCGCGCAGCCGCGCGAGCACGCAGCTCACCGTCGGCGCGGACAGCAGACAGTTCTCCCCGTCCTCCAGCAACCAGTGGTTCGCGGGATTGTCATTGGTCACCACCGTCACGCCACACGCCATCATCTCCAGGGGCAGGTAGGACGGGTGACGGGTGAACATGAAGCACAGACCCACGTCGCATTCCCGGTAGAGCGCCGCCGTGCGCTCCGCGGGCAACACGCCCAGGTTCGTCACCAGCCCGCGGACACCGTAGGACTCCGGATGCCACTCGGCGCCCGCCGTGATGATGTCCACCGCCGGCCCCAGCTCCCGCTTGAGCCGCGCGAGCGCCGCCAGGCCCAGCTCGAAGCCGTTGCGCTCGTTGCCGGGCCGTCCGTAGAAGAACACCCGCACGGGCCCCTTCCTCGCCGGACGCCGGTCATGGAAGAGCGCCGAGTCCACGGCGGGCTCGAAGGCGAAGCCGTCCATGCCGTGCAGCGCCTTGACCGTGTCGCGCAGGCCCGGCGTGTTGAAGATGCCCTGGAGCCCCAGCTGATAGGTCTGCTCCGCGAGCGCGGACTGGGTGCCGGCCGCGAAGAACATCGGCTCGTAGTCCTGCACGAAGTACGCGCGCACCGCCGCGCGCGGGTGGCGCAGCACCTGGTACGCGGACGTCCAGTACGTGGCGATGGCCAGGTCGCACTCGGGCAGCTCCGCCAGCGCGGACGCTCCCTCCAGCACGCGGAAGGCCCCCGCCGCGCCGGGGAACACGCTGGCCGCCCTCGCCTCGAAGTCACCGGGGCTCGCGCCCGGCTTGTCGTAGACGACGAAGTCGCTCCGCACGCCGTGACGCCGCTGCATCAGGTCCGCGAAGCGGAACAGCGTGTGGATGCCCGCGTAGACGTGGCCGAACGCGGGGATGAACCAGGTGGCCGTGCGCACCCTCCCCCGCGCGCGCAGGGCCGTGAGGGCCGCTCCCGCCGACTCCCGGGACGCCGCCGCCTGCTCGGGCGTGAAGTCCAGCTCGCCCAGGTGCTCCACCAGGTGGCGCTGCGCCCGCGCGCGCGCCTCCATCGCCGGGTCCTGCGCGCTGGGCACGTCGTGCGTCAGCGTGCGCAGGGCCAGCGTCTCGCCCGTCTCCGGGTGACGCCGGAGCGAGCAGTCCGTGCCGAGCAGCGAGAGGTTCGGGTTGTAGAACGGGTCTCCGCGCTCCCCCAGCCAGGGCCGGTAGGACACGTAGGACCACCAGTAGTCGGACTCCGGCACGGCGTCCGCGCGCCGGCTGGCGGACTCGTGGTGGATGAGGCGCGCGTGCGGCGTGTACACCACGCGCAGGCCACGCTGGTTGAGCCGCAGGCCGATGTCCACGTCGCTGCCGCAGACCTGGAAGCGCTCGTCGAAGCCGCCCAGGCCCTCGAAGACGTCGCGCCGGAAGATGACGCACGCGCTGGTGACGGACAGCCAGTTGCGAGTCCACTCGGTGTGGCCGAACGGCGTGGAGATGGGGCCGTCCGGCAGCCGCCAGAACGGGTGGCCCGCCATGCCGGTGATGCCCACCACCGCGCCCGCGTGCTGCACCGTGCCCTCGGGGAAGAGCAGCTTGCAGCCCACCGCGCCCACCTCGGGCCGCTGCGCCTGCGACACCAGCTCCGTCAGCCAGCCCGGGTCCACCACCTCCATGTCGTTGTTGAGGAAGAGCAGCAGCTCGCCCGTGGCCTGCTTCGCCGCCCAGTTGTTGATGGCCGGGTAGTTGAAGGGGAAGTCCCAGGTGAGCTTCACCAGCCGAGGGTCCGTCAGCCGCTCCAGCAGCGCGAAGGTCTCCGGCTTCGTGCTGTTGTTGGAGACCAGCAGCACCTCGAAGTGCGGATACGTGGTGCGCGAGAGCAGCCCCGGCACCAGGAGCTCCAGCAGGTCGGGCCGGTCCTTGAACGGGACGATGATGGACACCTTCGGCGTGCCCTTCACCGGATAGCGCACCCGGTACTGCGTGGGCGCGGGGCTGGACACCTCGGCCGACTCGCCCTTGCGTGCCAGGTGCTCGCGCAGCGCGCGCTCGCCCGCGTCCGTGGCCTTCGAAAGCCCGGTCGCCTGGCTGGAGAAGGACGCCGGGTTGGCGCGCCAGTGGTACAGCAGCTGGGGCACATGGCCGATGCCGCGCGCCGCCTCGCTCAGCCGCAGCATCAAGTCGTAGTCCTGCGAGCCGTCGAAGCCCTCGCGCACGCCCCCCACCGCTTCAATCACCCGCCGCCTGGCGAAGAGGAAGTGGCAGACGTAGTTCACCGAGCGCAGCAGGTCCGGAGACCAGTCCGGCTTGAAGAACGGCGCGGTGCGCCGGCCCTCGGAGTCCAGCCGGTCCTCGTCGCTGTAGAGGACATCGAGCGAGGGCTCCGCCTCGGCCGCGAGCACCATCCGCGCCAGCGCATGCGGCGCCAGCGTGTCGTCGTGGTCCAGGAAGCCCACCCAGTCGCCCGTCGCCACCGCCAGGCCCGCGTTCGTCGCCCGCGCGATGCCGCCGTTGCGCTCCAACGTCACCACGCGGATGCGCGCGTCCCCCGCCGCCGCCTCGCGCAGCATCCCCGCGACGTGCGGCGCGGTGCTGGCGTCATCGACGAGCACCCACTCCCACTCCGTGTAGAGCTGCGCCCGCACGCTGTCCACGCACTCGCGGAAGAAGGACTCGGGCGTGTTGTAGACGGGCGTGACGAGCGTCACCCGGGGCCGCGAGGCCAGCGTCCCGAGCGCCTCGCGCGTGGCCTCCAGGTCCGCCGGCTCCCGGCCCGCGCACCAGCCCTCGTAGTCGCCCAGCTCCGGGGGACGGGGCGCGGGGGTGCGAGTGCCCAGCACGCCCGCAAGCGCCAGCACCGCCTGCTCGTTGAAGCGCGTCTGCCGACGCAACAGCTCCGTCCACAAGGGCGCCCCCGCGCGCAGCGGGCGCGGCAGGGCCTCGGGCCGCAGCGGGTCATTGTGCTCGACGAGCCCCGCCACCCACCGGGCGCCCGTGGCCTCGTCGGGAGGCGTGGGGCTGGCCGCCGCGACGACGGCCTCCACCATGGCCGCGTTCCAGGCCGACTGTCCCTTGAGGAGCCCCTCCAGCACCGGCCCCGCGGCGGACAGGTACGAGCGCTTGGCGGCCTCCACCACCGAGCCCAGCGCGCCGCCCCGGTGGGAGCGCGCCACCCGCCAGCGCGTCGGGTCCGCCTTGGGCTCCAGCTGCGCGCGGGCCCACGCCGACACGTCCTCGCGCAGGCCCAGCGCGCGGTGCACCGTGAGGTACTCCAGCACGCGCACCACGGCCTTGTTGAAGTCGGCCTGGGGACGCAGCGACTCGACGTGGAACGGGTGCAGGCCCTCGATGAAGGCGCGCTTCGTCGCCGTCACCACGCGGCCCAGCGTGGCGCGGTGCGAGTCGGGCACCGCGAACTCGTGGGGCACCGCCAGCCGAGAGGCCTCCTGCAGCGGCGACAGCGCGTGCGCCCCCTCGGGCCGGGCGCGGTGGAGCTGCTCGGTGAGCAGCCGCAGCGCGCCCTCCAGCGCCGTCACGTCCTCGCAGGACTCGGGCAGACACGGGCGGCGCGCCTCCAACAGCGAGCGCACCACGGCCACCATCCGCGCCAGCTCCCCGGCGCCCGGCGCCGCGTCGGGCGCCTGTGAATCACCGGCGAGCTTCTCCAGCACTGTCTTCACCGCCGTACCGCCTCTCTCGTTCGCGTGCCGGCCGCACGGATACGCCCCCTGACGACTCCCGCCAACCCGAATGACTCAGGGACGGCCGCCACCCGCCAGCGCGGGGGCGACCTGCACCGCGACGGGCTCCACCACCCAGTGGTGGGCGGGACGGAACACCCCGCGCTCGGCCACCGAGGAGCTGACCTCGAAGGTGCAGCGCTCGCGGGACACGCCTTGCGCCGTGCGTGCCGACACCACACACACGTACGTGCCCGCCAGCAGGCCCAGCCGCTCCAGCACGAAGCGCATCCGCCCCGAGGATGGCAGCTCCTTCGGCAGCGGCACGGACTCCACGCGCGTGCTCGTCTCATAGAGCGCGCGGCCCTCGGGGGACTGGAGCGACACCTCGAACTCCAGGTCCGCGCACGGGCCCTGGACGGAGAAGTCCACGCAGACCTCCACCGCCACCTCGGGGGACAGCCGCGCCACCTCCGCGCCGCCCGGCGACGTCAGCCGCAGGCCGGACAGGCGCACGGGGCCATCCTCGACGGGCACGTTGACCTGGGGCAGCGCGCCGCCGTCCTCGGTCAGCGCCGGCGGCGTGAAGGTGGCCGACTGCGCCTCCGCCAGGGCGATGGCCTGCTTGTACTCGGCCACGACTTCCGAGGGGCGGCCCACGCGGCGGATGTAGCCACCGTCGATCCACGCGACTTCGTCACACCACTTCTCCACCGTGCCCAGGTCGTGCGTCACCAGGACGATGGTCTTCCCGCGCTTCTTGAACTCCGTCATCTTCGCGAGGCTCTTCTTGCTGAAGTGCTCGTCGCCCACCGCGAGAATCTCGTCGACGATGAGGATGTCCGGGTCCACGTGCGTGGCCACCGCGAACGCCAGGCGCATGTACATGCCGCTGGAGTACGTGCGCACCGGCTCGTCGATGAACTCACCCAGCTCGCTGAAGGCGATGATGTCATCCATCCGCTCACGCACTTCCGTGCGCGTCATGCCGAGGATGATGCCGTTGATGAGGATGTTCTCCCGGCCGGAGAAGTCCGGGTGGAAGCCCGCGCCCAGGTCCAGGAGCGCGGAGATGCGGCCGTTGATCTCCATCACCCCGGAGGTGGGCGTGTAGATGCCGGTGATGAGCTTGAGCAGCGTGCTCTTGCCGGAGCCGTTGCGGCCGATGATGGCCACCGTCTTGCCGCGGGGGATGCGCAGGTTGATGCCGCGCAGGGCGGTGATGAGCCCTCCCTCCTTCGGCTTGTTCCTGCCGCGCAACCAGCGCAGCAGCTCGGACTTGAAGGTCGTGTACTCACCCCGGATGGTCCTCTTCCGGAAGCTCTTCACGACATCGCGCAGCACTATGGCGTCGAGGGGTTCCTGCATGGCGACGGCTCAGATGGATTCCGCGAAGTCCTCGCGGCGGGATTCGAAGAGGACGGACGCGCCCCACAGCAGCACCACCGACACGACGGCCAGCGCGGCCAGCGGGCCCGCGTCCGGCAGGCGGTGCTCGTAGAAGATGGCCTGGTACGACAGCATCAGGCTGGCCATGGGGTTGGCCATCAGGATGGTCGTGCGCAGGCCCTCGTCGTGGATGGTGCTCGCCTGGTACAGCACCGGCGTGAGGAAGAACCACATGGTCAGCACGTTGCCGACGATGTGCTGCAGGTCCCGGAACGACACGTTGATGGCCGCGACGATGTACGTGAGCGCCAGCGTGAAGACGAGCTGGATGAGCACCACCAGCGGGAACGCGATGACGTGCCAGGTGGGGTACTGCCCGTAGATGAGCCCCAGGGCCAGCATCAGCGGGAGCGACAGCACGTAGTTGCTCAGGTTCGTCATCACCACTGTGGTGGGCAGCACCTGGGCCGGGAAGCGCACCTTCGTCATGAGGTCGCGCCGGTCACTGATGGCGCTGGCGCCCGCCGTCAGCGACGAGGTGAACCAGATCCACGGCAACAGCCCCACGAACATGAAGTACGGGTAGTTGGGGATGTTCTGCCGCATCACCATGGTGAAGAGCAGCGCGTACACCATCATGTGCAGCGTGGGGTTCAGGAACGTCCAGAGGAAGCCCAGGAACGAGCCGCGGTAGCGGGCCTTGAGCTCACGCTGGACGAGGCTGAGGAGCAGGCCTCGGTATTGGTACAGTTCTCGGACGAGGCGAATCATGAGGGGGCCCTTCATATAGCAGGGCCCGAGTGGGTGCGAGGCAAGCCATACACCCCGCCCGATTCCCTCGAGCCCTCTCGCGAGGGGTCGTCTCCCCTCCGTCCAGCCGGCCCTGACGCACGCTCGGCCGTCCCGCCCCGCGGGGCCGCCATGCATGCGATGCGAGTCATTGCGTGAGAAAACAAAAAGGCTCCCGGGTTTCCCTGGGAGCCTTCGTTCTGGAGCGGGAAAAGGGATTTGAACCCTCGACCCTCGCCTTGGCAAGGCGATGCTCTACCGCTGAGCTATTCCCGCATCACGTACCGCGACGACGTCTCAACCTTCGGCGCCCGCACCCTTCTCAGGTGAAAACAAAAGGCCCCCTGGTTTCCCAAGGGGCCTTCTTTTGGAGCGGGAAAAGGGATTTGAACCCTCGACCCTCGCCTTGGCAAGGCGATGCTCTACCGCTGAGCTATTCCCGCATCAGGCACCGCTTCAGCCGCGTCGCGTCAGCGCCGCGCCCGAAGTGAGGTGGGGTATACAGAGGCCTCCCAACGGCGTCAAACACTTTTCGCGATCGGCGCCTCGTCTCCCCGCTTCGCGAGCATGGCGAGGAAGGCCCGGAAGTAGACGACCGCGCTCCAGACGGAGAACGCGCCGGACAGGTAGACGAGCACCTTGCCCACGAGGTTGTAGTCCACGGGCGTGCTGAACGAGCCGAGCGTCAGTGGGTGCACGTAGTGGACGCACAGGGAGATGATGCCCACGAGCTGGAGGGAGGTCTTCCACTTCCCCTCCTGGCCGGCGGCGATGACCATGCCCTCGCTGGCGGCGATGGTGCGCAGGCCGCTGACGATGAGCTCGCGGGCGAGCAGGACGATGACGACCCACGCCGCGATGCGTCCGAGCCGCACCATCATCACCAGGGCCGCCATGGCGATGAGCTTGTCGGCCAGGGGGTCCATGAACTTGCCGACGACGGTGATGAGGTTCCACTTGCGCGCCAGGTAGCCGTCGACGACGTCGGTGATGGCGGCGACGGCGAAGACGAGCCCCGCGAACAGGGAGCTGAGCGGATCTCCGTCGTACATGAGCCAGACGAACGGGGGGATGAGGAAGATGCGCCCCAGCGTCAGCATGTTGGGCAGGTTCCAGAACTCCTGCACCAGCACGCTCGGCTTGCGCTCGGCGCGACGGCGCGCCCGCTCCTCCCGCTTGCGCTGTTTGCGAATCGCTCGGTCCGTGGCCATGGCGCGCTTCTAGCGGACCCCGAGGGCGATGAGGGCAAAACCTTCGCCCCCCAGCTCCACCGCCGTGCGCAGTGACTCGCCGGAGGCGGACTTGAGCAGAGGCACCACGCGAGGCGTCAGGTTGCCCTGCCACCCGACCAGGTGTGTCAGCGGCACCGTCACCGGCGCATCCAGGCGCACCGCCACCGAGCGCAGCGGCCCGGGCAGGCTCAGCAGCACCTGCCCCTGGCCGCGCAGGTGGACCAGGTCCAGGTCCGGCGCGATGTCGGAGGGCACCCGGCCGTTCTCGAACATCACCGGCTCCTCGAAGGCGAAGACGTTCTCGTCGCGGAAGTAGGCGGAGTCCTCGCCCAGGTCGACCGCCAGGAACGTGCGGCGCTCGGAGGGCTCCAGGTGGAGCACGCCCCGGCCCCGGGCGCGCACCATGCGCGAGGCGCCCTCACCGAAGGGCTTGTCCGTCGCCCGGCCCCGGAAGCGCTTCATCTCCGGCTGGAACGCGAGCTGCCCCTCGAGCGCCACCAGGCCGTCCAGCCGGGTGAGCAGCTCCGTCTCCACGGCGATGCGGAAGCGGCCCTCGCCGAGGGCGAAGGGACCACTCCCCCGCTCCGATTCGAGGGCCAGCGAGGGCGCCAGCACCGTCAGGAGCGGCGCGGACGAGGTCGTCTCACGTGCCGGGGCCGGCCGCGCGGCGACCTTGGTGAGCTGCAGCCGGGACAGTGGAACCGAGGAGGTCGCGGCGGAGGACTCGTCCGCAGTGGGGAGGGTGCCCGCCGTGGTGGAGGAACCCGGCGCGGAGGGCGTACTCGAGCCCGACTGTGGGGACACGCCCGGGGCTGAGGACGAGCCTGCCGTGGCGGCCGTCCCGTGGATGGACGGCGAAGCCGACACCGCACCCTGGCCCGCCACGGTGGACGAGCCCGAAGCGGTGACGGACGCAGCCGAGGCGGACGCGCCCGACGAACCGACCGCGCCAGCCGCACCCGACGTTCCCGGCACACCACCTGCCGCGGACGCTCCCGCGGAGCCACCCGCTCCGGACGACCCCGACGCGGAGAGCGCGCCACCGGCCGCCGACGTTCCACCCGCTCCGGACGACCCCGACGCGGAGAGCGCGCCACCGGCCGCTGACGTTCCCGACACACCGCCCGCTCCGGGCGAGCCCGACGCGCCGACAGCGCCCGCACTCCCCGCATCCTCACCGGCCCGCGACGCGGACTCGGACGCGGAGGACTCCGACTCACCACCGCTCAGCGCGCTCGGCCCCTCGTCCTCGGCGAAGCGGATCTCCTCTTCCTCGGGCTCCGGAGGCCGCGCCCGCACGGGGGCCGGACTCTCCACCCGCGCCGCGGGCGGCGGCACCGGCGCGGGCGTGGCGCGGGCGAAGTTCTCCCCGGCGATGGCGCGGGACATCTTCTCCGCCATCGCGTCGCTGCCCGCGAGCAGGAAGTGCTCGCGCGCGCGGCCGTACTCGCCCATCTGCGCGAGCGCCAGGCCCAGGTAGTTCTGCGCCTTCTGGTGCTCGGGCGACAGGTCCGTGGCCGTCTCGAACTCGCGCACCGCGCGCTGCAGCGCGTTCGTCTTCAGGTACACCAGGCCCAGGTTGACCCGCAGCGTCGGGTCCACCGGGTTGTCGCGCACGAGCATCTCGTAGAGCTCGGCCGCCCTGTCGAACATGCCGAGCTTGAAGAAGCACAGCCCGAGCAGGTTCTGCGCCTTCTCGTTGCGAGGCTGGAGCTGGTGGGCACGCTCCAGGAAGCTCCTGGCCTCGATGACCTTGTTGGCCGCCAGCAGCTCTCCACCACGCTGGAGCTGCTGGAGGAACTCGTCGTCAGCGGGGCTCGTCTCCGGCCGCCCCTTCACGCGCGTCGTCATTCTGGGATGTGAGCTCGCGGGGTCCGCTCTCGGCGGGTCGCTCGCGCTCCTTGTAGTGGTAGTAGAGCTGGAGCACCTTGCGCACGTACCCCTGCGTCTCTTCGTACGGGGGCACCTTGCCGCCGTAGCGCTTCACCGCCTCCGGGCCCGCGTTGTACGCGGCAATCATCTTCACCATGTCGCCGTCGAACATGTTGGCGAGCACGCGCAGGTAGCGCACCCCGCCCTCGATGTTGTCGCGCTCGTCGAAGATGTCCTTCACGTACATGTCCGACGCCGTGGCCGGCATCAACTGCATCAGTCCGCTCGCGCCCTTGTGGCTCAGCGCGTTCTTATTGAAGTTGCTCTCCGCGTGCATGATGGCACGCACGAGCGCCGTGGGGATGCGGTAGCGCACCGCCGCCGCCGCGATGTGCGGGTCCAGGTCCGGCGGCGTGCGCGAGCGCCCCACCACCGGCCGGCTCTTCGCCGGCGCCTGGGTGAACGCGCCCTTCATCTTCTTCGCGCCCTTGGAGCCCGTCGGCGGCACGTTCGTGTAGATGATGGTCCCGTCCTTCTCCACGTACCGGTAGATGGACTCGGACGCACCCGCCCAGAACGGGAGGCCCAGCACGGCACAGAGCATGAGCGCGGGAATGGCTCGCATATCGGCCCTCGAACCTTAGACACACGGCGGAAAGTCCTCAAGAAAACGCCTTGTTTCCAGCACTTACAGTCGTTAAGGCTGTTGGCCATGCCCCATCGGTTCGACTTTCTCGTCCTGGGAGGCGGCGTGGCGGGCCTCTCCTTCGCCCTCCAGGCTGCCCGGCATGGCACCGTGGCGGTGCTGACCAAGCGCGAGCGGGGCGAGAGCAACACGGCCTACGCCCAGGGTGGCATCGCCAGCGTGCTGGCCCCCACCGACTCCTTCGACGCCCACATCGAGGACACCCTCGTCGCGGGTGCGGGCCTGTGCCACCGGGACGCGGTGGAGGTGACGGTGCGCGAAGGCCCCGAGCGCGTGCGGGAGCTCGTCACGCTGGGCGCGGAGTTCAACCGACAGACCTCCGGCGAGTTCGACCTGACGCGCGAGGGCGGCCACTCCGCGCGCCGCATCATCCACTCGGGTGACATCACCGGGCGCGAGGTGCAGCGCGCGCTGCTCGCCAGGTGCGACGAGACGCCCAACATCACCTTCTTCGCCAACACGGCCGCCATCGACCTCATCCTGGACCGGCGCCTGCCCAGGCCCGGCAGCAGCCGCTGTCTGGGCGCGTACGCGCTGCTGGAGACCGGCGGCATCGAGCGGTTCCTCGCGAAGGTGACGGTGCTGGCCACCGGCGGCGCGGGCAAGGTGTACCTGTACACGTCCAACCCGGATGTGGCCACGGGGGACGGCGTCGCCATGGCGTACCGCGCGGGCGCGCAGGTGGCGAACATGGAGTTCTACCAGTTCCACCCCACCTGCCTCTTCCACCCGGAGGCCAAGAGCTTCCTCATCAGCGAGGCCCTGCGCGGCGAGGGCGGCAAGCTGCGACTCAAGGGCGGGCAGACGTTCATGGAGCGCTACCACCCGCTGGGCGCGCTCGCGCCGCGCGACGTGGTGGCGCGCGCCATCGACGCGGAGATGAAGCGCACCGGCGACGAGTGTGTCTACCTGGACATGACGCACATGGGCCGGGCGTTCCTCACCGAGCGCTTCCCCAACATCTACGCCACCTGCAAGGCGTTCAACATCGACATGGCCGTGCAGCCCATCCCCGTCGTCCCCGCGGCCCACTACCAGTGCGGCGGCGTGGTGACGGACCTGCACGGGCGCACGTCGGTGCCCGGCCTGTACGCCATCGGCGAGGTGTCCTGCACGGGACTGCACGGCGCCAACCGGCTCGCGTCCAACTCGCTCCTGGAAGGGCTCGTCTTCGGTCAGCGCGCCGTGAAGGTCGCGGCGGAGGAGCTGGCGTCGCTGCCCACCCCGCGCGAGGACCCGCCGGAGTGGGACCCGGGCAGCGCGGTGGAGTCCGACGAGAGCGTCGTCGTCAGCCACAACTGGGACGAGATTCGCAGGCTCATGTGGAACTACGTGGGCATCGTCCGGACGGACAAGCGACTGATGCGCGCGCGACGCCGGCTGGAGCTGTTGCGCGAGGAGATTCGTGATTACTACTGGCGCTTCGAGGTGACCCGGGACGTCATCGAGCTGCGCAACATCGCCGATGTGGCCCTGCTCATCGTCGACTGCGCCAGTCGTCGCAAGGAGAGTCGGGGACTGCACTTCACCCTCGACTATCCGCATCCCGATGACCACCACTGGCTGCGCGACACCACCCTTTCCCGGGAGCTGTGAGGGACATGTCCTCCGGACCGCGACACATCCTCGACGCGCCAGGTGGCGGGAATGAACCGCGCGGCGGAGGCCACCCGTTCGGCACGCCTCCCCCGCCCCAGTCCCCCCAGCCCCGCCCGTGGGTCTGCTACGCCATCATCGGCCTGTGTGTGGCGGTCTTCCTCCTGGAGGAAGCAGGCCAGCTCCCGTCGTTCACCGCGCGGCAGCTCCCGCTGGGCGCGCTGTACGGCCCCGCGGTGCAGGAGGGCCAGTACTGGCGGCTGCTCGCGTGCGCGCTGGAGCACGGCGGCATCCTCCACCTCGTCTTCAACATGTCCGTGGTGGTGACGCTGGGCTTCACGCTGGAGCGCGGCATCGGCTCGCTGCGCTTCTTCGGCCTGTCGCTCGTCACCGCGCTGGGCTCGTCCGTGTTCTCGCTGCTGTTCAACTTCGACACGCCCATGGTGGGCGCGTCCGGGATGATTCTCGGCTGGGCGGGCGCCATGCTGCCCATCGCCACGCGGCAGGGGCGACGGGAGCTGGGCATCTGGCTGGTGCAGGTGGCGGTGCTCAGCCTGTTGCCCTTCGTGAGCTGGTCGGGCCACCTGGGCGGCTTCCTCTTCGGCCTGCCGTGCGGCATCGCCCTCCGGCAGGGCCGGCAGGTGTACGCGCTCGCGCTGCCCATCATCCTGTTCCTCTCGGCGCTGGTGGCCCTGTACGCGGCGCACCCCGAGCGGCGCGGAGCCTTCTGACATGTCCGTGCGCAGCGTCTGTGTCTTCTGCGGCTCCCGGCCGGGCATCCGCCCCGAGTACACCGAGGCCGCGCGCGAGCTGGGCACGGAGCTGGGCCGCCGGGGGATGACACTCGTCTACGGCGGCGCGAGCGTGGGCCTCATGGGCACCGTGGCCGCCGCCACCCTCGCCGCGGGAGGACAGGTGGTGGGCGTGCTGCCCCACTTCATGGGCGCGCGGGAGATTGCCCACCTGGGCCTCACCGAGCTCATCCGCGTGGACTCCATGCACGAGCGCAAGGCCCTCATGGCCACGCGCGCGGACGCCTTCGTCGCCCTGCCCGGCGGCTTCGGCACCCTGGACGAGCTCTTCGAAATCGTGACGTGGGCGCAGCTGGGCCTGCACCAGAAGCCCATGGGTCTGCTCGACACGCGCGGCTTCTTCCAGCCGCTGGTGGCGCTGTCCAGGCACCTGGCCGCCGAGGGCTTCGTCCCCGAGGCCCAGGCCCTGCCCTTCGCGGTGGAGGCCTCACCGGCCGCGCTGCTGGAGCGGCTACAAGCCGGCCCCACGCTCACCGTCACCGAGAAGTGGCTCAAGCGCCCCGAGCAGACCTGAGGCGCGAGCCTGCGTGCTACTGCGCGGAGACCTTCATCTCCGCCTGCCCCAGCGACGAGGCCAGCCGGAACGTCACGTGCTCGGTGCCCGGCGGAATCACCGGCTGACCGCTGCCCAGCACCGTGGGGAACTGCACCTCGTACCCCACCCAGAAGACGTTGGTGTACGGGTAGTAGGCGCGCATCTCCAGATCTGCGCGGCCCAGGCGGCGGATGCGCACGGGCGTCACCTCACCCGCGGGCGTCACCAGCGCCATGCGCCAGATGGAGCGACGGAAGTCGAAGTCGAGGTAGCGGTAGTCGTTGACGTGCACGCCCAGGAAGAACTCGTGCACCTGGGACGACTCGGCGCGCTCCTCGGCGAGCAGCTCCGCCACCTTCGCCTCGGGCAGCACCTGGAAGGCCGCCTGACGCTTCACGCGCGCCTCGCGGAAGGTCCACGTCTGCAGCGTCACCCCCGCGAACAGGCGCGTGTCGAAGCCGTCGTAGATCTCCTGGTGGCCCGTGTACTTCGCCAGCAGCGTCCGGTACCGCGACTCCGCGTTCTCGTCCTTCAGCGTGGGGGCCTGCTCGCCCACGGCGATGGGAGGCAGGGAGGAACAGCCGGCCAGCGCTCCCAGCAGCGCTCCCGTCGCGAGCAGCTTCTTCAAGGGATGAAGTCCTTGCGGGTGAACAGCGTGGTGAGTCGGTGGCCCGCGGCCTCCACCGCCTCGCGCCCTCCCTCCAGACGGTCGACCAGGGCGAACGCCCCGAGCACCGTGAGCCCCTCGGCCTGGGCCCGCTCGATGGCCTTCAACGTGGAGCCACCCGTCGTCACCACGTCCTCGACGATGGCCACCTTCGCGCCCGTGCCCAGCCCGCTCAGGCCTTCGATCCACTGGCCGGTGCCGTGGCCCTTGGGCTCCTTGCGGACGATGAACGCGGACAGCGGGTAGCTGGAGAGGTAGCCGGTGAGGCTCACCGCCGACGCGAGCGGATCCGCGCCGAGCGTCAGCCCGCCCACGCCCACCGCCTCCGGCGCCTCGCGGCGGATGGCGTCCAGGAACAGCCGGCCGATGAGGAAGTGCCCCTCGGCGAGCAGCGCCGTGCGCTTGCAGTCGATGTAGAAGTCCGACTCCTTGCCGGACGAGAGCACGACGCGACGGCGCTCGAAGGAGCGCTGGGTGAGCAGCTCCAACAGGCGGGCCCGGTCTCGGGCGAGAGCATCCACCATCACGACAGGCCCTCCAGGTACGCCACCAGCTCCGACGAGTACCGCAACTGCATCAGCAACTCCGCCCGGCGTGACTCGTCCAGCGACGCGAACACGTCCGCCAGCAGCGAGAGGTCCTGGTTGATGGAGCCCAGCCGCTGCGACACGTCCGAGGCCAGCTCGTCGGCGTCGATCTCCTCCTCGACGCCCTCGGGCGCCAGCGACTCGTCCGTGGCGAGCGCCTTGGCGAGCATGTCCGCCACGGCCGCGCTCAACCGGCCCTCGGACTCCAGTTGGTCGCGCTTGGCCTCGAGGACCTCGGGCTCCACCGGCGTGGCGTGGATGGCCTCCGCCAGCGACATCAGGAGCGCGTCCTCGTCCGACAGGTCCGTGTGCACGCGCGCCTGCACCGCGTCGCGCTTGAGGAAGCGCAGCGCCGCCACGCGACGGAAGCCGCACACCAGTTGGTAGCGCTCGTTGCCCCGGGGACGCACGTCCACCGGGAACAGCTGCCCCAACCGCGCGATGTCCGTGGCCAGCCCGGACACATCACCCTCGGGCCGCAGCCGGTACGCCGACTCGTCCTCGAGGCGCTCCAGCGGCATCAACACCGTCACCACCCGCCCCGCGAGTCGCTCCTCGGGCGCGGCGAGCAGCTCGGACTCCTCGTCGTCCTCCGCTCCGGATGCCTCGGCGGAGACCGGGGCGCCCTCGGAGTACGACGCCTCCGCGGACTCCTGGCCGGGCGCCGCCTCGGAGGACGACGCCTCCGCGGACTCCTGGCGAGGGGCATCTTCCGAGGTCGCGGCCTCCGACGACGACGCGGACTCGCTGCTCGAGGCCTCCGGCGTGGCCTCCGACGGGGACTTCTCCTGGGACTCTTCCGACGAACCCACCGACGACTCCATGCTCCGCTCGGGCTCGCCCGTGCTGGGCGCGCCTTCGGCGGCGATTGCCTGGGACTCCGGTGAACCGCCTTCCGGCGCCGACGCACCCGCTTCGGGCGCGGGGGAGTCGACCGGGGCGGACTCCCCGACGGCTCCCTCTATACGCGACGACTCTGACGGTGCGCCGTCCTGGCTCGCGCCATCGCCCCGCGCCGACATCGCCTCGGGCGCGGACGACGAGCCACCCTCCGGAGAACCCGGCATCCCTTCCTCTCCGTCAACCCTGTGCTCGGCGTCCATGGTGGCACCCCTGGTCTGCCCACTCCCGCGCCACCGACTCCGGCGGCGCGGGCTGTGTGCTCTAGCGGGTCTTCTTCTTCACCACGACCTTCTTCTTGGCGCCAGCACCCACCGAGAAGGGCGTTGGCGGCTCGGCAGAAGTCGTCTGCTCCACGGGCGGCGGCGTCGGACGCGGCTCGGCCCGGGGGGGCGGAGGCGGCGGCAGAGGCTTGCTCGAGGGGCGGGCCACCGTCGTGGGCGCCGCGGCGGTCGTCGTGGGACGGGCCGGAGGCGCCGGCGGACGCGCGGGAGGCGTCGGCGGGCGGGCGGGCGTCGTCGTGGTGCGCACGGGGGTCGCCGTCGTCGGCCGCGTCACCGCGGTGGGACGGGCCACCACGGGGCGCTCCGAAGGCAGGCGGCCGGGCTCCACGTCACCCATGTCCACGCGGCCGCGGAAGCTGGCGCCGTCCACGATGATGACGCGCGGGGCGTGGATGTCGCCCACCATGCGGCCCTCGCGGGTCAGCTCCACGCTCTCCGTGGCGTTGATGTTGCCCACCACCACGCCGCTGACGATGGCGTTCTTCACCGCCACGTTCGCCTTCACCACACCCGAAGGCTCCACGATGAGGGTGCGGCTGAGCGTCAGCTCGCCCTCCACGCGGCCCCGGACGGTGAGGTCCTCGTCGCCCGTCAACCGGCCGCTGATGAGGATGGAAGGCCCCACCACGGTGTTGTTGACGGCGTTACTACCGCTCAACTCCTTCGGGGTGGCCACGAATCAGCGCTCCTTCATGTCCATGTCGACGTTGCCCTTGAAGGAGGCACCATCGGCGATGAGGATGCGCGGCGCCTTGATGTCGCCCACCACGCGGCAGTCGGTCTTCAGCTCGACCTTGTCGCTGGCGACGATGTTGCCCGTCACCCGGCCGGCGATCTCCACGTTCTGCGTCTCGATGTCCGCCTCGACGACGCCGCTGCCCTCCACGTAGAGGCTCTCCTTGAGGGAGATCTTCCCCTTCACGGTGCCCTGGATGACCAGGTCCTCGTCTCCGGAAATCTCTCCGTCGATGACGATGCTCGAACCAATGACCGTATTCGCCATGAGTGTTGTCCGCCCTCTCGAAAGGTGTGTGCCGCGTCCGCTCGCGGCGTGTGCTTCAGATGTCGTCCGGCAGCCGGACGTCCATCTCGATGGAGCCGTTGAACACGGCGCCATCCTCGATGACGACGCGCGGCGCCTTGATGTCGCCAGCCACCTTCGCCGAGGCGTTGATGGCCACGCGGGTCGAGGCGTCGATGTTGCCGCTCGCCTCGCCGTTGATGGTCAACTCCTCGGCCCGGATGTCCGCCTGCACCTTCCCGGTGCTCTCGATGGTGAGGTGGTTCTTCAGGGCAATCTGCCCCTCCACCCGCCCCTCGATGACAAGGTCCCCACCACCCGTGAGGTTCCCCTTGATGACGATGCCCTTGCCGATGATGCCCGTTTCACCCGTTGCCATGCGGTGACCTCACCCAGAGCCCGCTCCTCCCGAGGAGCCGAGCGCCTTGATTATGTCAGAGATGCGCGGAGATCCAGCCGGAGATATCCCGGAACACCTCGGCGCGCCCCACCTCGTTGAGCGGCTCGTGCTTCATGCCGGGGTACTCCTTGAACTTCTTGTCCGCCGAGCCCGCCGTCTCGAAGAACACCCGCGCCGCCGCGGGCGCCGCCACCCCGTCCTCCGCGCCGCACAGCACGAACAGCGGGACTTGAATCTTCGGGGCGAGCAGCATCGCCTCGGCCTGCGCCTTGGTGGATTCGATGAACCAGCGCGGCGTGGCGATGGACAGGTAGAGCGGATCCTCCCGGGTGGCGCGCTGCACCTCCGTGTCCCGGGTGAGGTCCTCCACCTTGAGTCCGGAGGCGATGCCCAGCCACGGCACCAGCGCTCCCGCCGCCTTCGCGGCCATCACCTTCACGGCGGGCGGGGTGATCGCCAGCTTGAAGTACGGCCCCGACAGCACCAGCCCGGAGAGCCCCTCCACCTTGCGGGCGCCCACCCAGTGCGCGGCCATCAGCCCGCCGTGGCTGTGGGCCAGGGCGAACGTCTTCGCGCCGCCGGCCGCCGCGCGCACGCGGTCCCAGAACACCTCCAGGTCATCCACGTAGTGCGGCCACTTCTCCGCGTAGGCGCGGCGTCCCTCCGCGCGCCCGTGGCCGCGGTAGTCGAAGCCGTGCACCGCGAAGCCGTCCGCCACCAGCGCGTCCGTCACGTACTGGTAGCGGCCGAAGTGGTCTCCGTAGCCGTGCACCACCGCGACGTGCGCTCGCGGCTCCGCGTCCGGCAGGTGCGTCCTCCAGAAGAGCCGCGTCCCGTCCCGGCCGGTGAAGTAGCCCTCGTCATGGCGAGCCATAGGCCTGGCAACTTAGCGGCCCGCCGCACCCGTGGATAGCGCCTTGAGCTTGCGCTCCAGGGCCTCGCGCTGGCCCGGGGGCTCGGCGGACTCGGGGTCCAGCGACAGCACCTCCAGCGCCCGGCGCCACGCCCCCGCCGCCTCCGGGCCCCGGGCGGCGCGCTGATAGGCGTCCCCCAGGTGCTCGAGGATGACGGGCTCGTCCGGCGCCAGCGTGGAGGCCCGCTCCAGCACCTCCACCGCGCGAGGGTAGTCCCCGCGTCGGAAGTAGACCCACCCCAGCGAGTCCAGGAACGCGCCGTTGTCGGGACGCAGCTCCAGCGCGCGCAGCACCAGCCGCTCGGCCTCGTCCAGGTGCCTTCCACTCTGCGCCAGCAGGTAGCCCAGGAAGTTGAGCGCGGGCGCGTGGTCCGGCTCCACCTCCAGCACCGCGCGCATGCGCGCCTGCGCGCCCGCCATGTCGCCCTGACGCTCGAAGGCCGCGCCCATCACGTACTGGAGGGCCGGGTCCTTCGGCATGCGAGCCAGGGCGTCGCGCAGCAGCACCAGCGCCTCCGCTCCCCGCCCCTGCCGCTGCAGCGTGGCCGCCAGCGCGTCGTAGAGCGCCGCGGACTGCTGCCGGGACAGCCCCTCCTTCAGCACGGACTCGGCGCGCGCGGGCGTGCCTCCCCGCTCCAGCGCCCGGGCGTACTGGGCGCGGACCTCCAGGTCATCGGGCGCCTCCTGGAGCGCGGCCCGCAGGAGCGCCAGGGCGCGCGGGTGCTGTCCCGACAGCGACAGGCACTTCGCCAGGCGCACCCGGGCGTCGGGGTAGATGTCCGAGCCCTCCGGCACGGAAGCGAAGGCCTTGGCCGCCTCGGGGAAGCGGCGCAGGCGCTCGTGCACCAGGCCCGCGTAGTAGGCCAGCCGGGGCTCGCCGTCACTGGCGCGCTGAGCGGCTTCCAGCACCTGTACGGCGGCGTCCGGCTCGCGCTCGGACAGGTAGCTGAAGGCCACCCGCACCGCCGTCTCCGGCTCGCCCGACAGCGACAGGAGCCGGTCGAAGTACGCCCGTGCCCGCACCGGCGAGCCCGCCTTCAGCGCCGAGCGTCCCGCGGCCAGGAGCACCTCCTGACTGTCCGGCTCGTGCTCCAGCGCCTTCGCCAGCGTCTCCTCGGCTTTACCAGGGCGGCCCGTCTCCTCGTACAGCTTCGCCAGCGTGCCCAGCACCTCCACATCCCCGGGGTCCCTCGTGGCCGCCTCGGTGAGCAGCCGCTCGGCGCGGGCGGTGTCGCCGCGCTCGGCCAGGGCCAGCCCCAGTCGGCGGTAACCAGAGGCCTCGCCCGGCAGCGCGCGGGACAGGGACTCCACCACCTTCACCGCCTCCGAGGGGGAACCGGACTCCAGATAGAGCTGCGCGAGGACCAGGTACGCCTCGGGCTCGCGAGGCTTCAAGGCCATGGCCCGGCGCAGGTGCAGGCGCGCGCGGGTGAAGCGGCCCGATTCCATGAGCACGCGGCCCAGGAGCACGTGCGCCGGGTAGTACGCCGAGGAGCGCTCCACCGCGCGGCGCAGTTCCCGCTCCGCCTTGTCCAGGTCTCCCAGCCGGGCGTACTCCTCCGCCAGCCGGGTGAGCAGCAGCGGGTGGCCGTCATCCGTGGCCAGCGCCAGCCGCAGCGCATCCACCGCGCCCCGGTGGTCTCCTGCGTGGTGGAGCAACCGGGCCCGCAGGTACTGGGTGTAGCTGGCGGACGAGGAGAAGGCCCCCTCGTCCGTCGCCGCCGCGTCCATCGCCTCGCGCATGGCCTCCCGGTCGACGCGCGGACGCCGCGACGCGGGCGCCGCCGCCAGGGCCTGGGGCCCGGACAAGGCGACGAGCAGGACGGCGACGAGGAGGCGGGAGGGGCTCACGCGAGGTGGAAGTCTAGCGCGGCCCCAGCCGCCTTGCAGGGTCTCAGGCCTCCTGGGGAGGCGGCGCGCCCAGCTTCTCGAGCAGCTTCTCCACCGGGTCGCTGTCCTGGCTCACGTCCGCCACCGCCGAGCGGTACTCGGTGTCCGTCGCCTTCTCCACGTCGGGCATCAGGCGGCTGATGACGGCGCGAGCGGCCTCCGCGTTGCACTCGGGCAGGACGACGACGAAGACACCCGCGCCCAGGTGGGAGATGGCATCCGGGTGGCGCACCCGCTTGCGCATCACGTCCGCGATGTTGTTGGGGATGGGGTCCACGGGCCGGTCGGGCCGCAGCACCGCCAGGCTCAAGGCCCGGTGGTAGCGCCGGCTGCGGGCCAGTTCCTGCTCCAGTCGCAGCAGCAGCCCGCGCCGGTCATGCAGCCCCGTGGCGGGGTCGCTCCCGGTGCGGCGCTGGAGCGAGGGCTGGGAGCGATCCCGCTCCTGCTGCTCGCGCTCGCCCTGGCGCAGCTTGAGCGCGCGGTCCGTGCGGTTGAGCAGCTCCACCGCGTTGAACGGCTTGCTCATGTAATCCACCGCGCCCAGGTTGAGCGAGCGGACCTTCTCCGCGACCCCCTGGTGCGCGGACAACAGGATGACGGGGATGTGCGCCGTGTCGGACGACGACTTGAGCGCCATGGCCGCGTCCAGGCCGTCCAGCTTGGGCAGGAACACGTCCATGACCACCAGGTCCGGCCGCTGCGCGCGCGCCCGGGCCAGACCCTCCGCGCCGTCGCGCGCCACCTCCACGCGGTACTTCGAGCGCAGGACCTCCGACAGCACGGCGGCGATTTCGGGCTCGTCCTCCACCACCAGCACGCGCGGCTGCTCCGTCACCGACGACGTGGCGACCACCGGCCGGGGGTTGCGCGGCGCCTCCTGCGCGAGCGGCAGCGTGAAGACGAAGAGGCACCCATGCTCGGGCGGGCTCTCCGCCCAGATTTCGCCACCGTGCAGCTCCACGAACTCCTTGCAGATGGCGAGCCCCAGCCCCGTCCCCTTGCCGCCGTGACGGTACCGGTCGAACACCAGGTGCAGCTCGTCCTGGGGGATGCCCACGCCGTCGTCCTGCACGCACACCTTCGCCGCGTCACCGTCCGGACGGCCCAGCCGCCGCGTGGACACGACGACCTCGCCCGCGTCGCGCGCGTGGTGGATGGCGTTGGTGATGAGGTTCTGCAGCACCTCGTGCAGCTTCACCTCGTCGCCGATGAGCATCAGGCTGTCGGGGCAGTCCGCGCGCAGGGACACGCCCCGCTCGGCCGCCAATATCTCCAGCTCGTTGACGGCGTCGCGGCACAGCTGCGCCACGTCCAGCACGCGAGGCTCGATGGACAGCCGCGCCGCCTCGCCCTTGCCCTTCTCCAACAGCGACTCGACCAGGCCGAGGATCTTCTTGCCCTGGCGGATCATCGCCTCCGCGGACTGCTTCTGCTGCGACTCCAGCGGCCCTTCCAGGAGCAGGCGGCCATGGCCCAGCAGCACCTGGAGCGGCGCGCGCAGGTCGTGGCTCACCACCGCGATGATCTCATCCTTCAGGCGGTTGAGTTCCTTGAGCCGGCGGTTCGCCTCGAGCAGCTCGTGATAGCGCTCGACGTACGCCAGCTCCAGGTCCTCGCGCTTCTTCTTCACCGCGGTGTGCAGCCGCGCGTTGCGGATGGAGTTGGCTAGCACGCCGGCCACGGCCTGGGTGAACTCCTGCTCGTCGCGGCCGAAGGACGCGTCCATGCGCGACACGCGCAGGAACAGCGCGCCCAGCAGGTCGTCCTGACAGATGAGCGGCTGCACCAGGATGGACTTCACGCCCAGGGGCACGATGGACGTGCGCACCTCCGCCATGAGCGGATCCCGCTGTGCCTCCTCGATGAGCACCGGCTCGCGCGTCTCCAGCGCGCGGCGCAGCTCCGGATAGCGCGCCACCTCGATGTCGAGCTGCACGAGGCTGGGGTCTTCCTGCGTCGCCACCACCTTGCCCGTGCGCGCGTGGCTGCCCTCCACCAGCACCACCGAGCAGCGGTCCGTCCCGGTGACGCGCCCCACCTTGTCCACCGCGATGCGGAGGATCTCCTCCAGCTCCAGCGAGCTGGTCGCCGCCTGGGTGATCTCCAGCAGCATCCCCATGCGCAGCCGGACGCGCTCCTCGCGGTCCTTCAGCCGGCCCGCCCTGAGCGCGGCCTCCAGACGGGGCACCACCTCGTCCGCGCCGCGAATCCAGTCATCCACCGCCAGGCGCTTGAAGGCCTCCGCCGACCGGGACTTGCCCAGGTCCACCACCACGGGCAACCGCTGGAGCCGCTCCACCCGACGCAGGGACTCCAGCAGCTCCGCGGCGCGCTTGGCCGTCACCGACAGCAGCACGACCTCGGGTTGCAGCGAGTCCGCCAGCTCCGCCAGCCCGGTGTCCTTCTCGGCCGCCGCGCAGTGATAGCCGCTGGCGGTCAGCCGCTCCATCAAGGCGTCGCCGGACTCCTTCCCGGCCACCACCAGCACGCGTCCCCGCTGATCCGCCTGCATCTCGACTCTCACAGTGAACCTCGCGCCGCGGCGGCCCTGTTCGGGCGCCACTGGGGAGGCTGCAAAAACCCGTTGAATGCGGAAGGGTTCATGGTTCGGTTTCCGAATCTTGCCGCCGTTCACGTCCGTGGGCCAGAGCGGCGCACAGCCGGTGGCGACCGGGACTGTGAGTGGAGATGCCGGGGCGCCACGCCCATCGTGGCTTCCCACACCCAGGTCCCTGGAGCACTTCCACCCCATGTCCCCCACTCCGGGGGCGGAACGGGCGCGCGCCAACACCGCGCGGCGGGAATCCTTCCCACACCCGCCATGACCTGGCGCCGCTCGTCCGGCCGGACTCCGTCCCTTCGAGCAGCCAACCACCCGTCATCGCAAGCTCCCACCCGTTCCCGTGTGCCCTGGAGAGGTGGAGGACGCGGGGTCCCCACCCACGGGAATCGCCGGGCTATCACGTCATGGGGCCCGGGAGGGCCGCAATCTTCGGGGGCTCGGGGGCCGGGCCGTTTTGCGGATGGGGGAGGATGCCGGGAATGGTGCGAGCGAGGTAGAGTGCGGTGCCATGCTCCACCCTCCCGTGACTCGGCGTGCATGGCGCACCGCCCTCGTACTCGTCTCCAGTCTGGCCATCGCCTGTGGCGACGACCCGCCCCCGCCCACGCCGGATCCGCCGCAGGTGGCCCTGACGGTTCCCCAGGGGAACGTCGCGGGCACCAGCCTCAAGCTCATCGCGACCATCGCCGGCTGCGAGAAGGTCAACACGCTCAACATCTACGACCGGACCACCTTCCTCAAGGCGTTCCCCTCGGGAGGTGGCACCACCAACTTCGAGCTGCTGGCGTCGGACATCCCGTACTCCAACCCGCTGGTGGGGCTCGCCGCGAGCCTGTCCCTCACCGCCGAGGTGGTGTGCGACGACGGCCGCAAGAACACGTCCCTGCCCCAGCCGGCCACGTTCTTCCCGGTGTCCCGCGCCAATGATGATCCGCAGGGGCTCCAGGTTTACGCCATGCCGCTGGCCATCGACGGCTCGGGCTCCACGGCGACGTTCCTGAGCTGCGCCAAGACGACCACGGGCGGCATCGAGACCATGTACCGGCACAACGCCTCGGGTGGCGCCGCCGGGACGCTGCAGGCCCCGACGCTCTGCAACGCGTCCACCGTCATCACGCCTCGCAACGCGCAGAGCGGCAAGCGCTGGGTCTACACGCCCGGGTACGGTGCGTTCGCCATCGACCGCGACTTCAAGATGACGGCGCGCACGCCGGTGGACCTGGAGGTCAACGACCTGGTCGTCTTCCCCAACGGCGACGCGTTGATCCGCTCCGTCCAGGGCCTCATCTACCGCATCACCCACGACACCCAGGACGGCCTGAAGATCGGCGTCACGCGCTGGGAGTACCAGCGGGAGATCTCCGTGGGCACCCCCGTCGGCCAGCTGCTGATCCGCGGGGATGGCCGCGTGCTCTTCGCCAGCCACATCGAGTACAGCGAGAACCGCGCGGACATCATCGTCGAGGAGCTGGACGGCGGCACGGACTCGGCGGGCGGCACGCTGCAGAACACGCACATCATCCGGCAGCTCTTCACGTCGAACACCGCCACGCCGCGCCCGGTGGGCCAGTTCAGCAGCGACGGCAGCATCCTCTACCTGGGCTTCGCGCTGCCCGAGGACAAGTCGCAGGTCCTCGCCTGTGTCGCGAACCTGGAGGGCTGCGAGGGCAACGCGTCGAAGTGGGCCACGGGCGTGCTCACCGGAAAGGTGCAGCAGATTGCCACCTACGCCAACGGCAGCCGGGTGGCCGCGGCGACCACGCAGCGCGTGTGGCTGCTGGATTCGACCAGCGGCACCATCCGCAACCGGGAGCTCCGCTCGGTGGACGCCAACGGCGCGCTCCACGTGAAGTACCTGCTGCCCGCGAACCCGACCTCGGACCTGTTCTTCCTGAACGCCCCCGCGGCCCAGGGTTCGACGGCCACGCTGCCGGTGGAGCTGGTGGGCGTGGACCAGACGCTGGGGAGCTCGGCCGAGGGCCGTGAGCTCTTCCGCTACCAGGTCTCCGTGTCCATGGGCGCGGCCTTCGACGACAGCGGCCGGCTCTGGATGCGCACCAACCAGAAGCTGCTCGAGCTGCAGACGACGTCGCAGTACCGCAGCGCCCGGCCGTAGTCGCAGGTCACCGGGAAGGGCGAGCCACCCGCGCCGCCCTTCCCTTCGCGCTGTGTCAGGGCCGCTCGGCGACGAGCAGCGCCTCCACGTTGCCCGCGGGCCCAGGCACGGGCGAGTCCATGACGCCGCGCACGGTCAGCCCCTGCTCGCGCACGAAGGCCGTCACGGTGTCGATGGCGTCCTGCCGCGCGGCGGGGTCTCGCACCACGCCTCCCTTGCCGACGCGGTCCGGGCCCACCTCGAACTGGGGCTTCACCAGCGCGGCCAGGACGCCCCCTGGCTCCAGGAAGGGCAGCACCGAGGGCAGCACCTGGGTGAGCGAGATGAAGCTGACGTCGATGACGACGACGCCCACCTTCTCGGGCAGGTCCTCCTCCGTCAGGTAGCGCGCGTTGACGCGCTCGCGAGAGCGCACGCGCGGGTCCTTGCGGAGCTTCTCGTGGAGCTGGCCGTAGCCCACGTCGATGGCGTGCACCCGCACCGCGCCGTGCTGGAGCAGGCAGTCGGTGAAGCCGCCCGTGCTCGCGCCGATGTCCGCGCCCACCTTGCCGCGCACATCCAGGCCGAAGTGGTCGATGGCGCCCTTGAGCTTGAGCCCACCGCGCGAGACGTACGGCAGCACCTCGCCCTTGAGGCGCAGCTCCGCCTCCACGGGGATGAGGGAGCCGGGCTTGTCCACGCGCTGGTCATCCACGACGACCTGGCCCGCGAGGATGAGCGCCTGGGCCTTGGTGCGCGACTCCGCCAGCCCCCGCTCCACCACCAGCACGTCCACCCGCTCCTTGCGAGGCTTCATCGTCATGTGCCCTCCAGGAGCGCCCGGCCCGCGCGACGCAAGCCCTCCGCGTCCAGCCCCAGCTCCGCGCGCTGCACCCGCGCATCGCCATGCGGAACGAATGCGTCCGGCATGCCCGCGAGCCGCACGCGCTGGGACACGCCCTTCTCGGCGAGCAACTCCAACACCGCGCTCCCCAGCCCGCCGCGCACCGTGCCCTCCTCCGCCACCACCAGCGGCCCCTGACGCGCGGCCTCCAGGAGCGCGACCTCGTCCAGCGGCGACAGCTCTCGCGCGTCGAGCACGTTCCATCGCGGCTCGTGTCGCGCCGCCTCGAGCGCCGCCAGCGCCAACGGTCCCAGCGTCACCAGCGTCAGCTCCGGCTGCTTCGCGCGCACGAGCCACCGGGCGCCCTGGACCGGCGCCTCGCCCACGTGCACCTCGGGAGGCAGCGCCGGCAGCGTGCCGCGAGGGAAGCGGAGGACGGAGGGCAGCGGCGAGGCGAGCGCGGTCTCCAGCATGGGCGCGAAGTCCTCGCCCACCACGGGGGACCACAGCCGGAGCCCCGGCAGCGGGCGCAGCGAGGCCACGTCGTAGGTGCCCTGGTGCGAGGCCCCATCCGCGCCGACGAGCCCCGCGCGGTCCACCGCGAAGACGACGGGCAGGCCCGGCAGACACACGTCGTGGATGATCTGGTCGTACGCGCGCTGGAGGAACGTGGAGTAGATGCAGCACACGGGACGCGCACCCGCGGCGGCGAGCCCCGCGCAGAACGTCACCGCGTGCTGCTCGGCGATGCCCACGTCGTGCACGCGGTCCGGGAAGCGGGCCTTGAGCGCGTTGAGCGCCGAGCCCTCCAGCATCGCCGGTGTCACGGCGACGACGCGGGCGTCACGCGCCATCGCGTCCTCCAGCGCCGAGGCCAACGCCTCACTGTACGTGCGATGTCCCCCGCGAGAGCGCACCAGCTTGCCGTCGCGCCACTCGTAGGGCCCCATCGCGTGCCCACGTGTCTGGGCATCGGCCTCGGCCGGAGGGAACCCCTTCCCCTTGAGCGTCAGCGCGTGCACCACCACGGGGCGCATGGACGCGCGCGCCTCGCGCAGCGCATGTGTCAGCGCGCCCAGATCGTGTCCATCCACAGGGCCCAGGTACGTGAAGCCCAGCCCCTGGAAGAAGTCCCGCGCGCCGCGCGTGCGCAGGAGCGAGGGAATGGCGCCCACGTTCGCGCTGATGGACATCTGGTTGTCGTTGAGCACCACGACGAGCGGCAGGTGGCTGCCTCCCGCGTTGTTGAGCCCCTCGAACGTCAAGCCGCCGGTGAGCCCTCCATCCCCGAGCACCGCCACCACGTGGCCTCGGTGCCCCATCATCCTCCGCCCCTCCAGCACGCCCAGCGCCGCCGACACCGCGGTGCAGGAGTGTCCCGCGAGCAGCGCGTCATGCGGGCTCTCGCGTGGGTCCAGGAAGGGCGCCACGCCGCCGGCCTGCCGCAGCGTGTGCATCTGCTCGCGGCGCCCGGTGAGCAGCTTGTGCGCGTACGTCTGGTGGCCCACGTCGAAGAGAATCGCGTCCGTGGGCGAGTGGAAGACCCGGTGCAGAGCGACGATGAGCTCCACCGCGCCCAGGGAGGCGCCCAGGTGACCACCGACGCGGCCGCAGATGGAGATGATCTCCTCCCGCAGCTCCGTGCACAGCTGGGGCAGCTCGGCTTCGGGAAGCGCTCGCAGGTCCGTCGGCGAGGCGATGCGGGTCAGGACCTCCGCCGTCAAAACTTCCGCTCCACCACGTACCGCGCGAGCGCCGCCAGGGGGCCATCCTCGCCCTCGAGCGGGCGCACCGCCTCCACCGCCAGCCGCACCTGCTCGTCGGCCAGGCGGCGCGACTCCTCCAGCCCCACCACGGCCGGGAAGGTGAAGCGTCCCGCGTCGGCGTCCGCGCCCGCGGGCTTGCCCAGCTGCTCCTGCGTCGACGTCACGTCCAGCACGTCGTCGGCGATCTGGAACGCCAGGCCCACCGCGTCGCCGTACATCTGCGCGCGCACGAGCGCCTCCGCGTCACCTCCGCCCGCGAGCACGCCCATGCGGCACGCCGCGCGGATGAGCGCACCCGTCTTGAGCCGGTGCATGCGCACCAGGTAGTCCAGGTTCGCGGGGCGGTCCTCCGCGGTGTCCAGCACCTGGCCGCCCACCATGCCCGCGGCGCCCGACGCCACCGCCAGCTCGCGGCACAGCGCGCCCCGCACGGGCTCCGGCCCGTCCGCGAGCAGTCCGAAGGCATCCGTCAGCAGGCTGTCGCCCGCGAGGATGGCCATCGCCTCGCCGTAGACCTTGTGGTTCGTCGGCCGGCCGCGACGGAAGTCGTCGTCGTCCATGGCCGGCAGGTCGTCATGCACCAGCGAGTACGTGTGGACGAACTCCAGCGAGCACGCCGCGTCCGCCGCCAGCGCCGACCCGAGCGAGGCCCGCGCCACCGTGTCCGCGAAGGTGAGGCAGAGCACGGGCCGCAGCCGCTTGCCGCCCGCGAGCAGCGAGTAGCGCATGGACTCCACCAGCCGGGGAGGTGCCCCCGACGTGGAGAGCCGGTCCGCGCGCTCGAGCAACAGCGACTCCACCCGCGCCTGCTGGGTCCGCAGGAAGGCATCCAGGTCGAACTGAGCCATGAATCGGTACTCCTCTGCTGGATGAGCGCTAGGGCGCGGCCGGGGTCACCAGCTCACGGATGCGTCGGACGAGCTTGTCCGTATCCAGCGGCTTGACGAAATAGTCCGCGGCGCCGACCTCGCGACCGCGCTTCTTGTCCTCCGAGTCCCCACGCCCGCTGATGAATATGATGGGGATGTCCCGGAAGTGCTCGTTCTTCTTCACCGCCTTGCACAGCTCGAAGCCGTCGATCCAGGACATGTTCACGTCCAGGAGGATGGCTTGCGGGCGGTGCAGCTGCAGCGACGCGATGAGCCGCAGCCCGTTGGCCGCCAGCGTCACCTCGAAGCCCTCGTCCTCCAGGGCCGTCGCGAGCAGCTCCCGCGTGTCGCGGTCATCGTCGACGATGGTGATCTTCGGCTTCGACATGCCCGAGCGCGCGTCCCGCACGACCTAGAACGGGACGTCATCCTCGGGTGGAGGTCGCGGTGCGGGCGCCCGGGGGGCCGCCGCCTGCGCCGGAGGTCGGGCCGCCACCGACAGCGGCGCCACCACGTCGTTGCCGTCCTCGTCCTGGAGGAGCTGCTCGATTCGCTGCTCCGCCTCGGTGAGCAGTTTCTCACCCCGGCGTACCAGCCGGATGCCCTCCTCGAACGCCTTGAGCGAATCCTCCAGCGACAGGTTGCCGCTCTCCAGCCGGCCCACCGTCTCCTCGAGACGGCTCACCACGTCCCCGTACTGACCGGGAACCTCGGCCTCACCTGCCTTGTCCGCCTTGGACGCCTTGTCCGCCTTCGCCACAGCCTTCCACCTCCCCGTTCGGGGCGCGGGACTCTAGAGGGTGGCCCGTTAGCAGTCCACCGGCCCTTTTACCGATGTCACGGTGGCTTCGACTTCTTCACACCCGCCGAGTGTCCTCGCGCCATTCGCCGCGAGCTTGATGCCCAGCTTCTCCCCCACCTCGACATCCGCGGCGGAGCGCACCACGCCACCGTCGCGCTGACGGAACACCACCGAATAGCCGCGTGACATCACCTTCAACGGGCTCATCGCGTCCAGTCGTCCCTCCAGACGCTGGAAACGCCGCTGCGCGTCCGCCAGCGTCCCCTGCTGCAGCGCTCGCAGCCGTGCCTGGTGCGCGGCCAGACGGGCGCGCTCCTTCGCCACGAGCGCCACCGGCGAGGCCCGCTCCAACCCCAGCCGCGCCGAGGCCAGCGAGGCCTGCCGCGTCGCCACACCCGCGCGCGCCGCCTCCGCCAGCCGCATGGCCAGCTTCAACAGGTGCGCGCGCTGCTCGCCCAGCCGGGCCTGCGGGCGCGCGCGCTGCAGTCGCTCCGTCAGCGCGCGCAGCGAGTCACGCCGCTCGCGCACCGCGGGCCGCAGCACCCGCATCATCGCCTCCACCTGCTCGGACAGGTGCAGCCGCTGGTGGTTGAGCGCGCGGCGCGGGTCCTCCAGGCGCGAGGCCAGCTGTCCCTGACGCTCGCGCAGCTCCAGCACCCGGCGCTCCGTGGCCCGCCGCAGCCGCCCCGCCTGCGTCGCGAGCGACAGCTCCAGGTCCGCCAGCACCGGAGCCAGCCGCTCCGCCGCCGCGCTGGGCGTGGCCGCGCGCCAGTCCGCCACGAAGTCGGAGATGGTGAAGTCGATCTCGTGGCCGATGGCGGACACCACCGGCACGGGCGAGGCGAAGATGGCGCGCGCCACCTCCTCCTCGTTGAACGTCCAGAGGTCCTCCACCGAACCTCCGCCGCGCGTCACCACGATGACGTCCACGTCGGAGCGGCCCAGCCGCGCGATCGCCCGCGCCACCTCGGGCGCGGAGCCCTCGCCCTGCACACGCGCGTCCGCGAGCAGCACGCTCAGCCTGGGGTTGCGCGAGTGGAGCACGCGCAGGAAGTCCTGGAGCGCGGCGCCCGTGCGGCTCGTCACCACGCCGATGCGGCGCGGAAGGAAGGGCAAGGGCCGGGGCGCACGGACACGGCGGTCGCCGATGAGCCCCTCCGCCGCGAGCCGCGCCTTGAGCTGCTCGAAGGCCAGCGCCAGCGCGCCCTCGCCCACCGGCTCCAGCCGCGTGACGATGAGGCTGTAGCGGCCCTGCGGCTCGTACAGGTCGACGCTGCCCTCGGCCAGCACCTCCATGCCGTCGCGCAGCGCGAAGCGCATCCGCCCCGCCATCGACGCCCAGACCTTCGCGTCGATGGAGGCGACGGTGTCCTTCAGCGAGAAGTACCAGTGGCCCCGCGCGTTCGCCCCGCGAAAGCCCGTCACCTCGCCGCGCACGATGACGCGCGCGAAGCGTGACTCAATCGTCTGCTTGAGCTGCCGCGTGAGCTCTCCCACGGAGAGCACCGAGCGCTCGGGCTTCGGAGGCGCCGAGGGTGCACCCTCCAGCGGCCCCAACAGCCCCGTGCCATCCGCATCCACGGGAGGCGGCGGCGCCTTGCGCGGCAGCGCCACGACCTTGGGCACGGCGGCGACGGTGGGCTCCACCGGCGCGAGCGTCCCGAACAAGTCCCCCTGGAATCCCGACGCGGCGGGCGGCGGAGTCTCGCCGCCCGCGCCCTTGCGCTTCTTCATCGCGAGAGCTTCTCGACCCAGGTCTTCGCCTTGTCGTGGTACTCGTCGTCCGGGGGCGTCATCGCCACCACGTCCTTGAACTTCGGCAGCGCGTCCTCGGGGTTGCCGTCCTTCATCGCGTAGGCCAGGAAGTACAGCTCCTTCGCCTTCGCCTTCAGCTCGCTGATGATGTTGGACGCGCCCGCGTGGCCCGGGTCCGCCTGCAGCGCGCGACGCGCGTACTCCATGGCGCGCGCCCACTGGCCGGCGGCCTTCGCGCCCGTGGCGCTCTTGTAGAAGATGGTCGCCGCGCGGGTGCCGGCGTTGCGCGCCATCTTGCTCGTGCGCCCGTCGGTGATGTCCTTGTCCAGCGCCATCAGCTTCGTCAGGCCCTTGGCGTCCAGGTCCTCCAGCCGCTTGTACAGATTGCTGAACTCCGACATCTGCCCGAGCAGCTTCTTGCACTGCGGCGCCTTCGACATGCAGGCGTTGAGGATGGCCACCGCGCCGGACATGTCGCCGTCGACGAAGCGCTGCACCGCGGGCTCCCACGGCTTGGGCGCGGGTCCGACGATGACGGGCTTGGGCGCGTCACGCACGGCGATGGCCTGCACCGCCTGCTCGTTGATGAGCTTGGCGTCGCGGTGGTCCGGGTACGCCTTGAGGATGTCGTCGGTGATGAACTTGGCCTGGTCCAGCTGGTTGGTGTCCAGCGCCTTGCGCGCCTCGACCGAGCGCTTGTCGGCCAGGTCCTTCAGCTCGCGCTTGGTGGCGTTCACCTGCTCGTAGAGGAACTGGCTCTCGCCGGCCTTCGCGAGCGCGGCGGCGGCATTGCCCAGCTCGTTCTTGATGATGGCGGCGCGCGCCTCCGTCAGCCGCTCCTGGATGGGAATCTCGCGCTGGGCGTGGTCGAGGTAGTCCTTCACGCCGGGGTAGTCGGGCGCCGCGGCCGCCAGCTCCTCGAGCTTGGCCTTGGCCTCCACCCACTTGCCCTCGCGCACCAGGTTCTTCGCGTCCTGGAAGACGGTGCTCAGCTCCTTGCGGACGGCCTCCTGCTGGCCCTTCTCCAGGAGCAGCTGCTCGTTCTGCTTCGCCACCTGGACGCGCGCGACCACCAGGCCACCGAGCAGCAGCACCACCACGCCGCCGCCGATGAGCATCATCTTCTTCTTCTTCGCCAGGACCTCCGGGTCCGGAGGCGCCATGGCCGACGAGCGCGCGCTGCGCACGCGGCCCCCCTCCACGCGCGGAGGCGGACGCGCGGGGGCTCCGCCTCGGCCCGCCGGGGCGCTCGAGGGACGGCTGCGCGACGGCGGCGCGGCCACCATCATGGTGGAGTTGGCCACGTCCTCGAAGCGCAGCTCCGTGTCGCCCAGGGTGATGATGTCCCCGGTGGCCAGGGGCGTCTCGTCGCCAATGGCCTCGCCGTTGACGAGCGTGCCGTTGCCGGACCCCAAGTCACTCACCGTCCAGCCACCGCCCGACTTGCGCACCATGACGTGCTTGCGCGACACGGAGGTGTCCGGGATGCAGATGGGGTTGTCCGTGGCGCGGCCGATGACGTACTCGCCGTCCTCCAGGGAGAACTCCTCACCCGACTTGGGGCCCGCGATGCAGACGAGCCGGGGCGACGCCGCCACGGGCGCGGGCCGAGCAGCGGCCGGAGACGACCTGCGGGTGGCGGGGCGAGCTCCGGTCCCGCCCGAGGGCGTCCCGGAAGGAGGCCTGCGACGAGCAGGAGGGGAACCGTTCGACATGACCAATCACCGACTTCCTGAGAAAGAGCACGAGAGCTACAGCTCGTGCTCGAACGCCTTTTCCTTGGCCAGATTGTGGCAGCGATGCTCTGTCGTAGGGAAGCGCCTGCTGACTTCCTGCAAAGCCGCCCGGGCCTTCTTCGCGCTGCGGAACTGCACACTGCGTTGGAATTCGAGCATGAGCTGGGCACATTGGTGGTCCAGCTCGGAGGAGACCTGGGAGAGCTGATACCGGACGTCCTCGTACAGCTCCGGCCGCGTGTCCAGGGCCTCCAGGGTAATCCAAGCGAAGCGGAACTGCTGCCAGGCCCGGAACAGGTTCTCCGCCCCCACCCCCTTCGAGTCGAAGAAACGCCGGCCCGTCGAGGCATATTCGCGCGCCTGCTCCAAAAGCTGCTCGGGCGGCAATTCCGGCACGGGGATGATTTCCAGCCGCAGGTTCCACACCCGCCACGTCTCGCTGCCCGGGGGGTTGCGGACGTTGTCGAAGGCGAAGGTGTTGACGATGCCGCGCTTGAGGGCGCTGGCGGGGAGGATGTGCTCCAGCTCCCGCTCGGCGGTGGTGGTGGTATCCGGTGGCACCCAGCCCAGGTTCACCCCGTTGAGCACCAGGGCGACCTCCTCCTTGGACACGCCGCTGGCCTGGTAGTGCAGCAGGGCCACCGCGCGGGTGGGCGCGACGAACTGGAACTCGAAGGACTTCTGGTCCGGGTGCTCCCAACGCACACCCTCACCCAGCCCGAACGAGTCCGTCACGGCCTCCAGGCCCAGGCTCGAGGGCTCCACACGAGAGCCCCCCAGGCCCGTCCCTCCGGGCAGGAACACGGCGGCGAGCCCCACCGACACGCCCCCCAGCACCAGGAGCAGCACCGCGCCCGTCAGCAGCTTGCGGGGCAGTGACAGCCCGCGCCACCCGAGCACCAACTGCCCTCCCCGGCTCCGGGCCAGCTCCCGTCGCTCGCGCGCCCGGTCCGCGGCGGTGGCCCCGGGAGCGGGAGCGGCCTTGGTGACAGGCGGGGGCGCGAGCGTCGGCGCATCCTCCACAGCCGGGGCGAGCGCGGCGGCGGGCTTCGCGGGCCGGACGATGGGACGGGTGAAGTCCTCGTCCACGGGCCCGTCCAGGAGCCCCACCGCCGCGAGCGTGGGCAGCGCCAGCTCCGTGCGCTCCTCCGGGATGGACTCCTCCAGCAACCCCGGAGGCATGGCGGTGGCGATGGGCGGCGACACCGCGGCCAGGAGCACGTCGGTGCGCTCCTCCACCGGGGGCGCCAGGGGCACGCCCAGGAGGGAGGGCGAGAGGGTCAGCTGCACCTCGGTGCGCTCCTCCACGGGGAGCTCCGGGGGCATGGCGGCGCCATGGGCGCCAGCGGGAGGAAGGACCTCGGTGTGCTCTTCCCGAGGGAGCACGGGGGGCGGCAGGGGCCGCGAGGTGAGGACCGGGACCACCACCACCGGCGCCAGGTTCAGCTCGGTGCGGTCCTCCTGCGGCGGCGCCGGTGGAGGCACCAGCACCGGGGGCACTGGCGGCACGGAGGGGCGCTTCGAGGCGGGCGGCGCCAACTCGGACAGGGACGCGAGGGACGGCAGGATGGGGAGCGGCGCCGCGGGAGCCACGAGCGGACGCTTCCCGCTGGGCGGGTTCGACGAGGACGGCGCCACCGGGGCGACGGCGGGGAGCTCTCCGGTGGGCAGGTACTCCTGGTCCGGCTGCTCCAGCACCACCGAGGGCTGCGGGGGGACGCGGCGGATGGGGCGGGTGGCGTCCACGTCCCCGTCCGGGGGAACCCAGAGGAAGGTGAACTCCACCGGTCCCACGCCGATGCGGTCCCCGTCGCGCAACAGCTTCTCGCCCTTCAGCAGGCTGCCGTTGAGCGCCGTGCCGTTGGAGCTGCCGATGTCCTCGGCGTAGTACTGCCCATCACGAAGGACGATGCGAGCGTGCTGCCGGGAGACGCCGTGGTCGTGCAACACCACGTCGTTCTCCGAGGTGCGGCCGATATTGACCTCGGCCTGCTCGAAGACGAGCTCGCGTCCTTCCTGGAGCCCCTTCGTGATGGAGAGGAGAATCGGCAGAGGACTTCCCCCTACGCGAGCTCACCGAAGAAGAACTGGAACACGATGGGTCCGAAGAGGACCATGAACACCGTCGGGAAGATGCAGGCGATGAGCGGGAAGAGCATCTTCACCGGCGCCTCGCCGGCCAGCTTCTCCGCGCGCTGCGTGCGGTCGATGCGCATCTGCGTGGACTGGATGCGCAGCACCTTGCCCAGGCTCGTACCCATCTTGTCCGCCTGGATGAGCGCCGTGACGAACGTCGTCAGCGACGGCAGGTCCACGCGCATGATCATGCTCTTGAGGCCTTCTTCGCGCGTCTTGCCCATCTTCAGCTGCTTGAGCACCAGCTGAAGCTCCTCGCGCAGCGGGCCCGCCTTGCCCTTCTCCACCACCTTCGCCAGCGCCGCGGTGAAGTCCAGACCGGCCTCTACGGACAGCGTCAGGAGGTCCAGGTTGTAGGGCAGCGCGCGGCTGATGAGCAGGTGGCGCTTCTTCACCTGGTCGTTCAGCCACAGAATCGGGTAGTACATGCCGAAGAGCAGGAACAGCAGCGACCAGACCAGGTTCTGGCCCAGGCCGTTGAGCATGAACAGGCCCATCAGCAGGCCGACGACGGCGCTGACTTCCTGCAGCGCCATGATGTCCTCGGGCTTGTAGCCCTGGGGCTCACCGGCCTTGATGAGGTTGCGGCGCGCCTTCGCCTCGTAGCTGGGCCAGATGAACCGGCGGTTCATGGCGCCCAGCCGGCGGATGGCCACCGAGCCGAAGCCCTTCATGCCACCCTGGGACTCGTCGCGCACCTCCGACAGGAAGCGCTCGAGGAGCACCTGGTACAGACCGATTCCGAGGAAGCCCACCGCGCCTGCGAAGAGCAGCGCCGAGCTTCCGACCAACACTTGCGTCAGGATATCCACCGGGCACCCCTCAAATGTCGATGTTGACGATGCGCCGGATGATGAGGATGCCCATCACTTCCATGATGGCGATCAGCACCACGAGGATCCACCCGAAGTAGTGGTTCATCATGGGCTCCATCAGGTCCGGCCGCATGTAGTTGAGCACCATGCCGAGCACGCCCGGCATGGCGGCGACGATCCACCCCTGCAGCTTGCCCTGCGAGGTGAGCGCGTCGATCTTGCCTTCCAGGCGGAAGCGCTCGCGAATCACCATGGAGATGGTCTCGAACATCTCCGCCATGTTGCCGCCCAGCTGGCGCGCGATGTTGGTGGACACCACCACCAGCTCCAGGTCATCGCTGCCCACCCGGCGGCCCATGTTGATGAGCGCCTCCTCCAACGGCACGCCCAGCTTCACTTCCTTCACGAACAGGCCGAACTCCTGCGACAGCGGAGGCATCGCCTCGCGCGCCACGTGCTCGATGGCCTGCGGGAAGGTGAGGCCGGCCTTGAACGCGTTCGCCATCGCCTGCAGCGCGTCCACCAGCTGGACGTTGAACTTCTTGATGCGCCGCTTGCGGTAGTGCTTGACCATGATCATCGGCAGGAAGAAGCCGAAGACCGTGGCGATGACCGCCAGGATGGGGTTGAAGATGATGTACGACAGGATGCCCAGCAAGCACATGCTGGCGATGTTGAGGACCAACATCTGCCGCGCGTCGATGAACAGGAACATGTCGCTCAAGTCGTTCATCGACTTGGCGACGTAGCGCTCCTGGTACTGCTCGTACGCCTTCGAGAGGACGCTGAAGATCACCAGGCTGAAGAAGAAGACCGAGCCGGTGACGAGGAGGAGGACGATTCCTGCGAGCATGGGCGTGCTTCCCTGAGGACGAGGGCGCCGTGGCGCCGGCTACTGGGCGCCCGCGGCCGCGGCCTTGTCGCCACTGCCCTTGATGATCTGGATGATCTCCCGGCGCTTGGCCTCCAGCACGCGGGTGCGCTCACCCGACAACAGCGTGCTGATGGTCGCGCGGCCGCGCTCCTCGATGAGGTCCACGTCGTCCTCGTTGCGCAAGGACAGCGTCAGCGCGCCGAGCTCCGCGGCGAGCACGAGGATCTCCGCCTCTTCCGGCAGCACCATCAGCGACACGTTGTTGTAGTCGCGCTGGCCTTCCGGGATGAGGTTCACGTTGGTGGTGCCGGTGATCTTGCCGGTCGCCACCACGATGATGTTCTGCAGCAGCGTCACGCCGACGTTCTCGTCCGTCTGCGGGTCGCGGAACGTGCCGATGATGTCCACGTGGTCGTTCGGGCGAATCCAGCCACCGACGGAGGTGGTGTTCTTCGCCTCGATGGTCATCGCGCGCATCTTCTTCTGCACCTTCGAGGACAGGCGCTCGGCGGCCTTGGTCGTCTCGAACTGGCTCCACAGCAGCGGGTCACCCGCCTGCAGGGCCACCAGCACCTTCTGGTTCACCACGTACGACGCGGAGTCCGGACGGACCACCGACGAGGTGACGAACTGCTCGGGGACCGAGCGCTGGGAGATCATCTCGAAGGTGATGACCGTACCCTCGGGGACATCCTGAGCCGCCACGACGACGGGGACCAGGTTCCAACCGCGGCGGACATCCGCCTCTTTCTTCTTGATGGCGGAGTACGCGATGACGCCGGCGAGAAGGCCGAGCACGAGCGCGACGACGAGCGGAGTCTTGCCCTTCAGCATGGTTCAGGAACCTCCAAAACGGGGGGGCGCCGTTCGGCGGCGAAGGCGTTCGAGGGGTGTTGAATTCCAAAAAGGCGCACATCGGCGCCGACGGCGCGGGATGTTAGCCGTGCGATACAGCAGGTGTCAAAACCACCTCCCGCGACAGCACAGAATCCCGCGCCAACCCTGTCGAATCGCTGGGTTGCGTCAGAGGTCCTTCAGCGCCGCGATGGCCTTGCGGTCGTCGTCGGTCAGCCCGTTGTATTCAGTGATGCTGTAGAGCGCGTCCTGGACGACGTCGGCGTCGTCCTCGTTCTCGATGCGCTTGTTCTCGAGGAGCCGCAGGAGCTCCGCGATGTCTGGATCCGAGGACACGGGCCCCAGTTCGAACGGCCCATCCTGCTCGGAGGGACCGCGCGCCTCGTTGAGGCAGTACATGTGCAGGGGAACGACGTAGAGCTCCTCATCCGAGCCGCCGTCGCTGCCGGCGTCGACGCCGCCCGGGCCCCGGCCCGTGGGAGGGACGTTGATGCGCACGCGGCCCATCAACATGCCGTTCTGGATGCGGCTCGGCGACACGTTGAGCATGACGAGCCCGGGCGGGAGCGTCACCTGCACCGGGGCTCCCGTCATGTTCCGCAGGGGCACGCAGACCAGCACCGCGGGCCCTGTGCCCACGGGGGCGACCCCGTTGCCGCAGTCCTTCGTGGCGTCATTGGCGCCGTAGGGCTGTCCCGCGAGCTCCACGCCCGCCGGGAACGCGAACGCGGTGCCCACCGGCTGGCCCGGGTCCTCGCCGAAGCCGGGCCGCACCAGGTTCACCCCTGCGTCGAAGGTGAAGCCGCCATCCCTGCCGCCGCCATCGCCCCCGTCGTCGTCATCACTGCACGCCAGCACCCCTGCCCCGACACCCACCGCGACGACCATCCACTTCCAGGCCGCATGCGCCATGTCGCGCTCCTTGTCCTCGTCGTTGTGCGCAGGCGACTCCTCCGGCCACGAGCCACTGCGTCATGAGGTGTCCCGAGACTCGCTGAGTCCCGGGTCCTCGGCAACACCGACGAGCAAGGAACGCCTCAGTGTCCAGCAGTGTGCGAAGGATGCGGCGATTCGATGGGCGACGCCGAGGGCTGCTGCATGGGCGGCAGGTCCGGATTGTAGAGGCCGCGCAGAATCAATTCCCGCCCCCGCTCATCCAGCAGCATCGCGGGCTCGCCCTCTCGCAGGCCGACCATCCGCACGCTGAAGCCCACTCCGTCCGGCGTGACGTGGACCCACAGCGCGCCAGGCACGAGCGTGGCGGGACGCGCGTCATCCGACTCCAGCCACTCCAACCGCATGGGCACGGCGCTCAACTCGCGCGTGCGCACGCGGTCGTCCACGGGCCCCGCCACCTCGAGCGCCTTGCTCCAGTCCTCGAGCTCCGTGGGGGCCTCTCCATGCGCCTGGAGCTCCTGCACCATCGTCAGATGGAGCCGGCGTCCCACGCGGAGGATGGACAGGTTGGCGGTCTCCTCGGCGCGCGCCTCGCGCAGGGGCCGCCCGTCACCCGCCGCCACCGCGCCCACCACGGCCACCAGCACGGCGCCCGACGCCCAGAGCGGCGCGGACTGCCCACGCACCAGCGCCCAGACCAGGCGCAGCGCCGCCACCACCGCCACCACCGAGCCGCCGAGCAGCGTCCAGCGCGGCAGCGGCCCCACATGGAAGGCGTGTTGGAGGACTCCGATGACGTGCCGCCACTCGGGGACGGAGACGTACAGCACGCCCCCCGCCATCGCGAGGAAGGCGGCGGCGTGCACCAGCCTCAGTCCCAGGGGAGACGGCGCCCCCAGCGTGCTCCGGTCCGTCACGGGAACGGCAGGTTCAGCACGAAGTAAAACGAGTCGTAGTAGATCTGGTACGAGCGCATGAACAGGTCGATGACGTTCGACTGCACGTCATCCGTCCACCGGACCTTGACCGACCCGCCGATGATGAGCGCGACGACGAGGACCCAGTTGAGGATGGAGTATTCGACCATGGCCTGGCCGCGCTGAGAGGCGCGCCGGCGCTGCGTCTTGGGGATGCTCATGGGGAGGCTTCCTCCGGGGCCGCGTCCTGCGGCGCGTCCATGTCGGGCAGGTTGGGGAACACACTGTCCGCGTACTCCAGGCGGACCTTGGGGGCGGAGGGAGGAGGCAGCACCATTCGCGGCTTGGCGTCGACACCGTACTCCGCCACCTCCATCGAATGGGCGATGCCCGGAATCTCCATCTTCGCCAGCTGCATCAACGGAATCTCACGGCTGATCCACATCCGCTTGACGACGGTCTTCTTCACGACCAGCTCGAGCTGCACGGCCGAGACCGTCCCTGCCAGCGTCATCACCCGGCTCTCCTTCTTGGAGCGTAGCACGGGCTTGAGCCCCACGGGCAGCGGCTCCTTGTCCTCGTCCGGGTGCGGCAGCTTGTCGTCCTTGGCCTCCTGGCCCATCTTCTTCAGGACGTGGTCCAGCGCCTCCTGCGAGTACTCCTGCGGGCGGTCCGTGGGGTTGCCCACGTAGAGCCGGGAGATGGCGTCGTACTGGATCTGCTCGCCCTCGCGCGCCACCAGCATGCGCATCTGCATCAGGGGCGACTTCATGGCCGGATGCGTGCCCGCCTCCATCTCCACCCACACCGCGTCCCGCCCCTGCTTGTCCTTCTCCTCCCCCACCACCGCCATGCGCCAGTAATAGACGCGCTGGCCACCCGCGCCGCCGTCGAAGCGGTACGTCACCCAGTCACCGACGCGGGTGTTGCGCGCGCCGCGCGTCATGTGGCTCATCACCTCGCGCGCCGCGGGGTTCTCCTCCGCGCGCGCCGACGACGCCATCACCACCACCGCCAGGACGGCCCACGTCGCCCTCATCGGCCCGCCCCCTTCTTCGCCTGGCTCTTCTGCTCCTGCTCCCACGCCTCGCGGCTCTTGCGCACCGCCTCGTCGTTGGGCACCGCGTCCGGACGGTCCGAGCCCACCCACGTCTGCAGGACGGTCGACATCCCCTCGTCCACCTCGGAGATGGTCGTCATCACCTGCTCGCCCTTGCGCGCGTGCTCCATCGTCACCTGCGTGCCGCCGCCCAGCTTCGTCACCGTGTTGCGCACCGGCGAGAAGCCCTGACGCCCCAGCTCCGCGTCCACGCGGCGCTGCACGTCGTTGAGCTCACCGGTCACCAGCGACGTCCGGTTCTGCGAGCCGCCCGGGTCATCCCGCGTCGCCAGGTCCTGGCTGTAGACCGTGCCCTCCAGCTTCACCAGCCCCGCCGGCGGCGTCTTCGGCGGACGCGACCACAAGTCCCTCAGCGCCGTGAAGCCCACCGTCTTGCCCGCGTGCGTCCGCAAGACGACGCCACGCTGCAGGCCCTCACGCGTGAAGAGCGCGGAGACGACGATCTCGTTCTCCAGGTCGCCCTCCACCACCGTGGGGTAGCCCTCGTCGCGCCACTTCTTCGCGAAGTACTCGGCGACCTTCTTCATGGGGTCGGTCGTCGTGAAGTAGGCCAGGCGGTAGTACTCCCCGCCGATGACCAGGTCGTTGCCGATACGGGTGTGGATGGTGCCGGGATAGACCGGGACCTGCTGCTCCGCGCGCGCCGACCCGGAGGCCAGCAGCGCGCAGACCAGCAACAGGCCCAGGACCCTACTCGTCACCGCACCGGATCTTCTGGTCCTGTTCATCCTTCTTCGTCGCCTCTTGGTTGGCGTCTGGATCCGACGGGTCGTCGGCCATGGCCTTCTTGCAGCCCATGAAGTGCGGGCCGCGCGCCTGGAACAGCTTGATGTAGTTGCTGTCTCCATACGTCATCTCATCCCGGAAGGGAGCCGTGTCGAAGCAGTCCGGCCGGTCGTTGTCCAGCAGGTCCCGCATCGCGTGCAGACCGCTGCTCGCCGCGCTGTCGTACGCCGTCAGGCCGTTGCAGTTCCCCTTCTGCTGGGGATCGATACCGTAGTTGCGGGCGACGACATAGGTGCCGAAGAAGTTCGGCAGGAAGCTGCCCAGGAAGCCGAGCACGCTGCCGACGCTGCCATCCAGCGCCTGCGTCAGGCCCAGGAACTTCATCCGCCCCACCTGGACGTGCATGCCGTGCGGGTCGCTGCCCGAGCGGTGGTTGCCCGCTCGCCGGTCGCGCACCACCGCGTCGCCGCCGTCCGGCAGGTGCCAGCCGTTGGCGTACATGGAGTAGCGCGAGCGCATGGGGAGGCTCGCCAGGTCCCGCCCCCCGAAGGTGTCCGACTTGAAGAAGCCGCCCTGCCCCGAGTTTTCGTCCAGGTAGCTGCGCGGGATGATGACGTTGTCGAAGTTCATCGTGACTTCGGACTCGACCCATCCCTTGTTGTTGAAGCCCCACATGTTGAGGATGGAGCCGGCGCCCTGGTTGAGCATGCCAATCACCCCGGCGCCCAGGCCGCCGCCCTCACCCGAGCTGCCAGGACCGCCCAGCATCCCGGACTCGAGGAAGGGAATCTCCTTGTTGGTGATGGTGCCCTGCACGTTGCCGTAGCGCGCGATGAACGTCCCCACCGGACCGTCGGGCTCCACGGAGTCCATGTCCTTGAAGCGCTCGACCAACTCCGTGTGCGTCTCCTGGCGAGCGTCCTCGAAGGCCGCGTCGTGGTTGCCCTTGGCGAAGTCGGACAGGGTGTAGCTGGTCATCTCCCAGACGGCGTAGCGCGCCATCTCCTGGAGCTTCAGCTTCGCCCGGACCAACTCCGTCAGGTACATGCTGAACATCAGAATCATGACGAGGAGCGGCACGGAGAGCGCGAACTCGACCGTGGCGGCACCGCGTCGGAAACTCTTGCGGGACATGTGAGTTCTCATCGCGGTCCTCAGTGCGTCATGACCTTCGGGGCGAAGCCCTGAAGCGCGCTGGGCAGCGCGTCCAGCATGCTGCCGACGACCGGAAGCTGGTTGCGCCCCTGGTACACGGACGCCAGTCGCGGACGCCAGTACGGGTTGAAGAAGTTGGGCTGCTCGGTCCAGTTGCCCGGGCGGTGGTAGTAGCTCTGCCCGCGGGAGATGACATTGAGTCCCTCGGTGAGGCTGAGGAACTTCTTGCGGTTGTTGAGCATCTCCAGCCCCTCCGAGTCCGGGGTGAAGGAGAACTTCACCTTGCCCTCGTCATTGAGGAGCGCGGGCGCGTTGGTGCCCGTCCCGTCCGCGTTGTCCTTGTTGACCACGTCCTCCGGCGACTTGTTCAGCGCCACCCAGGCCGACGGCTGGTTGAAGTCGAACTCCCGCTTGGCCAGCGCCTTGTTGTTCGCGTTCGCCATCGGGTTGCACACGCTGCCGGCGTACTGACCGGGCTCGAAGTGCATGAACGGCGTGACACCACCCCACGGGTGGTTGCCGTCCTGGGCCGGACGCACGTTCGCCGTGTAGACGTCCACCTTGAACCAGCACCCCTTGAGCAGCTCGAGCACGCAGACCTTCTCGCGGTGCACGCCGACCTGGCGCTCCGGGCCGCTGGGGGCCTTGTGGTTGCGCCAGCCCTCGCTGTTGTTCGGGTAGTGCACGCGCCAGTGGACGCCGCCCTTCACCGAGCCGGTGTCCTTGTCGTTCAGGGCCCACACGCTGGGCTTCATCGTGTGGCGGTACGGCAGCTTGATGCCGCCCTTGTCGTTGAGGCCCTTGCGATTGTCACCGAAGCAGCGCGTGTACGGGTCCTTGTTGTTGCAGGACAGCGGGTTGTCCGCCTTGCCCACGACCACGTCGACCTCGGCGGGGCCCAGCTTGAGCCAGTACAGGTCGTCGGCGCCCATGTTGTCGCCCTGCGCCGTCATGCCCCAGGGGCTCAGGTTGTCGTTCCAGTCACGGATGTAGTTGCGCGAATCCATGATGGTCTTCGACGTGGGGAACGTCGCGGACAGCATGCGCGTCTGCCCCATCTTCTTGAACTCCAGCAGGCCCGGAGCGTTCACGCCGTTGTTGAGCATGTCGCGCAGGAACCCGAGCGCGTCCGGCAGCGGCAGGATGTCGCCCAGCTCGCGCGAGGTGGTGAAGCGCTCGGGGCAGATGCCGCCCTCGTGGTCACACGCGTAGCGCGTCGCGTTGGTGATGCCGCCCATGGAGCGCTTGGCGCGGGCGATGTCGTCGTTGGCTTTGTACTTCGTCACGTCCAGCGCGCCGAAGGGGTTCTTCCACGAGCCCGGGTTCAGCGGCTTGCCGCCCGAGTGCTCGTTGTGGGCCTGGCTGAAGAGGCACTGGCTGTAGATGCCCGTCGCCAGCTGGCTGGCCAGCGAGTTGAGCTTCGTGTCGTTCGCGTCCAGCACGCCCTGCGTCGTCTGCGTCACGTGCGTGGACGCGGACATCATCACCGCCTGGGACATGAAGTACATGGCGCCGTTGAGCACCCGATGCGCCGGAATCATGTACTTGCCCAACCACTTGTCCGGGTTGGCGCCCCTCAGGATGTTCTGGAGCGGCTGCAGGAAGGCCGTCTTGTACAGGGTGATGATCTTGTTGATGGCCTTGATGACCTGCCCCACGTACGGAATCGCCTCGATGATGGGGCACAACACTTCCCAGAGCAGCTTGCGTTTGCCGGCACACGGGTTGAGCGTCTTCATGAACCCGTAGAGGTCCGTGAAGAACGCCTCGGCCGAGTAGATGACCGAGATGAGCGAGTGCCACATCATCGCCGACACGTAGTGGGACACCTGCGTGCGGTTGGCGTACGCGTAGAAGTTGAACGCGCGAGCCTCCATGGCGGCCATGGAGTAGGCGGCGGCGTCCGCGGTGTTCTGCAGGCGCACGCGCTCGTGCACGGTGTGGCCGATGTTCACCGTGGTCAGCACGGCGATGGACATCACCAGCACCATCAAGGCGGCCAGGATGAGCGCCTGACCTTCCTGGCGCTTGAAGCTCTGTCGGAGGATTCGAGTGAACATGGTGCGAGCGTCCTCTTACAGGCCCCAGTCGGGGTTGAGGTGCATGATCCACTTGTAGTGGAAGTTGGACTGCATGCGCATCGTGTACGTGGCCGTCAGCGGCATGAAGTAGCGCTTGCCCACGAGGCCCGACACGAGCGGGATGCTGCCGGTGGCCAGGCCCCAGAGGACCCACATCTCCGCCGGGTACAAGGAGTTGTAGCCCTGCTCGTGGTCGATGCCCCGGGCCATGGCGGACAGGGCCGACAGATTGCCGCCGTCCGACATCATGTTGGCCCTGGGCGCGAGCGTCGCGCGGTCGATGGCGCCGCGCAGGGCCACCTGGGCGTTGGAGGCGTACCACGACGTGAAGATGATCCAGTTCGCGAACGGGACCTTCATCTCGTAGAAGTAGCGCAGGCGGATGGTGAGCCGCGTGGCCTTGCGGTAGACGAGCTCCGAGTCATCCGGCTCCGGCAGGTTGAAGAACTTGCGGATGTTGTTCTCCAGCGCCGGCACCTCGGGGAAGCTGTCCGCTCCGTCGAAGTCGAGCTCCTTCCAGTTGTAGCCGTTGCGCAGCTTCCAGATGGTGTTGATGGGCGTGAAGTACGCCGGGTTGATGGTGTCCACGCGGATGAGGCCGAACAGGTTCGAGCCGTTCACCGTGCGAGGCACCACGCCGCCGCCGAAGTTCAGCGTGCGCATCGCCGAATCGTAGAGCTGGTGGATGGCGAAGGTCTTCGCCAGGTTGCCGATGTCGTCCGTGCGGCCCAGCGTCGGCAGCAGCGCGATGATGGCCGCGTCGTGCATGCGCTCGTTGTTGCCGTTCCACACGACGCCGGCGCGCGCGGCCTGGTAGGCGGCGTACTCGGTCATCAGCTTCGCGTGCTGAATCAGCGTCAGCTGGATGATGCCCAGCGTCATGAAGACCGCGAGCGGCATGATCATCGCCGCTTCGACCGCCGCCTGCCCGGATTGACGGCCCGACGCCTTTCGCGGCCGCTCTTCCTGTTCCATTCCCATGGCGCCATTATCTCGATCAGCGCCCTCGGGACGCATCGGTCAAATGGACACCGCCGGGCGGTTTCAGCCTCCCATTTACTGAAAAATCGCGCGGACTTACGGCGCGGGTTGGGCGGGTTCGGCGAGGGTTTCGACCGATTCGGCCTCGCGACTCAGGCGTCGTCGGGCCGCCTGCGCGGCGCTGGAACCCGGGGATTCCTGGATCACCTGCCGACACGCGGCCAACCCCTCGCGTCGGCGTCCCAGCGCGAGCTCGGCATCGCACAGCCGGTTGAGCAGGCCCATGCGCTCCGTCCCGGACGCCCCGGCGTTCAAGGCGAGGCTCAAAAGACCCGCCTCCCGGGCCCGGTCCCCTTCCCGGAACGCGGCTTCGGCCTTGAGGGACAGCTCCCGGACGGAGGGGCCCCGAGCCTTGTCCTCCTTCGCGGCCTCGGGAGCCGCCGAAGCGGCCTTGGGGCTCTTGGGCGGCATCACCAGGGCCTCCTCCTGCGGCTTCGTCGGCGCCGGAGCCGCCCTGGAGGCGAGCGAACGTTCGATGGCGGAATCATCCTTGGGCGGTGCGGGCGGCGGCTGGGCGACGACAGCCTGGGGAAGCGGCTCCGCGGCGGACTCCATCGCCGGGGCACCTTCGGCCTCCTCCCAGGCGACGCCCGCCGACGACTCGTCGTCCAGGTCCGCGCGGGACTCCTTCTTCGCCGTGCTCGAGCCTCCGAGCCGAAGCGGCTCCCGGCGAGCCACCTTCCCCTGCGGCGCCTCCAGCTCGTCGCTCGCGGGGGCGCGCTTCTCCAGGGCCTTCGGCGCGGGCTTCGACGTGACGGGGAGCGAGGGGGCGCCCTTCGACTTGGACCTGGACGCCTCGCGGGGGCTCACCGAGCCGATTCCCCCCCCGCTGCCGTTCTGGTCCCAGTCCTCGGCGCGGCGGGCCACCTGGTTCTGCCCCTCACCGAACTCGTTGCGCTCCCGGGTCTCCTGCATGAGCTGGGCCTCCGCCAGCCCGGCCTCCCCATCGACGACCGGTGCCGAGTCCGCGTACGCGGCGGCCGCCGCGGCCGGAGCCGGGGCCATGCCCGCGGTGGGCGGCGGAGAGGCGTCCACGGAGGTGGGCTCCGCCTTCTTCACCTGGGCCTCCACCTGCCTCAGGTTGGGGCGGGTCAGCTCGGGCGAGACGGCCATGAACGAGACGATGCCCAGCGTGCCCACCGACGCGAGCCCCACGACGGGCAAGAACCAGCGACGCCACCGGGACGGCTTCGGCTCGGGGCCCGCCGCGGCCCGGCGCGCGGACTGCTGCGCGTAGGCCAGCAGCGACTCCAGGCCCGCGTCGGGCGCTGGCTCCTCGGAGAGCTGCGACATGGTGACGCGCACGCCACGGATGTCGTCCAGCGCCTGGGTGCAGCGCACGCAGCCCTGCAGGTGGGACTCCACCGCCTGGGCCTCGGTCGTGGAGAGCTCGCCGTAGGCGAAGTCGAGGAGCCGGTCCTCGTGAGCATGGAGGTTCTGCGGCTTCATCCCACCACCGTCCTTCCATCCTCGACGAGGTCGCCATCCACGCCCAGCTCGGCCAACCGGCGACGCAGGCCGTCCAGCGCGTAGCGCATCCGGCTCTTCACCGTGTTCTCCGAGACGCCCGTCACGTCGGCGATGTCCTTGAACGGGATGCCGCTGTACTCACGCAGGATGAACACCTCGCGCTGCTCTTCCGGCAGCGCCGCCAGCGCGCGCTCCAACAGGGGCCGCAGCCGCGCGTTGTGCGCACCGCGCTCGGGACTGGCGCCACCGTCCGGCAGCGCGTCCGCGAGCGCCCGGCCGTCCTCGCCGTCCGCACCATTCACCGGTGCCTCCAGGGACGCGGCCTGGCGGTAGCTTTCTTTGCGCGCGCTGTCCACACAGAGGTTCCTCGCGATGGTGTAGACCCAGGTGGTGAATCGGGCCTTCGCCTGATACTCGCCGGCGCTGCGTACGACCTTCAGCCACGTCTCCTGCAGCACGTCCTCCGCCCGCGCGCGTTGCCCGACGAAGCGCAGGATGAAGTTGAACACCGGTGTCCGATGCCTTCGCACCAACGCCTCGAACGCACGAGCGTCCCCCGCCTGGAAGGCGAGCATCAGGCGCTCGTCTGAGGTCTCCGGTCCCAACTCTCCCCCATCGCTCGTGGAGCCACGCTCACTTCCGGCCCACCCTCAACCCGTGCCGTCATAACGGACGACAGCGCGCGAGGGTCTAATCCGGTCGTGGTCTCCGGTAAGTGGCCAGAATGACAGGCAGCGCGACCCCTGTCACCAGTGCCGCCTGGGCCAGGAGCACTCCAGGCAGGGGCCGCTGGAGGTGGACGTGCAGCGACCGGGCGAGCGCCAGGCCCAGCAGGACGCCCGTCGCGGTGCGCACCGCGTTGGAGCCCGCCGCGGGTCGGAAGCGGCCCACCGCCCAGTCCACCAGCGCGGGCAGCGTGAGCAGCAGCACGACGGGCACATCCCAGGGCCAGCTCAGCGGCGCGCGCACCACGAACAGCGCCACCAGCGCGGCCAGCATCACCGGGTAGGTCCCCAGGCAGCGGGCACAGAGCCTCAACCCGCCGAAGAGGTACGTGCGGTTGTACTCATCCGGATGATGGTGACTGAGCCAGAACACCGTCGGTCCCTCCGGGAGGTGGAGTGGGAGAAGCCCGCCGGGACTCGTCCTCCGCCAGGAAACACGCGGCGAAGTGACCCGAGTCCAGGGGATACAGCGGAGGCGACTCGCGTCGACACCGCTCGATGGCGTGGGGACATCTCGGATGGAACGTGCAGCCGGGAGGCGGCGCCAGCGGAGACGGCGGCTCCCCTGGGACCAACAGCCGCGTCCGCGTCCTCGACGGGTCCGGCACCGGCACCGCGGCGAGCAGCGCCTGGGTGTAGGGGTGGCGCGGTCGGCGATACAGCATGTCCGAAGGGGCCAGCTCGACGATGCGCCCCAGGTACATCACCGCCACGCGCGTGGACACGTGCTCGACGATGTTCAGGTCGTGCGCGATGAACACATAGGTGAGCCCGCGCTCGCGCTGCAGGTCCACCAGCAGGTTCACGATTTGCGCCTGGATGGAGACGTCCAGCGCGCTGATGGGCTCGTCGGCCACCACCAGGTCCGGGCGCAGCGCGATGGCCCGGGCGATTCCCAGCCGCTGTCGCTGCCCACCGGAGAACTCGTGGGGAAGCCGCCCCAAGGCCTCGCGAGGCAGGCCCATCGCGTCGAGCAGCGCGAGGACCTCGCGCTCCTTCTCTCCCGGACCGCGCGCCAGGCCGTGGATGTCGAAGGGCTCACCCAACAGCTCGCGCACCGTCATGCGCGGATTGAGTGAGGCATACGGGTCCTGGAAGACGAGCTGCATCCGGCGACGCAGCGGCCTCAGTCTGCGCTGGGACAGGCCCGTGAGTTCCTGTCCGTCGAAGCGGATGGAGCCCGCGGTGGGCTCCACCAGTCGCAGGAGCGCGCGCCCCAGCGTGCTCTTCCCGCAGCCGCTCTCCCCCACCAGGCCCAGCGTCTCGCCACGGAAGACGTCCAGGCTGATGCCGTCCACCGCCTTCACCGCGCCGCGCTCGCGCTGGAACATGCCCGCGCGCATGGGGAAGTGCACCTGGACATCCCTCGCCTGGAGCAGCGGCTCGACGGGGCTCATGGCGCGGGCACCGGATGGTGGCAGGCCGCGCGCTGCGAGCCGCGCTTGAGCTCGAGCACCGGCGCCACGCGCGCGCACTCCTCGGTGGCCCGCTCACACCGCTCGCGGAAGGCGCAGCCGGAGGGAAGTCGTCCCAGCGCGGGCACCATGCCGGGGATGGCCCTCAGCCTCCGCCTGGGAGCGCGAGCATTCGCGTCGATTTCGCCGCCCAGCGCGGGCAGCGAGCGCAACAACCCCGCGGTGTACGGATGGGCCGGATGGGCGAACAGCTCGCGCACCGGGGCGTGCTCCACCACCTTCCCCGCGTACATCACCACCACCGTGTCACAGCTCTCCGCGACGACGCCCAGGTCGTGGGTGATGAGCATCACCGCCATGCCGCGCTCGGCCTGCAGGCGCTTGAGCAGGTCGAGAATCTGGGCCTGGATGGTGACGTCCAGCGCGGTGGTGGGCTCGTCCGCGATGAGCAGCGACGGGTCGCACGCCAGCGCCATCGCGATCATCACCCGCTGCCGCATGCCGCCGGAGAGCTGATGGGGCCACGCATCCACACGCTCGCCGGGCGCGGGGATGCCCACCTGCCGCAGCATCTCCACCGCGCGCTCACGGGCCTGGGAGCGCGAGGCGCCCAGGTGCAGCCTCACGCCCTCCGAAATCTGCTCGCCCACCGTGAAGACGGGGTTGAGCGACGTCATCGGCTCCTGGAACACCATGGCCACGTGGCGTCCCCGCACGCGCCGCAGCTCCTCCTCCGGGAGCGTCAGCAGGTCGCGCCCCTCGAAGAGCACCTCGCCGCCCGCCACCCGCACGGGCGGCTGGGGCGCGAGTCGCAGCACGGACAGCGCGGTGAGGCTCTTGCCGCAGCCGCTCTCACCCACCACGCCCAGCGTGCCACCTGGAGGCAGCGCGAAGGACACACCGTCCACCGCGCGCACCGGACCTTCCTCCCGCGACAGCTCCACGGTGAGGCCCCGGACGTCCAGCAGGGGCCCCTCCGCCGAGGGCGACGCGACGGAGGTCACTTCTTCGCCAGCTCCTCCAGGAACTCCACCTCCTGGATGAGCCCCTTGCGGATGAGCAGGCGGATGAGGCTGGCCACCATGCGCGCGGGCTTCACCTTCTCCGTGTCCAGCACCGCCTCGTCGCCCCGCGACATGCGCTCCAGGTCATCCAGGATGGCCAGGTCGTCGTCGGAGAAGTCCGGCGTGGGCGTGAGCGCCAGCGCGGGCTGCGAGCCCTTCGCCGCGCCACCGAACATCACCACCGGGACGCGCGGCTTGCCGTCCTCGGCCTCGAGCACGGGAGGCGGCGGAGGCCGGGGCGGCGGCGGCTTCACGCCGAGCAGGTCATCCAGCGAATCGCCGCCGGCACCGCCAAGGGCCTCGGCCGGCGGAGGCGGCGGCGTCCCAGGACGACGGGCCGCGGGGGCGGCGGGGGGCGGTCTCGCTGCGGGGGGCTTCGGCGTCTCCGGCATCTCCCACTCCAGTGGCGTTCCCGCGGCCACGGGAAGAGGACCTGCGCCCTCCTCCTCGTACAGCGGCTCCGCCTCGACGATGTCCAGCGGCTCTCCCCTCGCCCGGGCCAGCGCGGTGTCCAGGTCGTCCGACGCGACGACGAAGACCCGCACCTGCTTGCGGAGCTGGAAGCGCAGCTCATCCACCAACGTCAAATCCCCCGGGTCCTCCACGGCGACGTGGACGCGCTCGCTGCGGCCCTCCACCTCCATCCGGAAGAGGAGCACCCGGTGCTCGGCCTGGAAGTCCAACGACACCAGCGACGACACCGCTGGCGCAATCTCATCCGGCAGCTCGATGAAGGGCAGCCCGTGCTGCACGGCCAGCGCCCGGGCGACATGGATGGGCGCGCACACGCCCTGCGCCACCAGCACCTCGCCCAGCCGCATGTTCCCCGGACCACCCTTCTGCCCGAGCGCCACCCTCACCTGCTCCGCCGTCACCACGCCCGACTCGACGAGCAGCTCGCCAATCTTCTTGCGCATAAGGCAGAGCTACCGCTTGACCTTCGCGAGGTACTCATCGCGGGAGAAGACGTTCTTCTCGATGAGCAGCTCCACCATCGCCTTCAGGGCCGCCACCTCCTTGCGCTGCACCTCCTCCACGCTGCGCAGGAGGTCCGCCGGGGTGCCACCACCCGACGCGGCGCGAGGGGCCTCCGCCACCGGCGGCGCGGGGCGCGCGGCGGGAGCGGGCTTGGGCGCCGGAGCCGAGGCGACAGCGGCCGCCGCCGGGTCCAGGTCCTTGAGGTTCTTCACCACCGTGCGGCCCTGGGCGTCCACCACCTTGAAGTTGGTGTCCGCGTCCTCCAGCTCCATGTTCTGCTCGTACATGCGAGCAAACGCCCGGGCGATGGAGGTACGGCCGGCGACGTTGGGGATGATGCGGCACTTCGTCACGGCGCGCAGCTCGTCGAGCATCCGCACGTTGAGCGGATCCGACATCGCCACCACCAGCGTCTTGCCCTCGTCGCGAAGCTGCAGCGGCAGCACGGAGAAGTCGCGCGCCGTCTGCGCCGGAATCTTCGCCTTCACGTGCGGCGCGACCACCTGCACCGCGTCCAGGTTGACCGCCGGCATGCCGAGCTGCTTGGACAGCGCCCGCACCAGGATGTCCTCGGAGACGAGGCTCATCCGCACCAGGATTTCGCCGAGCTTGCCGCCCCACTTCGCCTGTTCGGCGAGCGCGGCCTTGAGCTGGCTCTCCTGGAGCACATTCGCCTTGATCAGCAATTCTCCAAGCTTGATCTGTGCCATGTCGTGGGGGCCACTCTACCCGAGTCCAGCCGTCGCGCTTCTTCTTCCGTGCCTGGCCGGTCAGGAACCCGGCGCCGGGGGTACCGGCGACTCGGGGGGACCGACGGGCTGCTCACGCCCGGAGTCATCCACCTCGACGACCTTGGCCCCCTCCGGCGGGGTCAGCTCGTAGAGCGTCAGGTCCGGGCGGGCGTTGAGCTTGATCTGCTGGTAGCGCACCTGGAGCTTCGTCTGAGCCTGCTTCGCCTCCAGCTCCACCTTGCCCGGGAAGATGAGCCCGCCCTGCTCCAGGAAGTCGTCGAACGCCAGGTCGTACCCCGGCACGCCCCGCACCTGGCTGCGCACCACGCGCAAGTACTTGGGGTGAACCTGTAGCACCTGGGTGGCGGCCCCCCGGTGGAGCGTGAGCACGTAGACGCCCTCCTTCGTGTCCAGCTCCAGCGTCTTGCGCTCGGGCGGGATGAGGGGCACCTGGCCCAGGAGGATGGCCACCAGCTCCTCGCCCGGCAGGACGACGGGGAGGAAGCGTGAGACGTTCTCCGGGCTCGCCGGCCCCTGGTACCAGGTATGCGTCTGGGCCTGGTACAGGCCGAAGCGCGAGCCGTCCCCCACCAGGGAGGCGAGGGGCCGGTTGAAGAAGTCGAACGTCTCCAGGTGCAGGAAGGCCGGCCGGGTGACGGCGAGGAACATGCCGATGGTGCCGCTCTGCTGCGGGGACTCGACGCGCAGCTTCGCGTCCCCCTCGAGCGTCACGACGTTCTCCTGGTTCGCCCGGACGCGCTCGTAGACGACCTCCGCGTCGGTGAGCTGGCCCTCGGGGCCGAACTCGATGCGCTTGGGGCAACCCGAACAGAGCACTACCAGGAAGATTGCGGCGGCTGCGCGGTTCATATGTCCTAGTCTGGGCCATGGCGCCCTGCCGGGTCACCCACCAATGAGCCTGAACGACATCCTGCATTACCTCCGCCTGGGCGGAGTCACCCTGGCCCTGCTGCTATTGGCCTCCGTCGCCGCGCTCGTCGTGGCCGTCGAGCGCATCATCGCCCTCTGGGGGGTGAGCGAGCGCTCGCGCCTGCTGGGCGAGGCGGTCAGCAAGCACCTGCTCCGCGGCGACGTGGTCGCGGCCCGCACCGCCGCCGAGCGCTCCGACGCCGTGGCCGCCGACATCTTCCTCGCGGGCTTCGACCGCTGGGAGCGCAGCCGGGGCTCGGGCGGCGCGGGCGTGGAGGCCGCCGTGGAGCGCGAGCGCGCGCAGGTGGGCCTCAAGCTGCGGCGCAACCTGTGGATCCTCGCCACCATCGGCTCGATTACGCCCTTCGTGGGCTTGTTCGGCACCGTGGCGGGCATCATGCGCTCGTTCAAGGACCTGGGCCTGGACGTGGAGGCGGGCGGCACCGGCGGCAGCGCCGCGGTGATGACCGGCATCTCCGAGGCGCTCGTGGCCACCGCCGTCGGCATCCTCGTCGCCGTGCAGGCCATGGTCTTCTACAACTACTTCCAGGCCCGCCTGTCGCGCGTGCTGGTGGAGCTGCGGCTGATGGGCGACGAGTTCGCGGAGCTGCTCAAGGAACGCGCCGCGGGAGGACCTCCTCCGGAGCCCGCGCCTCGCCCCGACGCCCCGGCCACTCCCCGCGCCGACTCGCAGCCGGCCTGACGCCCGGAAGGAACGCACCATGGCCATGGGCAAGACACCGGGGTCCGACGACGGCGATGAAGGCGTCTTCGCGGAGATAAACATCACCCCGCTCACCGACATCTTCCTCGTGCTGCTCATCATCTTCATGGTGACCAGCTCGGTCATCGTCCAGCAGGGCCCGGGAGGCGGCGCCAAGGCGGGCCTCAAGGTGAACCTGCCCAAGGGCGGCGCGGCCGACGTCACCGCGAAGACGACGGACCTGTCGGTGGCGGTGCTCGCCGACGGCCGCTTCGTGCTCGCCGGCAACGTCATCAGCCAGGAGGAGCTGCAGAAAGCCTTCGACGAGGCCAAGGTGAAGGACCCGGACACCGTCGTCATCGTCCAGGCCGACGAGGGCGTGCCCCACGGCACCGTCGTCCAGGTGATGGAGCTGGCGAAGAAGGCCGGCCTGGGTCAGCTCGCCATCGGCGTGCGCGAGGGCGACTGACGCTCCAGTCCGCGGCACACCGCTGAAAAGCATCGAGGCCACCTGAGGGAAGCTTGGGCTCCCCAGGGTGGCCTCGGGTGTTTCAGCCGGGCGCCCCATTCACGTGGGGCGCCTCGACTTCAGGCGCGAGCCTTCCGCTCAGACGGACGCGAAGGCGGCGTCGGTGATCTCCATCGGGGACGTGTCCTCGAGGGCGATGAGGCGCGCGGCCTGCTCCACGTTGGGCAGCACGTTGCGCGCGTAGAACAGCGCGCTGTACTTCTTGCCGTCGTAGAAGGCGCGGTCCGGGTGGTCCGCGGACAGCTCCGCCTTGGCCTTCTCCGCGATGAGCGCCGCGTCCAGCAGCAGCCAGCCCACGGCGACCTCGGACATCATGTTGAGGAAGCGGTTGGCGGACAGCGGAATCAGCGGGAACTTGCCGCCGTCCTGCGACCAGCCGAACACCGTCATCGCGCTGGACATCAGCGCCTCCTGGGCGCTCGCCAGAATCTTCACGGCCTCGCCGTACACGGCGTGCTCGCGGTTGGCCTCGACGAAGGCGCCCACGTCACCCATGAACTGCTGGAAGTGCGCGCCGCCGGCCTGACCCAGCTTGCGGCCCACCAGGTCCATGGCCTGGATGTGGTTGGTGCCCTCGTAGATGGAGAAGATCTTCGAGTCACGCGTGTACTGCTCCACCGGGTAGTCCTGGATGTAGCCGGCGCCGCCGTACACCTGGATGGCCTGCGAGCACAGGCGGAAGGACTGGTCGGAGCCATAGGACTTCACCAGCGGGGTGAGCAGCTCCACCTGGCCCTTGTGGTAGGTGGCCGCCTCGTCGTCCTTGCCCGCCAGCTGCCGCGCCTTGTCCAGGTGGTGCGCCAGCTTGATGATGAGCGCGCGGATGCCCTCCACGTGGGACTTGATGTCCAGCAGCATGCGGCGGACGTCCGGGTGCTCGATGATGGCCGCGCGCGCCGCGGTGGGGTCCTTCCACTTGGTGAAGTGGGAGCCCTGCTTGCGGTCCTTCGCGTAGTCCACCGCGTTGTAGTAGGCGGCGCTCGCCAGCGCGACGCCCTGGATGCCCACGGCGATGCGCGCGCCGTTCATCATCTTGAACATCTGGCTCATGCCGACGTGCTCGACGGTGCCGACGAGCTCGCCCAGACAGCCGTCGTTCTCACCGAAGTTCAGCACACAGGTCGCCGAGCCGTTGATGCCCATCTTGTGCTCGATGGAGCCCACCGACACGTCGTTGGACGCACCCGAGCTGCCGTCCTTGCCGATGCGCAGCTTGGGGACGATGAACAGCGACAGGCCCTTGGTGCCGGGCGCCGCGCCGTCGATGCGCGCGAGGACCAGGTGGATGACGTTCTCCGCCATGTCGTGGTCGCCGCCGGAGATGAAGATCTTCGTCCCCTTGATGTTGTACGTGCCGTCACCGTTGCGGCGCGCGGTGGACTTGGCCGCGCCCACGTCGGAGCCGGCGTGCGGCTCGGTGAGGCACATGGTGCCGCCCCACGTGCCGTTGAGCATGCGCTCCACGAACAGGTGCTGCTGCTCCTTCGTGCCGCACTCCGCGATGACCTCGGCCGCGCCGAAGGACAGGCCCGGGTACATGTTGAAGGCCGTGTTGGCGCCCGACAGCAGCTCCTCCACCGTCACCTGCAGCATCATCGGCGCGCCCTGGCCGCCGTGCTCGGGGCTGACCGCCACCGTCTTGAAGCCCTGCTCGTAGAGTTTCTTCCACGCGTCCTTGAAGCCCGTGGGCGTGAAGACCGAGCCGTTCTCCACCCGACAGCCCTCACGATCTCCCACGGAGTTGAGGGGCCCGAGCACCTCGCGCGCGAAGCGGTACGTCTCCGTCAGCACCGCCTTCGCCTCGTCCGGGCCCCAGGCGTCGTACGGCGCCTGACCGGCCACCTGGCCGAAGCCGAACTGCTCGAACAACGTGAAGAAGATCTCTCGGAGGTCGGTCTTGTAGGTGTTGATGCCGGCGGACATGGCCACTCCTGCGTGACGGCTCGCTGCCCACCCTCCAGGGAGGGCCTCGGGTCAGCGGCGCGAAATTGAGACACAGGAAGTGTGGCGGCGACTGATTTTTGAGTCAACCCTGAATGACACCCTGCGTTGAGGGGCAACCCGTCTGCCCCTCACCGCAGGACTGCAAAGCGCTACTTCTTGACCTTCTTGGCCGAGGGGAGCGTCGCCGTCTTGGCGGCGGGCTTCTCCCGGGGCGCCGTCTTCTTGGAGGAGGCGCCGGCCGGACGCTCGTCCGAGTCCTCGTCGTCCTCTTCCTCGTCCTCGGAGGCGCCCGTCGCCTCGCTCACCCCGCCGGTGGTGCTGGGGGTGGGCACGGGGGCCGCGAGGCTCTCGCGCGGCACCTCGATGACGATGGGGCTCTGACCCGAGCGCTGACGGTTCTCGTCCTCGAGCGAATAGAAGAGCTGGATGTGCGCGCCGCCCTTCATCACCAGCTCACCGCGCTGGTTCTCCGCCCACAGGTCGATTTCGACGTAGTAGCGGCCGCCGGTGCCGTGGCGGTTGCTCACCCGGCCCTTGCAGACGACGGTGTCGCCCGGCCAGACCATCTTGTTGAAGCGCACGTTGTAGCGGCGCATCTGGCCACCGCGGGCCCAGTCGCTGATGAGCTGGCCGAGCATGCCCATGACCAGCATGCCAGGGGCGTAGACGCTCGGCATGCCCACGCTCTTGGCGTAGATCTCATCGACGTGGACCGGGTTGTAGTCCCCCGAGGCGCCCGCGTACCGGGACAGCTGGACGCGGTCGACGGGGGCCTTGGCCAGGGCCGGCAGCTCGTCCCCGACGCGGATGGACTCGAAGTAGAGCTTGCGCGCGGGCATCACGGGGTCTCCTTGGTGGCGCGGACCACGAGCGTCCGGCGGGCTCGGAACACCAGGTTGCCTTCCTCGTCGCGGCCTTCGTCCTCGATGACCGCGATGTCCATCTTCCCCGACGGACCCTGGCGCTCGGAGACGTCCGCCACGCGCGTGGAGACGTAGATGCGGTCTCCAGCGAAGATGGGGCGCTCGTACTCGAAGCCCTGCTCCGCGTGGAGCAGGCTCTTGATGCCCACCCCCAAGAGCTCCCTCAGGTCCGCGGCCGAATGGAAGGACGCGGGGAAGGTGGGCGGCGCGATGATGGTGGGGTAACCGGAGGCCCGAGAGTACTCCTCGTCGTAGTAGATGGGATTGTAGTCGCCGATGGCCTCCGCGAAGCGGCGGATGGCACCCTTCTCCACTTCGTTGAGCGTCGGCGGCGAGGCACGGCCGATCGCATTCTTGTCCAGCATTATCCCTCTCCTGACTAGCGTCCGGCCGGAAGCTCGAGCACCGTGAGGAGCCCAGCTTCGGCGGCCGTCAAGCGTGGCGCGGCATTCACCAGCGCGTTCGCGGTGGCCCGGTCGCCCGCCACTCCCCCCGGGATTTCCAGCACCAATCGAGGGTCCGCATCGATTTCGATGCGGTCCTTCGGGTCCTCTGCCCCCACGGCGATGGTCAGCTCCAGTCGCACCCGCTCCTGCCCGTCCTCCAACCCGACCACCGACTGGAACATGCCCGCCACCCGTCCCTTCTTCACCGCGAACGCTCCACCCGAGATGTCCTCCTCGGCGAAGACGGGGGCTACCTCTTCCTCGTAGTCATCACAATCCAACCCCAGGCCCAATGCCGCGAGTGCCGCCGACTCCACCAGCCCCACGTGGCCGAGTTGCTCACCATCCACCAACTCGAAGAACTCCTCCTCGGTCAGCCCCGCGCCCACCTTGCGCTGCAGGGCCTCACGCCGGGTGCGCGCGTCCACCACCCGCGTGACGCTGGCGCGCCGCACGGGCCCACACACCTGCCCGGCCGTGGCCACCAGCCGGTCCAGGACGAAGCCCGGGTTGACGCCCGCGCCCAGCACCGCCACCTCGGCGCGCTGCGCGGCCTGGTCCAGCTTGTCCGCCAGCTCCGGGTGGTTGAGATAGGGGAAGGCCAGCTCCTCGCACGTGCTGACCACCGGCAGGCCCAGCTTGATGGCCTCGAGCAGCTGCTCCATCACCTGCGGCAGCCGTGAGCCCGTGGCGTGCAACAGCACCACGCCCTTGCGCCGGCCCACCGCCTTCTCCAGCGAGTCCACCACCTTCACGCGGGGCGCGGGACCTCCCAGCACGTCACCCAAGGGGCGACCGACCAGGGAGGGATGGGTATCCACGGCCCCAATCAATTCCACTTCCGGGCTGGACAGGGATGCCTTGGCAATCTCCTGCCCGATGAATCCCAGCCCCATCACGACCACCGGCACCGGCCCTGCTGGGGCTCTAGCCATCGGAGATTGCTCCAGGATTCCAAGGGGTTAGCGTTGAAACGCAGCCTTGCCGCGCACCATAAATCACACCTTGGCGGGCAGGCAAGCATCACTTGGTTCCACGCATCTTGCGCAATGCGAGAACCTTCAAGGATTTCCGGGGCTTGCGCGCGCAAAACCGTCAGGGGGGCCCTGTTTGGGTGCGCGACAAGGCTGTATAAAGAAAGACAGGCCCAAAATCCCCCGGAGACCCTCCAACATGGACCGCATCCTCGTGGTGGATGACGACGTGCTCATCCTCGCCGCGCTCTCCCGGATCCTCCAGACGGAAGGCTATGACGTCGTCACGCACAGCGACCCCGCGCTCGCCGCGCGCGAGGTGGGCTTCTGCGTGGTGCTGACGGACTTCATGATGCCGTACCTCAACGGCATCGAGCTGTTGGGCGCCCTGAGGGAGAAGAACCCGAAGGCGGTGCGACTGATGCTCACGGCGGCGGCGGACTTCCGCGTCGCGTCCGAGGCGGTCAACCGCGGCGAGGTGTTCCGGCTGCTCGGCAAGCCGTGGTCGCTCAGCGAGCTGACGAGCAGCGTGCGCCAGGCCGTGGAGCACTACCGGCTGGTGGAGGCCAACGAGCGGCTGACGCGCGAGGTGGCGGAGAAGAACGCGGAGCTGGTGGCCATCAACCAGGACCTGGAGCGTCGGGTGGTGGAGCGCACCACGGGCCTGCTGGACGGGCTCATCAGCGCGCTGGACTACCGCGACACGGAGACGCAGTGGCACTCGCGTCGGGTGGCGCTGTACTCGCGTCGGCTGGCGGAGGAGGTGGGCCTGGTGGGCGCCGCGCTGGACGTGGTGGAGCAGGGAGCGCTGCTGCACGACATCGGCAAGATCGGCGTGCGGGACTCCATCCTGCTCAAGCCCGGACCGCTGACGCCGGACGAGTGGGTGGAGATGCGCAAGCACCCGGAGTTCGGCTACCGGATGATGGCGAAGATGCCCTACCTGCACGAGGCGGCGCTCATCGTCCTGCAGCACCAGGAGCGCTGGGACGGAAACGGCTATCCCCAGGGGCTGTCCCGCGAGGACATCAGCATCGGCGCGCGCATCTTCTGCATCGCCGACACGGTGGACGCCATCACCTCCGACCGACCCTACCGCAAGGGGCGGCCCATGAGCGTGGCGCGGGATGAGATCCGCCGGTGCGCGGGCACCCAGTTCGACCCGAACCTGGCGGACGCGTTCCTGCGCATCCCGGAGACGGAGTGGCAGCGCATCCGCCACCAGGTGGAGCAGCTCGAGGAGGAGGAGAACCAGCGCTGGCGCAGCCACCCGCTGGGGGTCCCCGCACCGCTCGCCCGCGCGAGCGGCGCCTGAGCCACGGCCGTCAGGGCGACAGCGTCACCGCGGTGACCTCGCGGATGACGTCGCCCTCCAGCAGCGCGTCCACCACGTCCATCCCCGAGGCCACCTCGCCGAAGGCCGTGTAGCGGCCGTCCAGGTGCGGCTGGGGCGCGTGCGTGAAGAAGAACTGGCTGCCGCCCGTGTCCTTGCCGGACAGGGCCATGCCCAGCGTGCCGCGCGTGTACGGACGGCGGGTCATCTCGCAGCGGATGGAGTGCCCCGGGCCGCCCTCCCCGTCCCCTCGCGGGTCTCCGCCCTGCGCGACGAAGTCCGGCACCACGCGGTGGAAGGTGACGCCGTTGAAGTAGCCCTTGCGCGCGAGCGCGTACAGGTTGCCCGCCGTGAGGGGCGCCTCGTCCGCGTCCAGCCGCACCGTGATGTCGCCCTTGTCCGTGCGCAGCACCAGCCCCGCCCCCTTGGGCGCGGGCTCCGGGCGGAAGGCGTAGGCGGGCAGCTCCACGCGCTCGGAGCGCACGGGCTGGCCGGTGAGCTTCGTCAGCGACTCGGCGGCCACGCGGCGCACGTTGGCGTGAGGCAGCGACAGCCACTGCCGGAACCGGGGCTCCGCGGCCTGGCCCTGCAGGGCCACGAGCGCGCCGGCCACCGGGTCCGCGAGGTCCGGCTGGGACGGCACCCGCTCCGCCAGCGCCTCGAGCTCCGGCGGCATCGCGGGGGGCTTGAGCAGTCCCAGCGTCGCGGCCGCGGAGCCCGCGACCACCAGGTCCTCGTCCTTCAGGAGTGCGCTCACCGCCGTGGCGCCGCGGAGCACGGGGCGCTCGGCCAGGACCTCCATCGCGGTGAGCCGCACGCGCGCGGCCGGGTGGCGCAGGTAGCCCACCGCGAAGTCCGCGGGCGTCTTCTTCGAGAAGAGCGCCACCTCGCGAAGGCCCAGCGCCAGCCGGCGCTCCTCGGGCACCTTGTCGAAGCCGCACGTGCGCACGTCCGCCACCACGCCGCGCTGCCGGTCCAACGCCGCCGCCAGCCGACAGTCGAGCCAGCCCAGGTCCGCGCGCGCGATGTCCGACGCCGCGCCCCGCTCCGCGTCCGCCAGCGCGAGCCGCAGCGCCACCAGCACCGGCGCGCCGAAGTCGGGCAGCCCCTGCTGCGCCAGCGCCAGCAACGGGTGTCCATCCGCCGAGCGCGCCAGCGTCTCCACCCGGGGCGTCGCGCCCGTGGGCACGGGCGTCTCCATGCCTCGCGCCACGCGCTTCGCCCGAGGCGCCAGTCCCTCCAGCACGTCCAGCGGCACGCAGGGCCCGCCACACGTGGCCGCGAGCTTCGCCAGCGAGCGCGCCGCCTCCGCCGCCACGCGCGGCACCGGGTCGTCCAGCAGCCGGCCCAGCACCACCGCATCCTCCGGACCGCCCACATCACCGAAGGCCTTCGCGCACAGGCCACGCACGTCCGCGTCCGCGTCCTCGAGGCAGCGGCGCAGCGTGGGCAGTTCCTCCGCGCGCTTCGCCGTGGCCAGCAGATAGGCCGCGCCATAGCGCGACTCCACCGGCACCCCGGCCGCGAGCAACGCCCGCGCGGGCGCCAGCGGCACGTCCTTCACCACCGCCGCGCCGCCCCGACGCGCCGCCACACCGAGCACCAGCGCGGCCTTGCCCGCCGTCGCGACCTCCCTGCCCTGCAGGCGCTCCACCAGCCGCGCCAGCGCGTCCTGGGTCGCGAGCCGTCCGAGGGAGTCGAGCTGCGCGTCGCGCGCGTCCAGGTCCTGCTCCGCCGCCTCGGCCTCGAGCAGCGGTGCCGCCAGCCGCGCACGCTCGGCGTCCGTCGGGGCCTCCCACGCCAACGCCAGCTCGCCCACCGCGAAGGCGGCCTCACCGCGCACGCGGGGCGCCGGGTCCTTCAGCCCTCGCACTACCACGTCCAGCGTGGCCAGGTCCTGGATGCGCGCCAGCGCGCGATAGGCCCGCGCCCGGACTCGCGAATCCGGCGCGTCGTGGGCCAGCGCCGCGAGCTGCCCGTCGCTGAGCGAGCGGCGGTCCTCCCAGTCCAGGATGCGCGCCATCACCTCCGGGTCCGGAGGCGCCTCGTTGGAGCCGCGGACGCCGCGGTGACAACCGGAGAGCAGGACGACGAGGGCCAGGCAGACGTGGGGAAGTCGGACGGGGCTCAAGCGGCGCATGGGCTGGGGCCTAGGCCAATTCCCCGCGAAAATCCAGGGGTTAGGCCGCGTGCCGTTTGACACGTCCGCCCCGGCCCCGGAAGATGCGCCTTCGCATCTCTCAGCAGGAGCGCCGGTCCTGAACTGCCCTGGCTGCGGCTCGAAGGTAGCCGCCAACTCATCCATCTGTCCCGTCTGCGATTACATCATCGACGGCTCGTTCCTCTCCGCCGAGCCCCCCGCGGACAACGATGAGGACACGGGCGTCGGAGAAGCCCCCCGTCCACCTCCCGCCCGGAAGCCCGCCCCCGCGCGCCCCCGCCCCGCGAAGTCCGGCGCCCGGCCCGCTCCCGCCGCCGCGGCGGGTGGGGACGCCACCAACGTGCGCAGCGTGGACGACATCGCCCGGAGCGCCTCGCAGCGCGCCAGCCGTCCCGCGCCCGCGCGCGCCGGTGGCACGGCCCCGCGTCGTGCCCCGGCGCCCGCTCCCGCTCCAGCTCCCGTCGCCACCGGGCCCGACCCGTGGTCCCGCGGCGCGGCGCGCGACGACGACGACGAGAACAACCACGCCATCGCCGACCCGGACGAGCTCATCCAGGACGCGAAGGACCTGCTGGGCGCGATGAGCGCGGGCGACAAGATCGCCTTCTACAGCGCGGGGCTCGTCGTCCTGTCGTGCTTCGTGCCGTGGAAGGAGACGGCGGCGGACGGTGACGCGCTGGGCTTGATGAGCCTGGGCTTCGGTGCCTTCCTGCTCGCGCTGCTGACGATGGGGGCCATCGGCGTGCGCGTGCGCTCCACCTTCCCCAAGCTCAACCCCGTGGTGCCGTGGATGGCGCAGCTCTTGACCACGTTCCTGTGCCTCATCTGGTGCATCGTGTTCATCAAGGTGTCCTCGGACACGGCGCTGGTGCCCAGCCCCGTGGGCAACTCGGAGATGATGAACTCATCCCCCAGCTTCGGCGTCTTCATCGGCATCCTGGGCTCGGTGGGCGCGCTCATCGGCGCGTTCCTGGGACTCAAGGGTCGCCAGGACTGACGTCCCTCCCGCTCGCGCGGCCCGGGCGCCACGAAAGTGGTGCCGTGCCGCGCGCGGCCGTTCTACCGTCCTCCGCACCATGTCCGACGCCACGCCCCTGTCCCGCCTCACCGCCGCGCTCGGCGGCACCGTCTTCGGTCAGCCCCGCGTGCTCGCGGACCTGGTGACGGCCTTCCTGGCGCGCGGCCACGTGCTGCTGGAGGGCGTGCCCGGGGTGGCCAAGACGCTCACCGCGCGCAGCATGGCGGGCGCGCTGGGGTTGCTCTTCACGCGCATCCAGTTCACCCCGGACCTGATGCCCGCGGACATCCTGGGCACCAACGTCTTCCAGCCGCAGGACAACGCCTTCCGTCTGGTGAAGGGCCCCATCTTCACGGAGGTCCTGGTCGCGGACGAAATCAACCGCACGCCGCCCAAGGCCCAGGCCGCGCTCCTGGAGGCCATGGAGGAGCGACAGGTCACCATCGACGGCGTCACCCACGCGCTGCCGCCGCACTTCTTCGTCGTCGCCACGCAGAACCCGCTGGAGCTCGAGGGCACCTATCCCCTGCCCGAGGCGCAGCTGGACCGCTTCCTCATGCGCGTGCGCGTGGGCTACCCGGACTCGGACGCGGAGACGACCATGCTGCGCGCCTTCCATCAGCGCGAGGGCCGCGTGCCCTCCGTCGAGCGCGTGCTGGACGCCCCCACCCTGCTGGAGCTGCAGGCCCGCGCCGCCCGCGTCACCTGCGACGACTCCATCCTCCAGTACGTGGTCGCCGTGGTGCGCGACACGCGCGCCAACCCCCGCGTGCGCCTGGGCGCGAGCCCCCGCGCGGCGCAGGCGCTGCTCGCCGCGTCCAAGGCCCGCGCGGCGCTGAATGGCAACGACTTCGTCACCCCCGATGACGTCAAGGGCGTGGCCGGCAGCGTCCTCAACCACCGCCTGCTGCTCAAGGCCGAGGCCGAGGTGGAGGGCCTCACCTCCGACGACGTGCTGAAGCAGACGCTCGAGCGGGTCCGGGTCCCCCGGTGAGCCTGGGCCGCCCGGTCCCCACGGGCCTCGCCGTGGCGCTGCTCGCCGTGGCGCTCGTCCCCGCCGCCCTCTCGGTGGCAAGCCCCACCTTCGGCTGGCTCGCGCTGGCCGTGGACGTGGCCGTGCTCGCGCTGTGCGCCGTGGACTTCCTGCGCACGCCTCGCGACGGCGACGTCACCGTCACGCGCGTCGTGGAGCCCATCCTCTCCTCCGGCACGCGCAACCCCGTGCACCTGGTCCTCGAGCGCCACGACACGGGCACCTCGCCCCTCCGCGTGGAGGTACGCGACGAGCCGCCCCTGGTCGTCGCGAGCCACGACCACCGCCAGTCCGTCGCGCTGCCGCCCCGAGGCGCCCCCGGCGAGCCCGTCCCCAGGATGACGTACTTCGTCACCCCGCCCTCTCGGGGAGACGCGCGCTTCGGCGACGTGCACCTGCGGCTGCCCGGCCCGCTCGGCCTGTGCGCGCGGCAGGTGCGCGTGAAGGCGGAGCAGGCGGTGAAGATCTATCCGGACCTCACCGCGCTCTCGCGCGAGGCGTTGACCCTGGCCCGCGCCTCGGACTCCCCCTCGGAGCGCACCCTGCGTCGCCGCGCCGCGGAGGGACGCGAGTTCGAGTCGCTGCGCGAGTACCGCCCCGGCGACGACTACCGGCACATCGACTGGAAGGCCTCCGCCCGTCACGCCAACACCCTGGTGCGCACGTGGCAGCCCGAGCGCCATCAGCCCATGTTGCTGCTGCTGGACTGCGGCCGTCACATGGCTGGCAAGGTGCGCGGCCGGCGCAAGCTGGACCACGCGGTGGACGCGGCGCTGCGCTTGGCGCGCGTGGGCCTGGACGCCGGAGACGTGGTGGGCGTCATGTCCTTCGCCAGCGACGTGCTCACGTACCTGCCTCCGCGCAAGGGCCACGAGCACCTGCGCCTCATCACCGAGTCGCTCTACCGCGCCGAGGCCGCGCTCGAGGAGAGCGACTACGGCCGCGCCTACGACTTCGCCTTCGCCCGCCAGACGCGCCGCACGCTCGTGGTGCTCTTCACCGATTTGGTGGACCCGGACGCCTCCGCGGGCCTGCTTACCCGCACGCTCGCCTTGCGTCCTCGGCACCTGCCCGTGGTGGCCTCGCTCTTGGACGAGGACGTGCGCGACGCGGCCACGCGCGTGCCCGACGAGGCTCAGGACGCGTACGCGCGACAGGCCGCCACGCGGCTGGAAGCCGAGTTCCGCCGCACCGCCACCACCCTGCGCGACGCGGGCGCGTTGGTGATTCGCGCGCCGGCCCAGGGCTTCGGCGCCGCCGCGCTCAACGTGTACCTGGACGTCAAGTCACGCGGGCTGTTGTAGGCCTCGCGAATATGTCCAGCGGAAAGTTCGTGTGACGTGCACATACGGCGCGCGCGCGCGTCGCTCGCGAAGAAGCATGCCAATCGCGCGGAGGCCGATTTTTCGGCCTCGGACACGACCCCCTTTACATGAGGGCCTTCGTCAACAAAATGGCGCGTCTCTCTCGCCCGCCGCATCGGCGGGCCCCCTGGAACAGCACGGATGGAGACGGTCTTGGCGGAGGTCGCGAGGGGATTGAGGTTGGAAGTCGAGGCGGATGCGGCGGCCATCGCCGCCCGGGCGGCGGAGCCCACGGAGCCCGTCCAGTCGCTGACGCACTTCCACGAGCGTTTGCTGGCCGAGGAGCTGCTGGCGCGCAGTGGTGACACGCAGCAGCGCCTGGCGGGCGCGTTGTCCGAAGCGAAGGTGGACCTGAACCCGCACCAGGTCGAGGGCGCCATGTTCGCGCTCGACTCGCTGTCGCGCGGCGGCTGCATGCTGGGCGACGAGGTGGGGCTGGGGAAGACGATTGAAGCCGGGCTCGTCATCGCCCAGCTGATGGCCGAGGGGAAGACGCGCATCCTCATCCTCGCGCCGGCCACGCTGCGCGCGCAGTGGAACAGCGAGCTGCGCGAGAAGTTCGACCTGGACAGCGTGCTCGTGGACGGCCGCACCGTACGGGCCACCGGCAACTGCTTCGACCAGCCCTTCCCCGTCATCTGCTCGCACCCGTTCGCGGCCAACAAGGCGCACCTGACGTCGGAAATCCCGTGGGACCTCATCGTCATCGACGAGGCCCACCGCCTGCGCAACGCCCACCGCGCCAACAACAAGATGGGCCAGGCGCTCAAGGCGTCCCTGGCGGGCAAGCCCAAGCTCCTGCTCACCGCCACCCCGCTCCAGAACGACCTGATGGAGCTGTTCGGGCTGATGTCACTGCTCGACGAGCAGATCCTCGGCCCCGAGCACGCCTTCCGCAGCCGCTACCGCGTGGACGAGGGCGGCGGCATGTCCGAGGCCGCCGCGTGCGAGCTCAAGGAGCGGCTGGCCCCCGTGGTCCAACGCACCCTGCGCCGGCAGGTGCGCGAGTACGTCCGCTACACCAACCGCCGCTCCATCGTGGAGGACTTCACGCCCTCCCCCGAGGAGCATGACCTCTACGAGAAGGTCAGCGAGTACCTGCAGCGCTCGGAGGCCGCGGCGATTGAGCCCGGCAAGAAGACGCTCCTGACGCTGTGCTACCGCAAGCTCCTGGCGTCCTCCACGTACGCCATCGCGCCCACGCTGCGGCGGCTGTCGGACAACCTGGAGAAGCGCCTGCAGGCGGCGAAGCTGGGGCAGCAGGCCCTGGCGATGTTCGAGCCGGAGGAGGCCAAGCAGTTCGTCGAGGAGGGCGAGGAGTGGTCGGATGATCCGGCCAAGGCGCCCAACATCCGCGTGCTGGAGCAGGAGGTCTGGGAACTGCGGCAGTACGCGGACCTGGCGGACTCCATCAAGGTCAACGCCAAGGGCGAGGCCCTCAAGCGGGGCCTGGACCGCACCTTCGCGGTGATGCGCGCGCACAGCTGGCCAGAGAAGGCGCTCATCTTCACCGAGTCCAAGCGCACGCAGCAGTACCTGTTCAACCTGCTGTCGGACAACGGCTACCGGGGCAAGATTTCGCTCCTGTCCGGGGACATGGCTGGCACGCCCGAGGAGCGGCGCGCGCTGGTGGACGACTTCCGCAACAAGACGCAGATCCTCATCTGCACCGAGGCCGGCGCGGAGGGCCTCAACCTCCAGTTCTGCAACCTGGTGGTGAACTACGATTTGCCCTGGAACCCGCAGCGGGTGGAGCAGCGCATCGGCCGCTGCCACCGGTACGGACAGCAGCGGGACGTGCTGGTCATCAACTTCCTCAACCGCTCGAACGCGGCGGACGCGCGCCTGTTCGAGCTGTTGGAGAAGAAGCTCAACCTCTTCGACGGCGTCTTCGGCGCCTCCGATGAAATCCTGGGCGCGCTGGAGAGCGGCGTCGACTTCGAGCGCCGCATCCTCGACATCTACCAGGGCTGCCGGAAGGTGGAGGACATCAACGCCGCCTTCGACAAGCTGCGCGCGGAGATGGAGTCGCGCATCAGCAAGCGCATGACGGAGATGCGCTCGGTGGTGCTGGAGCGCTTCGACGGGGACGTCCGCCGCCGCCTGCGTGGCCAGGGCGAGCAGACCAAGGAGGCCCTCGCGAAGCGGCAGCAGGAGGCGCGCGCGCTCACCAACTCCGTGCTCGGCAGCCGCACCTCCGGCCGGCTGGAGATCGCCAAGGCCGCCTACGCCGTCAAGGAGCGCAAGCAGGACGCCGTCAGCTACCTGCAGCTCGACGCCTCGGGGCTCCCGTCGCGGCTGGCGCGGCTGGCCGGCAGCGAGGGCTGGTGGTTCGCCTACAAGTTCGAGACGACGGGCCTCAAGCCCGAGGAGAAGCTGGTCCACCTGGTGCTGGTGAAGGACCGCGAGGGCAACTTCCGCGCCCTGCCCCTCCAGGACGGCGCGCACTTCGTGAAGCTGTCCGCCAAGGACGAGAAGCGCCGCCAGCCCGCGCCGGTGTCCGTGCAGCTCATGCAGGAGCAGGCGCTGGTGGCCGCGAAGGACGAAATCGTCCGCGCCGCGGAGCGCCGCAATGCGCTGGAGCTGGACAAGGCCAAGGAGCGCGCGGACCGCTACGTCGAGGACTGCCTCATGGAGTCCCGCGAGGGCGTGGAGGCGGCGCGCCAGCAGTGGATCGACGCGCGCAAGCAAGTCACCACGGTGGAGGACGTCGCGGAGCGCGCCAAGGCCCGGGCGAACTCGGACCGGATGGAGCGCGAGTACCGCCGCAAGCTGTCCTCGCTGCGCAACGAGGAGGAGAAGCGCTACGCCTCCAAGGACCGTCAGCTCGCCGAGCTCGCCCAGAAGGCGAAGGTGACGGAGAAGCGCTCGCTCATCGCCTCCGCCTACTTCTGGCTGTCCTGAGCCTCCAGCGGCTTGAGCCGCACCCACGTCGCGCCCCAGCCTCCATCGAACTCGGAGGCGGGGCGGAACGACTCCACCTCCTCCAGCTTCGGCAGCAGCGAATGCACCGTGCGACGCAGCGCGCCGGTGCCCTTGCCGTGGATGATGCGCACATCGAGCAGGCCCTTCTGGCGACAGGCCCAGAGGTACTCGATGATGAGGGGCTTCACCTCGCGAGGCTGAAAGAAATGCAGGTCGAGGGTGCCGTCGATGGGCAGCTCGACGACCTCGTCCTCAGGGGGCGGGGGTTCCGGCCCCTCCGGTGGGAGCGAGGGCTCGTTTGCCGGCAGCGGGGGCAGGCGACGCGGGCTCATTCGTCCACTCTCCTGACTCGCGCTTCTTCTGCTCGGCTTCCAGCCGGCGTCGCTCCCGAGCGACGCGGAACTGCTCCGACACGGAGGACAGCTCGTTCTTCAGGGCCGAGAGGTGTTTGGAAACATCCTCATCCTCGGCCACGCTGCGATGTGCGTCCGCGCGCTTCTCCCGCGCGCCGGCGCCACCGGCCGTCGTCATCTGGACCATCAGTGCCGCGAGCAGGACGGACTTCATGCCCCATGAGGTAAGCAAGAGGCGTGCTCGGTGGCAAGCCCCGTTCATGAAGCGACGCTTCGCTGGTCCCCCTCCTTGGCCGTGCCCGTGACGATACGTTCCGCCAGTTTGATGGCGGACAGTGGCGCGCTCCCCTCGGCCTTGTTGTTGATGGTGACGAAGACGGGGCGCTCCCGGCGCAGGGCCGCCAGACACGCGCGCGCCAGCAGATCGCGCGTGGGCACGTCCTCGTCCACCAGCCGGTTGAAGGGCGCGTAGCGGGCGCGAGCCTCCTCGTAGCCGAGGTTCGGCGGCAGCATCCACCGCACCACCAGCGCGCGGGCATCGAGCGCTCGGGTGCGCTTGGCCTGGATGCCCATGGAGGGCATGTGCGCCCACACCGCGAGCACGGGACAGGCGCCCACGTCCGCCAGGGCCTGCGCGAACCCCTCCGTCAGCAGCTCCTCGTTGCGGACCTCCACCGCGTAGAGAGGCCCCTTGGGGAGCGCGGAGAGGAACGCGTGGAGGCGCTCCACGAAGCGCGCGGTGCCGCCGAGCCCCTGCGGGTCCTGCGGTGGGAATTGGAAGACGAGCGGGCCGCCCTTGTCGCCCAGGCCCTCGACGAAGGGGCGCACCACGTGCTCCTCGGCGTAGGCGGCGTGGAGGAAGCGCTCGTTGAGCTGGCCTCGGTGCGCGCCGTAGCGCTCGTGCACGGGGAAGCGGGCCAGGGTGCAGACCTCGTGCGCCTTCACGAGGAAGCGGAAGTCGGCGGGCACCTGCTCGGCGTACTCGGCGAAGGCCTCGGCGGAGATGGGACCGTAGAAGGTCCGGTCGATGCCCACGGTGCGCAGCACGGGGTGACGCGCGTACGCGGACAGCCCCTCGCGCGCGAGCTGCGACGCGGAGGCCTCGTGGTCGTAGACGAGGCCGGACCAGCCGGGGAACGTCCACGACGAGGTGCCCAGGAAGACGCCGGTGGGGAGCTGTTGGCCGAGGGACGCGAGCGAGTCCTGGACGGGCGCGGGCTCCACCGGCTGGCTCCGACTCCGGGCGCGCGCGGGGGCCTCGGCGGGCGCACCGGTGAAGAGGTCGAGCTGGGAAGGTCCACGCTGAGGGGCCATCGGCGTCTCCTACGTCCTGCGTCCCGTGGACCCGCGACGGCGGGCCGTACGTCCAGCGCACATAACGCCGGACTCCACGGGATTCAGGAGGTTGCCTCAGAACAGGGGGACTCCCCAAGGGGGATGTCCGTCCTACAGGCAGCCGAGCTCCATGGCCCGGAGCACCGCGCGCGTCCTGTCTCGCACGCCCAGCTTCGACAGGATGCTGGAGGTCTGGTTCTTGACGGTCCCCTCCGCCGTCCCGAGCGCCTGGGCAATCTCGCGGTTGCTCAGTCCCCGGGCGATGAGGCGCAGCACCTCGACCTCGCGGCGCGTGAGCCCCTCGGGCAGCTCCGCGTGCGGGAAGTCGCGGCCCAGGTCCACGAGCCCGCGCGCGACACGCTCCGCGACGCCGGGAGGGAGCAGTGTCTCACCGGCATGGACGCGGCGGATGGCGTCCGCGAGTTCCTCCAGCGAGACGTCCTTGAGGAGGAAGCCCTGCACGCCCGCGCGCAGCGCCTCGACGATGGCGGCGTCCTCGTCGAAGGTGGTGAGCAGCACCACGCGCCGGTTCACCGGCTCCTGGCGCAGACGCCGGAGCGCCTCCAGGCCCGTCATGCGCGGCATGCGCACGTCCATCAAAACCACGTCCGGGTTCAGCTCGGCGACCTTGGCCAGCGCATCCTCACCATCCACGGCCTCGCCCACGACACGGAGGTCCGGAGTGAGGTCCAGCAGGCTGCGCAGTCCCTGACGCACCAGCGCGTGGTCATCCACCAGGACCAGACGAATCATCCGCGTGCCCTCGTGTCACAGGACTCCATCGGAGGCGCGCGACTCACTGCCAAGCGACTCACGAGAGCTCCGCACCGCGCGCCGCGGGCAACCATGCGTTCAGCTCCCATCCCTGCCCTTCCTCAGCGCGCCACTCCACGTGCCCTCCCAGTCGAGTGAAGCGCTCACGCATCCCTGTCAGCCCCGCGCCTGGCGTGGGCGCACGGGCGCCGTGTCCATCATCCCGCGTGGTGACACGAACACCACCGTCCTCTTCCGGCGCGATGCGCACCCAGAGCTGCGTCGCTCGCGCATGGCGCAGCGTGTTCGTGAGGACCTCCTGCACGCAGCGGATGAGCGAGTGGGTCGCCTCCGGAGAGTCGAGCGCCAGCGTCTCCGGAACATCCAGATGCACGGTGAGCCCCGGGGTGCTCCGCGCGAGCTCGCGAAGCGTGGCGAGCAACGGCTCGGGTGACTCCCTCAACGCGGACACCGACTGACGCACCTCGGACAGCAGCGTGCGAGAGGCCTCGCGGGCACGACGCAGATGCTCGACCGAGGCCGGGTCCTTCACCGTGTGCACGGCGGCCTCCAGGTTCAGCGACAGCGCGGTGAGGTGATGCCCCAGGGAGTCATGCAGCTCCCGGGCGATGCGCAGCCGCTCCCCTTCCCGCTCCCGCGCGGCGAGCAGCACCTGCGTGGCCTGGAGCTCCACATTGAGCCGGGCCAGCTCGGCGCGGGCCTTCGCCTCTCGAACCATGACGACGGCCGAGCCCAGCGTGAACCCCTGGAACCCGACGAAGATGAGCGTCTGGAGCAGCGCGCGCTCCAGCGGGTAGATGACGAGGAAGACGCCCAGCATCGCCACCGACTGCGCGAGGACCCAGACCATCGCGCGACGCTGGGACATCATCTCGGGAGCCTGTCCCGCGATGATGGCGAGCAGCGCGCCCTCCACGCCCGTGCCGCCCGTGGCGATGACGACGAGCGCCGCCACGGTCTGCACGGCCATCAGCACCGGACCGCCCTGCCCCCGTGAGCGGGCACTGCGCCAGTACCCCATGCCGAACGCGAGGAACCCGATGAACCACGTCAGCACGCGCGGCGAGGCGAGCACCGAGGGGCGTCGGAGAATCTCCTCTCCGTAGGAGGAGCCGACCACGGCCCACGTGAGCAGTCCGGCCACGAGCAACAACCGGTGGACCGATGCCGACTTGCGCGTGTGGTGCCTCGAAGCCATGGAGGGGCAGCATAGGTCCTCCCCTTCCAGGTGGACATGTGCCGGAAGTCACAGGCCGCCCGTGTGACTTCCCGCAGATGTGCGCCCCGGAGCGCTCCCGTACCTTGGCCTCGACTCGCAGCACACGGGAGGCTCGCATGTCTTTCTATGCCCTGACTCGCACGCTCCACATCACCGCGGGGGTCATCGGGTTCACCGCGCTCTGGCTGCCCCTGGTGGCTCGCAAGGGCGGCACGCTCCACAAGCGCGTGGGCTGGGTCTACGTGGCGGCGATGGCCGCCGTGGCCGTCACGGGACTCCTCCTCTCGGGCTGGCGGTTCCTGTTCGATCCGGCACAGCGCTCCGCGGCCCTGTTCTTCATCTACATCAGCGTCCTGAGCGGCACGTCCGCGTCCATGGGCGTGCGCGTGCTGCGCACCCGCGCGAGGACGACAGCGAATCGCAACCCCTATGACCTCGGGATGTCGGCGTTGACGCTCGTGCTCGGCCTGTTCACGGCGGCGTGGGGATTCGCGGTGAGCATGCCGCTGCTCTGGGGCTTCTCGCTCGTGGGAATCATCCTGGGAGCGTCATCGCTCCGCTACTGGCTGCGCCCGCCCCAGACGCGCATGCACTGGTGGTTCGAGCACATGGGCGCCATGGTGGGCTCCGGCATCGCGACGCTGACGGCGGTGCTCGTGGTCAACGCCCGGCACCTGGGCATCGACGGCATGCAGCTCGCGGTGTTCCTCGGCCCCACCGTGGTGGGCGTCACCGGGCTCAAGCTGTGGGAGCGCTACTACCAGAAGAAGTTCGCGCCCAAGCCCCGTGTCACCGTCGCCACCGCCCCGGCTACACCTTGATGCGGATGGCCGAGGGCAGGAGCGTGAACGTCGCGGGCAGGCGGCCCGGCGTCTCGCCATCGACGTCGAGGAACACCTCCTGCTCGTCGACGGGCTCGGCGTGCACCGACTGGCAGCGCAGCCGGCGCGTGCCCTTCCAGGTGACGTGGGAGCCGTTGTAGACGCCCTTCGACTTGAGCAGGAAGTCGCTCAGGCCGTAGCCGGACCAGATGGTGATGTCGAAGGCGCCGTCGTGGGTGATGGCGTCGGGCGCGACGAACATGCCGCTGCCGAAGTAGCGGCCATTGGCCACGGCCACGGCGGTGACATCGAGCGTCTCCGCGGGCCCGCCGTCGGTGGACACCTTCACCTTTCGCTCGGTGTACTTCACCAGGCCCTTCAGCGTGCCCCAGACGAAGCTGAAGTTGCCGCCGAGCGCCTTGCTGCCGCTGTTCACCTCGCGGGCCACCACCGCGCTGACGCCGAACGAGGCGATGTTCGCGAAGTAGCGCGTCGCGGGCTTGCCATCGTTGTCGATGAAGTCGAGCCGGCCCACGTCGAACGGCTCCGTGGTGTCGGTGCGCAGGCGCTCCAGGGAGGACTCCAGGTCCAGGCCCCAGCCGAAGGTGCGGCGGAAGTCGCCGCCGGTGCCACGGGGGATGAGGCCGAGGGCCGCGTTCGGGTTGATGGCCTTGCCGTCGCGGAAGAAGCCGTTGGTCACTTCGTTGAGGGTGCCGTCACCGCCCACGGCGACGATGCACTCGTAGCCCTGGTCGATGGCCTCGCGGGTGATGCGCGCGGCGTCCATCCCGCCCTGGGTGAAGCCATGCCCGAAGTCGCCGAGCACCCTTCCCACCTGCGCGGCAATCTCCACCCAGCGCTTTCCAGTCTGACCATTCGCGCTGCGCGGGTTGACCACGAGGAACGTCTTCATCGGCACCTACCCCTCCCTGTAACGCCCCTGTTTACGCGGTTGTGGCGCCAACCTCCACTTCGCGACACCCCTCCCCAGGTCGTCCAGGTCCCCACGACCCCGCCCCCTCGCTGACGCAGCGCACAGACCCCGGCCGTCACCCCACGTCCACCGCCCGGGCGAGTGACACATTCCAGTCAGAGGGCAGGTCCGCGTCGCAGAAGGCGCAGACGAACCACCGCTCCTTCACCAGGGTGACTTCGCCGCACGCCAGGCACCGCCGGAAGTCCATCGCCCCGGTGAAGCCCGTGGGCAAGTGGAGCCCCAAGGAAGCCAGGGCCCGGGCCACGGCCGCCCAGCAGGTGACGTCCGGGCAGTAGCCGGTGGACAGGTTCGAGACTTCGGCAACGGCGGGCTGCCCTCCGTCCAGCCGGAAGCGAAGCTCTCCGGCCGCGAGCACCTCCTCGCCGTCCGCGCACGCGACGTGTTCGGAGCGGCGTGGCGCCAGGCGCAGGCGTCCGAGCAGGTCGACGACGTAGGTCGCTCCTTCGCTGAAGGCCTCCGGTTGAGCGGAAAGCCAGACGCGGAGCTCTGACGGAGACGTCACGGGTGTCCCAGGCGTTCCGAGCGAGCGCTGTCGAATCTCGCGGGACCCCACGTAGCTGTAGGCAAGCAATCGCATGCGGCGCGGACGGGACTGGACACCCGACACGGACAAGAAGCCACACGAACCGTGAGGCGCAAGCCAAGACGCGGCTCCCGGTCTCATCTCCCCGTAGCGCCACCCCAGACTTCACCTGCGAACCGAAGGGCCTCTCGAACACCTCACCGCACCGTCCCGCTGCACGCCTCAAACGTGCAGCAGAGCTTCGAGCTCCATCACCAGCGGGCCCGAGAGGACTCTCGGGCAGTCCTCATCACCGGTCCGATGCACGCGCGTCAAACGCGCAGCGAGCCCTCGAGCACCGTCACCGCGACACCACCGATGCGGGCCTGCTCGGGATGCCCCGCGCGTCCGGTGACCTCGACCTCGATGCGCCCCGGCTTGCCGATGGCATCACCTTGCTCGATGCGCGCCCGGACCGTTCCACCCGTGGCTGGCAACTCCAGGGCACCGTGCATCGACAGGTACACACCGAGCGGCCCCGCGGCCGAGCCCGTCACAGGGTCCTCCGGCACACCCAGCCCCGGCACGAAGTAGCGAGAGTGCGCCACGCTCCCCGCCTCACGCGTCTCGCGCGTGAAGACATACAGCCCACGCAGCCCATGCGGCCGGAGCAGCTCCGCCAGCGCCCCCGAGCGCGCCGCCAATGCCCACACATCCTCGCGCCGACGGAACGGCACCATCAGCCGCTGTGCATTGCGCCGCACCGGGAGCGACGCATCCACCATCTCCGCCGTCCCGCCCACCAGCGAGAGCACCTGTGACAACGGAACCGGCGACTCCAACCACGGGCTCTTGGGCGTCACGATCCACGCGCGGCTGCCACCTGACTCCAGCGCCTCCAGCTCCACATCGAGCAGACCGGCCGCGCACTCCAACCGCGTCGCCCCGGAGCGCGGCAACAGCCCTTTCTCGGACAGCAGATGGAACGTCGCCACCGTGGCGTGGCCGCAGAAATCAATCTCCGCCTCCGGCGTGAAGTACCGCAGCTTCACCCCCTGCGCCCCGGGGCCCGCCAGCACGAAGGCCGTCTCCGATGCACCCACCGCCGCGGCGATGCGCTGCATGGCGTCCTCCCCTAACCCCGCCGCATCCAGGACCACTCCCGCGCGGTTGCCGGCACCCGGCGTCCGCGTGAAGGCATCGACAATGCTCACCTGCATGGTGTGCTCCTCCGCTGGCCACCTCGCTCGATGGCCGTGGATTGTACCGAAACAATCGACCTCAAGAATCGACACAATCGATGCATTGCGCGGAGCCGCCCGTCAACCGTATGAATTGTCACCATGACAATCTGGACGCCCAACCTCCGCGACCGAGAGGGTCCGCTGTACCGGGTCATTGCGGATGCGCTCGGCGCGGACATCGAGGAGGGCCGCCTCGCTCCGGGGACGCGCCTGCCAACCCACCGGGAGCTCGCTGAGAAGGTTGGCGTCACCGTGGGCACGGTGACTCGGGCCTACGCGGAGGCGGAGCGCCGAGGCCTCATCGGCGGTGAGGTGGGCCGAGGCACCTTCGTCCGCCACCGCGACACGCCCCGCCACCTGCCCTCCCCCGCACCGGCTGAAGGGGACGACGCCCTGGTGGAGCTGGGCCTCAACTGGCCCGCTACACCACCGAAGGACCCGGCCAGCGCCGCATTCGCGAAGACTCTGGACGCCATGCAACGCTCGCCCCGCGTCGCGGAGTTGCTTGAGTACGCCCCGCACCTGGGCCACCTCGCGCACCGTGAGGCCGGCGCCGAGTGGATGTCCCGCTTCGGCCTCGACGTGTCCCCGGCGCGCGTCATGGTGTGTTCCGGTGGCCAGCACGCGATGGAGGTGGCGCTCAATGTCCTCACGCGCCCGGGCGACACGGTGCTCTGCGAGGCCCTCACCTATCCGGGCCTCAAGGTGCTCGCCAGCCGCCTCCACCTGCGTCTGCAGGGCGTGGCCATGGACGCACAAGGGCTCCTGCCCGAGGCATTGGAGACCGCGTGCCGGAGCGGCGCGAAGGTCCTCTTCTGTCTGCCCAACCTCCAGAACCCCACCGGCGCCGTCATGTCCGAGGAGCGCCGCCGCCGCATCGCCGCCGTGGCTCGCAAGCACGGGCTCTCCGTCGTGGAGGACGACGCCTACGGGCTGCTGCTCGACAAGCGCCCGCCCCCGCTCTGCGCGCTCCTGCCCGAGTCCGGCTGGTTCATCGCGGGTGTCTCCAAGCTGCTCGCCCCGGGCTTGCGCATCGGCTACCTCGCGGCGCCCGAGGGCCCTGGCACGGAGCGCCTCGCGGAAGAGGCCGCGCTCGCCTCACGCATGACTCCAGCGCTCACGGCCGAGCTCGCCGCGAGATGGGTGAACGACGGCACCGCGGACGAGCTCGTCACCCGCCGTCGACGCGAGGCCCGGGAGCGACTGGAGCTGGCGAAGGAAATCCTAGGAGACAGGCTGCGGCGAACACCCGCGAACCACATCACCTACCACCTGTGGCTCGAGCTACCCGGCGGCTTCCGCGCGGAGCCCTTCACGTCGCAGGCCCGTCGGCGCGGCGTCTCCGTCACACCCGCCGAGGTCTTCAGCGTGGGTCCCGCCACCGCGCCGGCGGCGGTGCGCCTGTGCCTGGGAGCACCGCGCACCCGCGCCGCGCTGGAGAAGGGCCTCCAGCGCCTGAAAGACACGCTGGAGGGAGGGCCCGAGCCCCTCGCCTCCATCGTCTGACGACGCATCTCTCAATCGCCCCCAAGCACTCTCTCGGCGCGGACGCATCGACTCTTTCTCTGTGCGCCTGACTGGAGTTGCACTGGTCACGTGGCGCCCCGTCCGTGACATGGACGAGGAGATTGTCAGGTGGCCGCAGGTCCCCCGGGTTCGTTCACGGGCAGGAGCTCTGGATGCACCCGGGCCACGCCTTCGTCCGCATCGACATGGGGGCTGGGCTCGAATCAGGTCAGGACCCGATGGCGTCGGGGTCCAGCAAGCGGACGGGTATCCACATCACCCAGGTCCGGGAGACGCCAGAAGCGCGCGAGGCCCGGCTCAGGGCCTGGGCCTACGCCGTGCATATCGAGTTCATCCCACCGTTTGCGCAGTGCCTCTAAATGGACCCGGACAGGCCGCCAGCCGTCGCGGGCTTTGCGACAATGACTCCTCGAATCGTGACACCCGAGAACGCCAAGCAACTGACCCGGCTGCGACAGCTCGGAGAGCCGACCCTCCATCCGGACTATTGGGGGCAGGTGCTGACCTTCGACCCCCGGTCACGCCTGCTCGTCTCCATGGTGCTGGGAAGCAAGGGACGACTCCGATGGTGGGACCTCCAGGACGAATTGCCGCATCCCCGAGTCGTCCAGCCCCTTCCGGGCGGGCTTGAGGCGGTAGTCCTCCCGGATGCCCAGACCATCATGTCGGTCACCGTCGGAGGGCAGCTCCAGGCCTGGTCGGCGGCCGACGGACGGGCGCTGCGCTCGGCGCATCTCGGACTGACCACCTCGGGCATCGACCTGTCTCGCCAGGGAGACCTCCTGCTGGTAGCGGGGGTTTCTGGAGACCTCCGCCTCTGGGACGTCGCCCACTGGCGGCCTCTCCGGGACCTGGAACCGGCCTCCGCGTTGCTCTACGGCTGCGCACTCTCTGCCGATGCGACGCTGGCAGCCGCGGGTGCGGCGGATGACCGGGGCGAGAACGAAACCCAGGGCTCGATTCGCATCTGGGACGTAGCAACCGGCGCCTCGCGCGGCGTCATCTCCGTGCAAGCCTCCCGCGTCTGGGACGTGGCCTTTACGCCCTCGGGCAACCTGCTCGCCGCCGGCACGTCGGTGGACGACATCATCCTGGTCGACGTGGTGAGCATGAAGGTGGTGGGGACGCTCAAGGGCCCGCCCGCCGGAGCCTGGCGCCTGAGCTTCAATTCCGACGGTTCTCTGCTCGCGATAGGAGCGGATACGGGCGCCTTCGTCGTGCTGAGGACTGACGGGGGAGGATGCGTCCACGCCTATTCGGACAAGGACGACCAGCAGGCCAGCGCCGCGGTCTTCTCCCCGGATGGCCGGTTCGTCGCATGGGGAGAGGACTTGGCGCAGGTGGGTGTGTGGGGCGTTGATGCGTAACGCCCCACCACTTGCAGCCGTGCACGCTGGAGGGAGGGCCCGAGCCCCTCGCCTCCATCGTCTGACGACTACTTCTGCGGCGGCGGCACCGGACGGACATGCAGCTCGCGCAGCTGCCTGTCGTCCACGTCGCCGGGCGCGCCCGTCATCAGGTCCGTGCCCGTCTTCGTCTTCGGGAACGGAATCACGTCGCGCAGCGACTCGGAGCCGGTGAGCAGGAAGGCGAGCCGGTCCATGCCCAGCGCGATGCCACCGTGCGGCGGCGCGCCGTACTTGAGCGCGTCCAGCAGGAAGCCGAACTTCGTCTGCGCCTCCTCCTCGCCGATGCCCAGCGCCTTGAAGACCTCCGCCTGCACCTTCGGGTCATGCAGACGGATGGAGCCGCCGCCGATCTCGAACCCGTTGAGCACCACGTCGTAGCGGTGGCACTTCACCCGGCCCGGCTCCGTCAGCAGATACTGCACGTCGCCATCGTGCGGCCGCGTGAAGGCGTGGTGCGCCGCCACCCACGTGTTCGTCTCCTCGTCGTGCTCGAACAGCGGCGGGTTCACCACCCACAGGAACTTCCACTGGCCGCCGCTGCCGTACTCCGGAATCAGCCCCAGCTTCTTGGCGACGTGCACACGCAGGTTCGCCATCACCGTGTGGACCAGCGCCTCCTTGCCGAACTGGAACAGGATGAGGTCGCCCGTCTTCGCGCCCACCGCCTGGTTGATGGCCGCGCGCAGGGCCGGCGTAATCGTCTTGGACAGGGGCGACTGCGTCCACTCGCCACCGTCCGCCACCTTCGCGCGCGCCAGGCCCTTGGCGCCCGCCTGCTTGGCGAACTCCTCCAGCTTGTCGCTCTCCGCGCGGCTCATCGCCTTGTCCGCGGGGATGACCATCGCCTTGACGATGCCCTTGTTCTGCACCGCCTCGAACATCATCGGCACGCCGCCCGCCTCGCCGTGCTCGCGAATCAGGTCCGTCAGCACCGTGTGCTCCAGCCCGAAGCGCAGGTCCGGCTTGTCGTTGCCGTACTTCGCCATGGACTCGTAGAAGTCCATGCGCATGAACGGCGTGGGCACGTCGATGCCCAGCACCTCGCCCCACAGCTTCTTGATGAGCCCCTCGATGATGGTGAAGATGTCGTCCTGGCTGACGAAGCTCATCTCCACGTCGATCTGCGTGAACTCCGGCTGCCGGTCCACGCGCAGGTCCTCGTCACGGAAGCACTTCACGATCTGGAAGTACCGGTCGAAGCCCGCCACCATGAAGAGCTGCTTGTAGAGCTGCGGGCTCTCCGCCAGCGCGTAGAACTTGCCCGCGTTCATCCGGCTGGGCACCAGGAAGTTGCGCGCGCCGCCGGGCGTGTACTTGCCCATGAACGGCGTCTCCAGCTCCAGGAAGCCCTGGTCCACCATGTACGCCCGCGTCAGCGCGTTCATCTGCGAGCGCGTGCGCAGCGACTTCTGCAGCGGCGCGCGGCGCAGGTCCAGATAGCGGTGTGCCAGCCGCTTCTCCTCCGACGTGTCGATGGCGTCCTCAATCGGGAACGGCGTCGGCTCCGAGCGGTTGAAGATGGTCAGGTCGCTCGCCTGGACCTCGATTTCACCCGTCTTCATCTTCGGGTTCACGTTCTTGCCGCGCGACACCACCTTGCCGCGCACGCCGATGCAGTACTCCAGCCGCAGGCTGCCGGCCAGGCCGTGCGCCTCCGCGTGGTCCGGCTCGAACACCACCTGCGTCAAGCCGTCGCGATCCCTCAGGTCGATGAAGACCGCGCCACCATGGTCGCGTCGATTGTGCACCCAGCCGAAGAGGACGACCTCCTCGCCGACATTGCGCGCCGTGAGCTGGCCGCAGGTGTGGGTACGCTTGACCTCGGAGATGAACGGGACCGCCATAAAGACCGCCTGCGCTGTGCGTAGAGGGAAAGGCGCGGCACCATAAAGAGCGTGGAAACGATGCGTCAAGGAGTCCGCGCCGGCCTGACAGCTCCCAGACGGTCGCCGCCTCACGCGCGTTCCTGACGGCCCCGAAGGCCTCCCGCCACGCCCGCCTGTCGTCGACCTGCCTGGAGAACCCCACGGGCCCCACGACCTCGTCCCCGCGGCCAGGATGCTCGGCCCCCTGCCCTGTCCCGCCGCGCGCCCACACCCCGCGTCTCCCTCATGCGCCGCCGACAGCCGGAGGGGAATACACGTTCCGCCCGGACCGGAGTAAAACGGCCCCATGCTCCGAACAGTCATCGCCACCACCGCCGTGCTCGGCCTGGCCGCCGGCTGTGCGCCCGACCCGAGCGCGCCGGTCAAGATTCGCGCCCTGGTGCTCTCCAGCAACGGGCAGTACATCCCCGAGGAGGTCGAGCTCAAGACGGTCTCCGACATCGTCGGCCTCAGCGGCAGCGTGGCCGACCTGCACGGCGGCGCGCGCATCGTCCTGGACCCCAACGACCCGGACCTTGGTGGCGCCACCACCCCCGAGGCCTTCATCAACGCCCTGCTCAAGGACGAGGGCCGCGACGTCACCGCCAGCTACATCACCCAGGGCGACGTCCTGTGGCCGGCGGACTTCCACACCTGGAACATGGTGACGACGTATTACAACCTCGAGCGCGCCTTCGATTACTTCCGCGAGGTCACCAACATCCCGGTCGCGGACTTCAAGAAGCCGCCCAGGACGTACTACTTCCCCGAGTTCCGCACCCCCGCCACCGACAAGGACCCGCTGCGGGACAACGCCCTGTACTTCTCGGCGATGGACGCCTTCTTCGTGCTGCCCTTCGACGAGCTGCAGCGCGCGCCGCTCGCCATCAACGCGGGCGTCACCACCCACGAGTACGCGCACCGCGTCTTCAACCAGAAGGCCTACGGCGGAAACCCCTTCCCGCAGGCCCTGGGCACCTGGTCCGACGCCGGCGGCCCCAGCCCGGGCGCCAACATCCTCAAGTCCATGGACGAGGGCCTGGCGGACCTGCACGCCTACGGCGCCACCTGCCGCTCCAAGAACGGCTGCGACACGCGCTTCCTCTCCACGTCCTTCGAGGGCCAGTACGCCACCATCGCCGACGAGCGCGACCTGGCCCGCTCGGACCGCTGCATCGACGAGAACCTGCGCGACTCGCTGCTCAGCGCCAACCTGAACCAGTTCGAGAACTACTACCGCGTGGGCACCATCCTCGCGAGCGCCCTGTACCAGGCGGGCGAGGCCACCGGTCAGCGCGACATCCTGCTGCGCTCCATCGTCACGGCGTACAACGACGAGTCCACGACCACGCCGGGCATCCTGCAGCTCACCCGGCAGTACCTGTCGGACCAGACCAAGTTCACGCTCGCCGTGGCCGTGACGCCCATCATCACCCACATCACGGACCTGCGCCTGAAGGAGGCCGTCTGCAACGAGGTGATGGACCACCTGCAGATTCCCCGGGATCTGCTCGTCGGCACCACCAATCCCAACCTCTGCCCGCCCAGCGCCGCGGGCGGCACCACCTGCCCCCGCCTGAGCGAAGACTGATGAGAACCGCCACCGTGAAGACCTGGCTCACCCGCTGCCTCCTGGGCGGTTTGCTCGTCGCGCCCGCCGCCCACGCGCAGACCGATGACGACCCGTACGCCTATCCTGAGGACGAGCCGGGCCCCACCCAGGAGCAGCTCGACGAGGAGGAGGCCTACGAGCGCCGCCGCCGCAACGCGGACCAGGTGGAGGAGTTCCGCGAGATCGCCGAGCAGGAGGGAGAGGAGGGCGACTTCAAGCGGCTCGCCGGCATCGACGACCCCAACAAGGGCTTCGCCGCGGAGCTGCTCGCCGGCGCCCTGCTGCTCGACTCGTCCCGAGGCCGCTTCGCCGAGCCCGTGCTCGGCCTGGGCATCCGCGCGACCTGGGAGTACGGCCGCATCCTCGACATCGAGCCTTTGCGCGAGGCGCTCTGGGCGGACCTGCGCTGGACGTACGGCAGCCAGAGCGACGGCACCAACTTCCTGAAGGGCCGCTCCAGCCAGCACTACTTCACCATCGCCCCCGCCTACGAGTTCAAGTTCGGCAAGTCGGACTTCGGCATCTTCGGGCAGGTGGGCGGCGGCATCGCCTACCAGGCCACCTCCATCACCATCGACTCCGCCGAGACGAAGGTGAACGGCATCAAGCCCGTCATCCAGTACGGCCTGGGCCTGCGCGGACGTCCCCGCGTGTTCGGCGACAGCAACATGAGGCTGTCCCTGCGCCTGGAGGCCATGGGCTTCCGCCGGGGCTACCTCAACGACTTCTTCCTGGGCGGCAGCGCCGGCATCGCCTTCTGAAGAACACTTCCCGGCCGCGCTCGCTCCCACGCGGGCGCGGCCGAGTGGAAGTTTTTCCACCTCCTGCCCACCGTGCGTTCCCCCGCCCCTCGGCATTCCGAGGAGTTGGGGGTTGGCATATGCCCTGCTTGTGTCCACCGTCGGGTGTGGGCGTAGAGCCCTCAGGGCGGCGCGGGGAGGCGAGGCATGACAGGCGTGCAGGGACAGACGCAGGGCCAGGGCAAGCACTGGGATCCGGTGTGCGGCAAGCAGCTGGAGACGCCGGAGGGCCAGCCCTCCTCGGAGTACAAGAAGCGCCGGTACTTCTTCTGCTCGGAGCGGTGTCGCCACACCTTCGAGCGTCAGGCGGAGCGCTTCCGTCTCAACGAACTGGCCCGCGTGGGCGCGCTGATGACACCCGGCCGGGTGCGCTGGGGACTCGCCTGACGTGACACCCGCGGACCCGCGCGGCACGTGCGCGGGCCCGCCTCACAGCCCGAGGACTCAAGCGGCGACGCGCACGTCCTTGAGGCGCAGCGACAGCTTGCGCTGGCCCCGGAAGGTGTCGAAGCCGGCCTGGAAGGCCAGGTCCACCGGCCCCTCCACCAGCCGCACGCGGTCCGCCATGCCGAAGCCGATGGCGTCCAGCTCCGGCGCGTCCATGAGGGCGAGCTTGAGGTGGCCATGGCTGCCCGCGGACTTGGCCGGCAGCACGCGCGGACGGGCCACCTGGTGGCGCAACACCAGCACGGGCTCCGGGTTGCCCTGACCGAAGGGCCCCAGCCGCTGGAGCGCCTCCACCGCCGTGGCGTCCAGCTCCCGCGGGCTCACCACCGCGTCCACGCGGCAGCGGGGGATGAGGTCCTCGGGGGACAGGCGCTGGAGGGCAATCTTCTCGAAGGCCTCGCGCAGCGCGGGCAGCTTGTCCGCGTCGATGGTGAGGCCCGCGGCGTGCTTGTGACCGCCGAACTTGGTGAGCAGCTCCGAGCAGCCGCTGAGCGCGTCGAAGAGGTGGAATGCCTCGATGCTGCGCGCCGAGCCCTTCCCCACCCCGTCCTTCACGCCCACCATGACGGTGGGCCGGTGGTAGCGCTCCACCACGCGCGAGGCGACGATGCCGATGACGCCCGGGTGCCAGCCCTCGTCGTAGAGCACGAAGCCGCGCGCGTCCTTGCGCTCCTCCGCCTGCGCCAGCGCCTGCGTGAGGATGGTGCTCTCGATGCCCTGGCGCTCCGCGTTGGCCCGGTCCAGCACCGACGCCAGCGCGCGCGCCGACTCGAGCGACTCCGAGCAGAGCAGCTGCAGGCCCAGCGACGCGTCATGCAGCCGACCCGCGGCGTTGATGCGAGGCCCCAGCCGGAAGCCCACCTGGCCCGCCGTAATCGGGGTGTCAGGGTCCATCCCCGCCACCTCCTTCAGCGCGCGCACGCCAGGACGACGCGCGGCGGTGAGCTCCTGCAGGCCGTGGGTGACGAGGATGCGGTTGGCGCCAGTGAGCGGCACCACGTCCGCCACCGTGGCCAGCGCCACCAGGTCCATCAGCGCCTTGAGGTTGGGCTCCTTGCGCGTGGCGAAGTAGCCGTCGTCGCGCAGCCGCTTGCGCAGCCCCATGCAGAAGTTGAAGGCCACGCCCGCCGCGCACAGCGCCTTGGTGGGGTACTCGCAGCCGGGCTGGTGCGGGTTGAGCACCGCCACCGCGGGGGGCAGCGTGGGCGGCACCGTGTGGTGGTCCACCACCACCACGTCCAGCCCCAGCTCCTTCGCGCGGGTGATTTCGGCCACGGACGTGATTCCGCAGTCCAGCGTCACCAGCACCCGCGTCCCATCCCCGGCGATGCGCTCCACCGCGCCCAGGTTCAGGCCGTAGCCCTCATCCAGCCGGTGGGGGATGTACGTGGCCAGCTGCGACATGCCCAGCTCGCGCAGGAACAGGAACAGGAGCGACGTGGAGCACACCCCGTCCACGTCGTAGTCGCCGTACAGCGTCACCTTCTCGCGCTTGTGCAGCGCGCGCACCAGCCGCTCCACGCCCGCCGCCATGCCCTTCATCCGGAAGGGGTCCGGCAGGTCCGCCAACCTGTCTGACAGGAATGCCGAGGCCGACTCCGGCGTCCGGTATCCCCGGTGCAAGAGCACCCTCGCCGCGAGCGGATGGAGCGACAGCTCCCCAGCGAGCGACCCCACCTCCTCCTCGACCACGTCTGGAAGCAACCACCGCACTCGCGAGCTCCCCTCCTCGGCGCACGTGACTCCTCCGTGGCCGGGACGAAATCTTGACACGCGAGACAGTACCTCAGACGTCTGACGAGGAAAGTCCAACCTGGGGCACGACATTTCCCTTCCTGCTCACGCGTTCAGGCATGCGCTCGCCCCGCTGCCTGCTGGTGGGGAGCGCGCCGTGCGCCCGGTGCACAGCTTGAGTGCACACCACCTGATAGGGAGGACGCATGTTTTCAAGGGGTATCCAGGTTGGCGCGCTCGCGCTCGCGATTCTCGCTGCGGGGACGGCCTCCGCGCAGGAGCGCAAAGCGGGCAAGCGCGGAGACGTCAACGTGTTCCTCAAGGGCGGCCTGGGCGACTACACGGGCAACCTGGGAGATCTGACGAGCACCGGTCCATCGTGGGGTCTCTCACTCAACGTGCAGCCCACCACGTTCCTGGGGTTCGAGCTCGGCTACGAGGGCTCGCAGAACGGCATCAACGACGTGCGCATCCTCGATGATGGCCCGTCCATCGTCCGCCAGGGTGGCAGCGCGCTCGTGAAGCTCTCGCCGCCCATGCTCACCTCGGTGCGGCCCTTCGTCGGCGCGGGCTTCGGCCTGACGTACGTGGACGTGCGCGGCACCGGCGGCGGCTTCTACGACAGTGACACCATGGAAGAGGTGCCGCTCGCCGCGGGCCTGGAGTTCAACAGCGGCGCGCTCACCGCGGGCCTCCGGGCCACCTACCGCGTGCTGATTGACGACGCGGGCTTCGCCAACGGCGCGGTGGAGGACACCGACGGCGGCCTCTTCGACGCCTCCGTGACGCTGGGCGCGCGCTTCTAGGCACACGTCCCGCTCCAGAAACACCGAGGGCCCTGACTTCCGACCATCCGGAAGCACAGGGCCCTCTTTCGTGTCACGAGCCCGGTGACGAGCTCAGACAGACTTCGTGATTCAGGCCGGCGCGGTGACGCGGGCTTCCTTCGCCGCGGCGCGCTCGTCCAGCCAGATGGTCAGCGGGCTGGCGATGTACACGGACGAGTAGGTGCCCACCAGGATGCCCACCAGCATGGCCATGGCGAAGTCGAAGATCTCGCCCACGCCGAAGATGAGCAGACCGATGAGCGACAGCGCCGTGGTGCCGGAGGTGAGGATGGTGCGGCCCAGCGTGTCGTTGATGGCGATGTTGATGACCTCCGCGAACGGCTTGCCCTTGAACTTGGCCATGTCCTCGCGGATGCGGTCGTAGATGACGATGGTGTCGTTCACCGAGTAGCCGACGATGGTCAGCAGCGCGGCGATGGCCGTGAGGTTGAACTCGCGGCGGCTCACCAGGTAGTAGCCCGCCACCATGATGACGTCGTGGAGCATGGCCAAGAGCGCGCCGGGGCCGAACTTGAAGTCGAACCGGAACGCCACGTAGATGAGGATGGCCACCATGGAGTACAGCAGCGCCATGACGCCGCGGTTGCGCAGCTGCTTGCCCACCTGCGGACCGACGTAGTCCACGCGGCGCTGCTCGAAGTCCGGCTTCTCCAGACCCGCGCTCAGCGCGCCGTACACCTTGTCCGCCATGCCGCTGGCGACGACCTGGTAGTCGACGCCCGTGCCGCCCTGGTTCTCGCCCAGGACACGGACCTCCTGCACGCCGGTGCCGCTCTTCTCCACCGCCGCCTTGATGGCCTCCGCCGTCAGCGGCGTCGAGGAGCGGAAGTTGATGATGCCGTTGGCCAGGTCCGCGTAGACGTTCTTCACGCTCCCCAGGCCCTCGATGGCCGCCTTGGCCTTGTCCGCGTTCTCCTCGTTGAGCTGCGTGACGCCGCCCATGCGCAGGAGGAACGCGTTCTCGGAGGCGCTGCCGATGTTCTGCACGCTCACGTCGTGCAAATCACCCTTCTGCGCGCGCTGACGCACCTCGGCCGCGGTGACGGGGTGGTCGAACTTCAGCTCGACCACCGTGCCGCCGGCGAAGTCCACGCCGTAGTTGAACCCCACCGTCGCAATGCCCACCAGGATGGCGAGATTGATGATGGTGGAGATGAACACGGCCGGCTTGCGCTTGCCGATGAAGTCGATGTTGGTCTTGTTCTTGAGGATCTGCATGGCAGTTTCCCGGGCTCCCGCCGGTCAGACGGACACCGACTGCGCATTACGGCCGTGGACGAAGTAGGTCATCAGTACGCGCGTGACCAGGATGGACGTGAACAGCGAGGCCAGAAGCCCGATGATCATCGTGGTGGCGAAGCCTCGCACCGGTCCCGTTCCCGTGAAGAACAGGATGAAGCCGGCGATGAGCGCCGTCACGTGCGCGTCGAAGATGGTCCAGAAGGCACGGTCATATCCCTGGTCCACCGCCGCCTTCGCCGTCTTCCCGTGGGAGAGCTCCTCGCGGATGCGCTCGTTGATGAGCACGTTGGCGTCCACCGCGATGCCCAGTGTCAGCACGAACCCCGCGATGCCAGGCAGTGTCAGTGTCGCGTTGAAGAACGCCAACCCCGCCAGGATGAGCAGACCGTTGAGGATGAGGGCCACGTCCGCGATGAGCCCCGCCTTGCGGTAGTAGAGCGCCATGAAGAGCACCACCAGGCCCAGGCCCAGCAGCACGGCCAGGCCGCCCTTCTTGATGAGCTCGTCACCCAGGCTCGCGCCCACCTGACGAATCTCGCCCACCGTCACCGGCGCGGGCAGCGCGCCCGCCTTGAGCACCAGCGCCAGCGTCTGCGCCTCGCCCAGCCACTCGTCGCGGGTGCGAGCACCCATGCGACCCATGGTGATGCGCGCGCGGCCGCCGCCGATCTTCTCGTTGATGTTCGGCGCGGTGTGGACGTTGTCGTCCAGCACGATGGCCATCCGGCGGCCCACGCCCGCCTCGGTCAGCTTCTCGAACTCGCGCGCGCCGGCCGGGTCGAACGCGATGTTCACCTCCGGCTCGTTCATCTGGTTCACGGACGCGTCCGCGCCCGCCAGGCTCTCACCGGTGAGCGGGACGTTCTTGTCCAGGAGGTACGTGCGGTACGACGAGCACTCGTTCTTCTTCAGCGGGTTCGCGATGCACTCGGTGACGACCTGGCGGTTCTCCGGAACCTTGTCCTTGGTGTACTCGAGCAGCGCCTCGCGCGAGGGGCTCTGCAGCTGGGCGAAGCCGCCCTCGTCCGTCACGGTGATGTCGCTGCCCGCGGGGGGCGGCGTCGTCTGGAGCATCTGCGCGAAGAACTGGGGGTTGGTGTCGTCCACCATCCGGAACTCGAGCTGCGCGGTGGTGCCCACCAGCTCCTTGGCCTGCTCCGGGTTGCTGCGACCGGGCAGCGAAATCTGGATGGAGTCGGTGCCGAGCTTTCGCACGTCCACTTCGGCCACGCCCCACTTGTCGATGCGGCGGCGGATGACGAGCATCGCCTGGTCCACCGCTTCCTCCCGGAAGCGATTGACCTGCGTGTCGTCGGGCGACAGCACGAGCGTCGCGCCGTCGCGGCTGACCCGCTTGAAGTCGCCGAAGGTCGCCAGGACGTCCTTCTCGATGGCGTCCATCGTCGCCGGGTCCTTCGCCGTCAAGGTGAGCTGGAGCTTCTCCGGGTCCGTATCCGCCGTGACCTCGCCGAGCTTCTTGTCGGCGACGTACGTGGCGATCTGCTGGCCTCGGCGCTCGGTCCGCTTCTGGAGCGCCGTCTTGGTGTCCACGCGCATCACCATGTGGATGCCGCCCTGAAGGTCCAGGCCCAGGTTGAGCCGGTACTTCGCGGGAGGCGCCCACGCCGGCAGCTTCTCCTCGAGAAGCGCCAGGTTGTTGCGCTGGTCACGATCCATGACCACCAGCGTGTAATACGTCGGAATCAGGAACCAGATGGTCCCCAGCGTCACCGCGACAATCAGTCCAAACTTCCACCACCAGCCGCGGTCCATTTTTACTTCTCCTCCTTCTTCTTCTCTTCGGTCGGCGCCCCCGCCTGCGCGCCCTCGGCCACCGTGCCCTTGGCACTGATGGACGTCTTCAGGATGCGAACGCGCACACCGCTCGCGACCTCCACCGTCACGGTCCGCTCGTCCACCTGGTGGATCTTCCCGAGCATGCCGCCCGCGGTGACCACCTCATCGCCCTTCTTGAGCGAAGTGAGCAGGTTGCGGTGTTCCTTCATCTGCTTCTGCTGTGGGCGGATCATGACGAAGTACATGATCGCGACCAATCCCACGAGCAGAGCCAGGGTGTTCAGCGGGCTCGTCCCGCCCCCGGCCTGCGCCAGCATCAAAAAGCTCAGAGCCACAGACTGCCTCGTCGGTTGTGGAAGGCTTGGGATGGGAGACCCCCCACGCTAATCGAGGAACCCATCCTGAAAGGGGGCCCTCTTAGCAAGGGGTCCCCATGTGAGCAAGTGAACGCGGGAACCCCGACATCCCAACCGCCCGCTCAGCGGCCACGGGTCCGCTCGGCCTCCTGGGCCCGCGCCCGCTCTCGGAAGTCCCGGGCGAAGGCGGCGTAGCGGTCCTCCGCGATGGCCCGGCGCACCTGGGCCATCAACCCCAGGAAGTAATGGAGGTTGTGCAGGGTGTTCAGGCGCATGGCCAGGATCTCCCCCGCCGCGAACAGGTGCCGCAGGTAGGCCCTGCTGAAGTTGCGGCAGGTGTAGCAGGAGCACTCAGGGTCCACCGGCCTGGGGTCCTTGGCGAACGCCGCGTTGCGGATGGTGAGCTTGCCCTCCGAGGTGAAGAGCAGGCCGTTGCGTGCGCAACGCGTCGGAAGCACGCAATCGAACATGTCCACGCCGTGCTCCACGCACGTCACCAGGTCCACGGGGGTGCCCACGCCCATGAGGTAGCGGGGCTTGTCCCGGGGGAGCAGCGGCGCGGAGTACGCCACGCCCGCATGCATGGCCTCGGGGGCCTCGCCCACCGAGTAGCCGCCCAGCGCGTAGCCGGGCAGGTCCACCGCGCACACCTCCTCGGCGTGGCGCTTGCGCAAATCCTCGTGCAGGCCGCCCTGGACGATGCCGAAGAGCGACGAGCGCCCCCGGCTCCACGCCTTCTCGCACCGGTGCAGCCAGCGGGTGGTGCGCGCCAGGGACTTCTCCAGATAGGAGCGCTCGGCGGTGGAGGGCGGGCACTCGTCGAACGCCATGATGACGTCCGCGCCCAGCGTCTCCTGGATGTCGATGGAGCGCTCGGGCGTGAGGAAGTGACGCGCGCCGTCGAGGTGGGACTGGAAGGCGGCGCCCTCCTCGGTGATTTTGCGCTTCTCCGACAGGCTGAAGACCTGGAAGCCGCCGCTGTCGGTGAGCATGGGCCGGTTCCAGGAGACGAACTGGTGCAGGCCGCCCATCTCGCCCACGAGCTGCTCACCGGGGCGCAGCATCAGGTGGTAGGTGTTGCCGAGGATGATCTGCGCGTCCATGGTGAGCAGGTCATCCGGGCCCACGCCCTTGACGCTGCCCACGGTGCCCACGGGCATGAAGATGGGCGTCTCGATGGGACCGTGGGGCGTGTTGAGCCGTCCGCGACGGGCCTTGGTGCCGGAGGCATCCTCGTGGAGCAGCTCGAACTTCACCATGCCCGGCGCCACCCGCGTGTCGCCCTTCTCCCGCGTCGCCTCGCGCGGCGTGCCCGCGTCCTGCTCGTGCTGCTCACCCATGACACTCACTCCGACACCAGCATGGCGTCGCCGTAGCTGAAGAATCGATATCCCGCGCGCACCGCCTCTGAATACGCGGCGAGCGTGCGTTCCCGGCCCAACAAGGCGCTGACGAGCACCACCAGCGTGGAGCGCGGCAGGTGGAAGTTCGTCAAGAGCGCGTCCACCTGGCGGAAGGTGAAGCCCGGGCGGATGAAGAGCGTCGTCTCGCCGGGGCCCTCACGCAGCTTCCCCGTCGCCGCGTCGGTGGCGGACTCCAGCGTGCGCACCACGGTGGTCCCCACGGCCACCACGCGTCGACCCTCCGCCTTCGCCGCGTTCACCTCGCGCGCGGTGGACTCGGGCACGGTGTAGCGCTCGGGGTGCATGTGGTGCTTGTCCAGCTCCTCCTCGCGCACGGGGAGGAAGGTGCCGGGCCCCACATCCAGCGTCACCAGGGCGCGGCGCACGCCCCGGGCCTCGAGCGCGGCCAGGGTGTCCTGGGTGAAGTGCAGACCCGCGGTGGGGGCGGCCACGGCGCCGGAGGCCTTGGCGTACACCGTCTGGTAGCGCTCGGCGTCCGCGGCATCGGGCTCGCGGGTGATGTAGGGCGGCAGTGGCAGGCGGCCCGCGGCGTCGAGCAGCGAGGCCAGCGACGCACCGGGCGGCGCATGGAAGCGCACGCGGTACTCCCCTCCTCCGAGCACCTCGAGTACCTCCGCCTCCAGGCCGCTGGCGAAGGTGAGGCGCTGGCCGGGCTTGAGGCCCTTGGAGGCCTGGCCGAGGCAGAGCCAGTCGAGGGACTCGGGGGCGCCACCGAGCGCGGCGGAGGTGAGCGTGGAGGCGGCCGGACGCACCACCAGCAGCTCCACGCGGCCTCCGGAGCCGGCCTTCTGGCCCAGCAGGCGCGCGGGGATGACACGGGCGTCATTGAGGACGAGCAGGTCTCCGGGGCCGAGCAGCTCCAGCACATCGGAGAACTGGCGGTGGCTCACGTCGCCCGACGAGCGGCGCACGTGCATCAGCCGCGAGGCGTCGCGCTGGGGGAGCGGCGCCTGGGCAATCTGGGACTCGGGGAGCTCGAAGTCGTAGTCTGAGAGGCGGGACGACACGGGGTTGGCGCTTGTAGCAGCCCCCACGCCGCCACGGAAAGCGCGCCGACGCCAGGGGCCTCAGTAGAGCTGCTGCAGCTCGGCACCGGGGTAGTAGTGGGTGAGGATTTCCAGGTACCCCCTGCCCTTGTCGGCGAGCGCCTTGGCGCCCCACTGGCAGAGCCCGGCCCCGTGGCCATAGCCGCGTCCGGAGAACTGGTAGCCCTGGTCGGTCCGTTCCACCTCGAAATCGAGGCTCTTGAGCCGGGTGTAGCCGAGCCTCCGCCGCAGCTCCACGCCGTCCACCGAGCTGCCGTCGCCCATGGTGACGCGGGTGACGCGGCGGGTGGACGTGCGGGCGGTGACCTTCATGCCCTGTGCGGGCCGCTTGAGCGCCGCCTTGATTTCGGCATCCGACATGGAGGCGGACCAGCGGCTCGCGGGCAGTCGTCCGCACGGGCAGTCGACGGGCTGCAGGTAGGGCAGGTCCCGGTGGAGGGCGTCCTGGCCGGACTCGGTGCGTCCGCCGCAGGACGCGTGGAAGTAGGCCTCGATGGGCGCGAGCTCGTAGGTCAGCACCTGCCCCCGGGTGGCATCCACGGCGGCGCGGGTGCGCGGGTCCTCGCGGTTGACGCCGCCATACACCTGGTGGAGCACGCTGCTGCCCAGATGGAATGCGTTGCTGTAGGCATCCAGTTTCTTCTGCAACGCGTAGGTGCGAGCGGCCACGGCCTGGGCCTTGAGGGCCTCGGCGGGGAAGGACACGGGCATCTCGCTGCCGAGCACCGCGGCCAGGTAGTCCTCGAGGGGGATGACGTTGATGAGCTGCAGGCCCTCGCGCAGCGGGCGCACGACGACGTCGCCGCGCACCTGGGTGTTGCCGGCCTTGATGGGCTGCTCCCCGGGAATCGTGCCGGCGTCCTCGGAGGTGCTCAGGCCGGCGCGGAAGCGCACCGAGTCACCGAGCACGGGCGCGCCGTTGACCTCGAGCTTGCCCGCCTTGCGTCGGACGATGGCGACGTCCGAGGGGATGGAGACGTAGGTGGCCTCCTCGCTGTCCGCGCCGAAGCCGAGTCCCTGTCCCCGGATGCGCACCTCACTCCCCGTGTCCTCGATGGCGATGCGCAGGGTCTCCACGGCGAGCGAGCGTGGAGCGGCGAGCAGGAGCAGGAGGAGTGCAACAGGTCGCAACATGGCCTGGGAGTGTAGGAGGGTGGCCACGTGCCTCAAGAAAACGACCGGAGGATGGGCGAGGATGGCGCCCACGTGACACCTCCCGAGTCCTCCCCTTCCCGACTTCCCCCCCAGGCCTTCGTCCGGGCCCTGCGAGAGATGGAGCCCCGTTCCGCCGCCGTCCTCACCCGTCGACTCGTGACGGGGGCCTCTCTCGGCGACTGCGCGCGCTTCTATGGCGTCACGGAGGAGGCGCTGTCGGTGATGCTCCTGCGGGCGGCCGTGTCGCTGACGCGGAACGTCTTCCCCGGGGCCCGGGAGCCCGCGTCGGCCGAGGAGGAATCCGCCTGGACGAGGATGCTCGCGGCGGCGTTGGAGCGCGAGGACGCCCCGGTGCCCGCGGGCCTGGTGCCCGTGGTGGAGGCGTGTCGCAGGCTGCGCGCGCTGAGCGGCGACGTGATGACGGGGCTCGAGGCCGCGACGAGGGAAGACCAGGCGTCGCCCCAGCGGCGTCGTGAGGACTGGATGCGCAGGCTCGCCGTCATGGCCCTGCTGGCGCTGACGGCCTATCTGTACCTGTCGCGTCCCGAGGAGCCCGCGCGCCGCCCCAGCGCGGCGCCACAGCCCACGGCGCCGGACGCGGGACGCCCCTGAGCATTCGAGAGCACGGGGGCATCGCCCTGAGCGTGCCGCCTCGCCCCTGGCCGCGTGGACGAACACCCCAGGCATCTCACGAAGCGCGGGGCTCCATCCCGGCCTGGGGCTTCCATGGGACGTCAGCCCATCGCGGCGGTGCGGCGAATCCCCCGACGTGCCGCCTCGCAGGAGGCGCCGCCTCTGGCTTCGCCGACGCACCTGACAGTTCCACCGGAGCGCCTATCAGGCGCCGATGGACCGCAGCGCCTGGCATGGGACAACGGCCCAGCGCGGCGGCCACCGTTGCTGGGGATTCGCGCTTCGACAACTTCAGGCCGCGGCTCCTCGGACCGAGCCCAGGCTCGGCACCTTCGGGCGCGCGCAACAGACAGCGCCGGAGCGCCGGTCATCGGCCGACATTGGGAGCCTGGGGCGCTGGACGACGGGGCAACCCGGCGCGTAAGGGGAACCCATGAGTCCCCTCTCCTTCGCCCTGCCCCTGGTCGTCCTCACGTCCCTCCTGGCTGGCTGTGCGCGCAACGTGGAGACACGCGTGGCGGGAGATGACGACGCGGCCATCGATGGCGCCGCCGCGCGACTCGAGGAGCTTCGCGTCCGGACCGCGCGAGACGACCTGACGTGCGACCAGCGCTGCGCCGCGGCGACTCAGACGTGCGAGGTCTCCGAGGAGCTCTGTGCCCTGGTGGACCGACACGCGGACCGCGACGACCTGCCCCCCCGCTGCGCCGAGGGCCGGGAGCAGTGCTCCACCGCCCGGGACGGCTGTACGAGCTGCCGCAATGGCTGAGCCCACCGGCACGCGCTCGCCGGGGTTTCACGGGATTCGCTCCCGCCGTGACACTGTTCTCCAGCAGGAACGCAACCGGTGCACGCCGGTGGATGGCCGTGCTTAGATGCCCCTGTTTCCAACGTCGAGGAGCCGCGTCATGTCCCGCCCCATCTCCATGCTCATCGCCGCCCTGCTCGTCGTTCCGGGCGGTGCTGGAGCGCAAGAAGGGGGCGAGATGACTCCCGAGAAGGTGGCGCACATCCGCCGGGACGAAGCGGCGGCGATGAAGCAGGTGGACGAGGAGTTCGGCAACCGCAAGCCCTCGGAGATGAGCAACGAGGAGCGCGGACAAGCCAGCCGCAAGCAGGCCGCCGTCACCGCCTCGGTGATGGAGAAGCACGGCGTCACCGCGAAGGAGTACGAGCGCTTCACCGCGAAGATGGGCCAGGAGGGCAACGAGCGCGCCAAGGCCGAGGCCCAGCGGCTGGAAGACCAGGCCAAGGCGGCCGCGGCCCGCCAGGCCGCCGCGGCGAAGGCCAGCGAGGAGAAGGAAGTCTCCGTCCAGAAGGGCTTCGACAACGAGAACCCCGTCGAGTTGGAGTCCTCCGGAAACGATGGCCCCGAGGTCGAGATTGGCATCCCCGTCGAGGACGAGGCGGGCGGAGAGGGCGGCGAAGGCGTGGAGACCGCCGAGGGCGCGGGCGGAGGCGCGGTGGGCGCCGATGCCGCCGCGTCGGCCGAGGACAACGTTCAGGTGGAAGTGATGGGCGACGGCGACGCGAAGCCCGCGAAGAAGGCCGTGCGCCGCGCCAGCTCCGAGTCGTCCAAGGCGAAGAAGAAGTTCGTCCGGAAGAAGAAGTCGAGCGGCGACTGAGCGACGTCCCGCGGAGCCTGGGCCACGGCCCGGGCTTCAGCCCTTCCGGTGGTAGCCGAACTGCTGGGCCCGCTCGCGCCACGTCTCGTCATACGGACAAGCGCAGTCGGTCTCCTCGGGCTCCGGGTAGGCGTAGCGCTCGCCCTTGAAGTTGCGGAACACCGTCTCGCGCTCGTTGCGCTCGACGACGTAGTCCGGCTGGAGCGTCACCTTGCCACCGCCGCCCGGCAGGTCGACCGCGAGGTGCGGCACGGCGAGCCCGGTGGTGTGCCCCCTCAGTTGCTGGATGATCTCCAGCCCCTTGGCGATGGGTGTGCGCAGGTGCTCGCAGCCTTCCGCCACGTCCATCTGGTGCAGGTAGTACGGGCGCACGCGCGTGCGCAGCAGCAGGTGTGACAGCTCCTTGATGATGCGCGCGTCCGAGTTGAGCTGCCGCATCAACACGGCCTGGTTCTCCACGGGCACGCCGTGGTCCACCAGTCGCTCACAGGCCTCGCGAGCCTCAGGCGTCACTTCCTTCGGGTGGTTGAAGTGCGTGACGACGAAGACGGGCGCGTAGCGGCGCAGCAGGCTCGCCAGGGAGTCGGTGACGCGCATGGGCAGCACCACGGGGACCCGGGTGCCGATGCGAATCATCTCCACGTGGGGAATCTCGCTCAACGGCGCGAGCAGTTCCTCCAGCCGCTGCTCGCTGAGCAGGAACGGATCTCCTCCCGAGATGAGGACGTCGCGAACCTCGGGGTGGCGGCGCACGTAGTCGATGCCCCGCCGCATCTGCTCCTTGGACAGCTCCGCCACGCCGCCCTGGGTGATGCGCCTGCGCGTGCAGTGACGGCAGTAGACCGAGCACGTATCCAGCGCCAGGAACAGCACCCGGTCCGGATACTTGTGGACGATGCACTCCTCCGGCCGCGTCTTGTCCTCGCCGAGCGGATCCTCCAGCTCGCCGGGACGCACGCGCGCCTCCGCGCGCACGGGGATGGACTGCATGCGCACCGGGCAGAACGGATGCTCCGGGTCGATGAGCGACAGGTAGTACGGGCTGATGCCGATGCGGAACAGCGAGGCCGTCTCCTGGACGCCCGCGCGCTCATCGGCGGTCAGCGGCACGTAGCGCTCGAGCTGCTCCAGCCCGCGCACCGCATGCCGCTGATGCCAACGCCAATCGGCCCACTCCGCGTCGGTGGCCTGGGGGAACAGGCGACGGCGCCCCTCGGCGCTCAGCGAGGACCGCTCGGAGCGAGGCTCCGGCGACAGGGGCACCACCCACGCGGGGGAATCCATCACGCCGCCTTCGTCTGTTCCCGCCACCAGGCCTGGCCCGCCTCGGGCAGCGAGTCGATGGGGTCGAAGTACTCGTACTTCCGGTTGAGGGCCTCGGCGTCGTTCGCCTCGATGCCCGTGCGGTAGTTCTTGGTCCAGTACGAGATGCCGCGCTCGCGGTCGTACTCGGCGATCTGATGGACCCAGCGCTTGCCCACGAAGGGCACGTCACAGACGATGCGCGGCGTGGCGAAGCCCGGCATGTAGCCCATGATGTCGTGCTGCAGCCGCTGCGCCTGGTCCACCGACAGCCGCCAGTGCTCGCTGTTGGGGATCATGTCGCACATGTAGAAGTAGTACGGCAGGATCTTCGCGTGGTCGAGCAGCGTGAAACACAGCTCGAGCAGCGACTGCGCGCTGTCGTTCACCCCGCGCAGCAACACGCCCTGGTTGCGCACGTCGCGGAAGCCCATGTCCAACAGCTTGCGCACCGCCTTGCCCACCAGCGGCGTGAGCTGCGACGCGTTGTTGACGTGCGTGTGCAACGCCAGGTCCACGCCCCGCTCCACCGCCTTCTTCGCCAGCCGGTCCAGGCCCGCCAGCACCGAGTCCTGCAGGAAGTGCTGGGGAATGGCCATCAGGCCCTTGCTGGCCAGGCGGATGTCCCGGATGTTCGGGATGTCCATCAGCGAGCTGACGAACGGCTCGAGCTGCTGGATGGGCAGGTTCGCGATGTCACCGCCGGACACCACCACGTCGCGCACCGTCGGCGTGCGGCGCAGGTACTCGAGCATCTGCTCGTAGCGATCTTTGGGTCCTATCGAGAATTTGTGTTTGCTGACCTGGGGCACGTCGTTGCCCACCAGGTCCATGCGGGTACAGTGTCCACAGTACTGGGGACACGTGGGCAGCATCTCCGCGAGCACCTTGGTCGGATAGCGGTGCGTCAGCCCCTCGACGACCCACATGTCCTGCTCGTGGAGGCTGTCGCGGCTGGCCTTCGGGTGGTTGGGCCAGTCCGTCAGCCGGTCCGCGAAGGCCGGCAGCATGTAGCGGCGCACGGGGTCCTTCCAGAGGTCCTGGAAGTCCATCGTGTTGAGCATCTGCGGCGGCACGAGGATGGACATCGTGGCGCGCTCGCGCTGATCGCGCTCGAGGCTCTCCGCCAGGTCATCCGGGAGCAGCGCGCCGAGCGTCGCCTTGAGCTCCTTCAGGTTCTTGACGGTGTGCTTGCGCTGCCAGACGGAGCTCTCCCACTCCGCCTGGGTGACGTCCTTGTACCCGGGGATGCGCTTCCAGTCGGGTTCGACGAACTCACGGCGGAGCGGATAGGAAAAAGGCTGTTGAGCAGGACCGGCCTCGGTCTTGCCCCGGATGGGCGTCGTGGTCATGGCGCATTCCCTCAGCGTGTGGCGTCGCGGGCCGGGCGTCATACCGCGCCCGGCACCGGTTCATTCAACAATTCGACGACGCTCAGCCTGCCCGACTCCTCACTCGATGGCGACGTTGACGAGCTTCTCCATCTTGCCTTCCGCGATGGAGACAACGAATGGCTTGCTCGTCTTGCCATTGAGTTTGAAGGTGATCTTCCGCTTGCCCACCGGCAGGACCAGGGGGCTGCCGAGGGTCACCGGCGTCTGTCGGCCAGTCTTCTTTCCGTCGACGAAGATCTCCGCGCCCGCAGGCTTGGTGCTGCACGCCAGCGTCCCCGTGGCCTTCGACGGCGGCGGCCTGGGCGTCGTCGTCGTAGGCCTCGGAGCCGTGTCCCTGGGAGGAGCAGGCTCCTTCTGGACCACCGGCTTGGGAGGAGGCGGCTCGTCCTTGACGAGCTTGAAGGGAACAGTCAGCTCGTCCCCGTCTCCCTTGGCGACGAACTTGCCCGAGTAGGGCTTGTAGCCCGCGAGCTTCGCAGTGAACTGGTAGGTCTTCCCCACCTCCAGGTTGGCCATCCGCGCGTCGGGCGTAAGCCCCACCCGACTGCCCTCCACGGAGATCTCCGCGCCCTCGGCGCCCTCGAACACCGCCGCGACCTTCTTGGGCGCGGGCGGAGGCTCCACGGGAGCCGTGGGCGTACTGGGCGGGTCCGCCTTCACCGTCTCCGCCGGCGTGTCGGTGGACGGCTTCACGTCGCTCGGAGACTCCGGCCCAGGCTGGGCTGGCGGCGTGCCCGGCTGGCCCGGGTCCACGACCGTGCCCGGGTTGTTCTCCGGGGGCGCCGCCGGGCGCTGTGCCACCTCGGTAGGCCGGGTCGGTGGAGGCTCGTCCTGCGGAGGCTCCGCGGCCTCCGGCACCAGGCTGAAGGACTCGGCGAGCGGCGTGCCCTCGACGACCTTCACGAACTTCCGCTCCGACTTGTGGCCTGGGGCGCTGGCGATGACCTCGTAGTCACCGGCGGGCAGGGCCAGGACGGTGTTGGGTTCGACGGCCTGGTTGTTCACGGTGACGGACGCGCCCACCTGGGGCGTCACGCTGAAGATGACCTGCTCTCCCCCCGAGCCGCTCATCATGAGCGCCAGGAGCATGATCAACACCAGCACGATGCCCGCCGCGGAGCCGAAGAGCACCGGCTTGGGCAGGTTCGCGAGCGTCTGCAGCAGCGGCGGCTGCCCCTTGCCCGAGCCCTTCGCCTTGGGCTTGGCCTTCGTGGGCTGGACGGGCTTGGCCTTGGCCTTCCCGCCCGCCTTGTTCGCGACGGGCGCGGGCGCCTGGGACCCCGTGACCTCTTCCGGGTCGTGGTGGTCATCGGCGTAGGCGCCGTCGTCGTGCTGCTGACCGTAGCCGTCGTGGCTGTCGTAGCCCTCGTCCTGGGGCGCGTCGAAGGCGCCCGTGTCGTGGGGCTGCTGCGAGCCGCGCTGACCGCCACGGCCGCTCCGCCCGTTCTGGGCGACGGTGATGTTGCCCGTCGTCTCCTCGGGCGGCTCGTCCTCCATCGGCCTCGAGCGGGAGGGAGGCGCAGTCGGCGCAGGGCCAATCATCGTCGCGCCGGAATAGGCCTCGCCGTCCTCGCTGGCGATGACCACCTGGGCCTTGGGTCCGCTCTTGCCCTTGCGCATCGAGGGCTCGGGCTCACGCGACTGCGACGCATAGGCCGAGGCGGTGCCGGTGCCCTGGAGCGTGGGGTTCTCGGACCGACCCGTGATGCTGTCGTCGACGAGCACGCTGCTCTCGGCGACGCGCGTCTCCGGCGACATGAAGGTCTGGGTCGAGTCGACAATCTGCGTCTTGTCGCCCGCGCTGACGCCCATCTCCTCCAACTCCTCGGCGGAGGGAGGCGGGATGAAGCCCGGCGCCGGATGGCCTGGAGCCGTCGGGGCACGCCCCGCGGGAGAGCCGGTCACCACCACCGCGGGCGGCGGGCGCCGGGTGCTGCGAACCTGGGCGGGAGGCGGGACGGTGATGCCCGAGGTCTCGATCTGGTCCGGACGCTCGATGCCCGCGAACCGCTCCATCTTCTCCGCTTCGCGGAGCATGTCCTCGGCGAAGGCCTCCTTCATGTAGGAGGACAGATGCTTCGACGAGTAGATGGCATCCCCCGCGAGGAGGAAGCGCATCAGGTCCTCGGCGAGGTCGGAGCCCCACTGGTAGCGCTCCTCGGGCTCTCGAGCGAGCGCCTTGAGGACGACCTTCTCGAGCCCCGGAGGGATGTTGGGGTTGAACTCGCGCGGCAGCGGGACGTCCGCGTTGCGCACCTTCTCCAGGGTGGAGAAGTCCGACTCGCCGACGAAGAGCTTCTCGCCCGTGAGCATCTCGTACAGCAGCACGCCGACGGCGAAGATGTCGCTGCGCCGGTCGATGGGCATGCCCCGGACCTGCTCCGGGCTCATGTAGCCGAACTTGCCCTTGAGGATGCCGGCCTGCGTCTTCTGCGAGCGGTTGGCCGCCTTGGCGATGCCGAAGTCGATGACCTTGACCTCGCCCTCATACGAGATGAGGACGTTCTGCGGCGACACATCGCGGTGGATGATGTGGAGGTCCTGGCCGCGCGCGTCCTTCTTGCGGTGGGCGTAGTCCAGGCCGTCACACAACTTGGAGGCGACGAACACCGCCTGGGCGGTGGGCATGATCTCCTTGCGCCGCCGGTACCGCTCCAGGATGGTCCGCACGTCGCGACCCGCCACGTACTCCATCGCGATGAAGTAGGCGTCGTCGTGCTTCCCGAGCTCGTGGATGTGCACGATGTTGGCGTGGTTCAGCTGAACGCTGATCCGCGCCTCGTCGATGAACATCGTGATGAACTCTTCGTCCTCCGCCATCGTGGGGAGGATCTTCTTGATGGCGAGGATGCGCTCGAAGCCCTCGACGCCGAAGGCCTTCGCGATGAACACCTCGGCCATGCCGCCGACGTTGATGCGCTCGAGGAGCAGGTACTTCCCAAAAAGGGTCGGCTTCTTCATCTCGTGGAGCGGTCCGAGGCCGGGGTGAGCACCGCGGCAGGCGGAGCGCAGACCGGGCGGAGAAGTGGGACTCTAGTTCTGCACAGATAGCGAGTCAAACACCTCGGCAGCCCCAAAAGCCGAACGAATTCAGAAGGTTGAGGGGTCCAGAGGCCACTCGGAGGCAGCGTGGGGACCCGGCGCAGCGTCGTCTGCCAGACAGGACCTGATGATCTCCCGGCAAACGCCCCACATCGGCTGCGCAGATCCCACCCCGCCCGGGGCATGAACCGATGGCCTCGGGACGGCGACGCCCGGCGATTTCCCAGCACCAGGAACGGTGTCGGCCAGAGCCCTTCAACGCAGGCCAAGGCCGCGAAACGGCGCGAAAAGCCCCGAGGGAGCGCGCGTCGTCGACGCGTTCGAGCTCGCTGGCCGAGTCGCAAGATGACGAGCAGGCGCGAACGAGCGCATCGTGCTCCAAGGCACGGGGCCAGGCGCTGACCGCGACAGCCACACAGGCGTCGTTGTGCACGCCGCGCGGCGTCGGCAGGTCATCGGAGCCGTGAGGCTGATGGCACGTAGGGACGCAGAAAAAAGAAAAGCCCCCGTCGCACGAGGCGACGAGGGCTTCTCAAAAAGAATCCGGCAGCGACCTACTCTCCCACGCGGTTTCCCGCGGA
>NZ_FOIB01000007.1:300000-432705 GCF_900111765.1 Myxococcus fulvus
CTCATCGAGACGCCCATCCTGCTCACCAACACCATGGCGGTGGGCGCGGTGTCGGACGGCGTGGCCCGCCACCTGGTGGAGCGCTACCCGGGCATCGGCGACGAGCACGACGTCATCATCCCCGTCGTCGGCGAGTGCGACGACTCGTGGCTCAACGACATCTCCGGCCGGCACGTGCGCGAGGAGCACGTCTACGAGGCCATCCGCAACGCGGCGTCCGGCCCGGTGGCCGAGGGCAACGTGGGCGGCGGCACCGGCATGGTGACGTGCGACTTCAAGGGCGGCATCGGCACGTCCTCCCGCAAGCTGCCGGAGGTGCTGGGCGGCTACACGCTGGGCGTGCTGGTGATGTCCAACTTCGGGAAGATGCACAACCTGCGCGTGGGCGGCCTGCCCATGGGCGAGGTGCTGGCGGAGAAGTTCAAGGGCGCCCCCAAGCGCGGCACCACCTACGGCTCCATCATCGCGGTGGTGGCCACGGACGCGCCGCTCTTGAGCCATCAGATCAACCGCCTGTGCAAGCGCGTGGGCCTGGGCATCGGCCGGGTGGGCAGCTACGCGGCGCACGGCTCGGGCGAAATCGTGGTGGGCTTCTCCACCGCGAACATCATCCCGCGCCGCACGCAGAAGATGGTCTACAAGCTGAAGCTCCTGTTGGATCAGCGCCTGGACCCCCTCTACGAGGCGGTGATGGAGGCCACCGAGGAGGCCATCCTCAACGCCATGTGCATGGCCACCTCCATGACGGGCGCCAACGGCAACCACTGCCCGGCGCTCCCCCTGGACGAGGTCCGGCGCTTCCTGGACGCGTTCAAGCCCATCTTCGCCTCGGTGAAGAAGCGCCCCCAGCAGAGCAGCGCCCCCGCCTCCCGGGAGAAGCCCACGGACGAGGACCGGGAGGGGGAGGTGACGGTGTCTGCCGCCCGGCCCACCCAGGTCCGGGGGGCGGAGGGCATTCCCTACCCGACGCGCCCCGCTCCCGAGGTGGCCGAGGGGGCGGCCCCGGGCCCCGAAACGGCCTCCGGACCCCCTCCGGAGGGTTCCTCTTCCGGGAGCCCTTCAGGTTCTGATAGTTAAGCGCCTCTTTTCACGTCTCCATGATGGAGCACAGGAGTCAACGATGGCCCGCAGCAAGAGCAAGCACCGCCGCGTGCAGATGAAGATCAAGCAGGCCTGGAAGAAGCGGGCCAAGAAGAACAAGGCGGAGGCCAAGGCCGCCGCCGAGAAGAAGAAGTAGGCAGGTCCGCCCCGTTGGCGGCCCGTGGCGCTATTCCCGGGTCGCCGAGAACGGGGTGACGAAGCTGCACCGCTGGGGCGGTTCCACGCCCGGGCGCGAGAAGTTCCCCGTGAACGTCCCATCGAGTCGCGCCGTGCCGCCGTCCCCCTCGGGGGACGTGTAGCGACCGGCGAGGCTCAGCGTGTCCATCCTCCCGCCATCCTGTCCCGGGCCCGTGCCGGCCATGGAGAAGGAGCCCTCGGCGGAGATGGTCCCCAACAGTCCCACGCCCTCCAGGTTCCCGATGAGTCGGTCCGCCGAGCGCGTGACGTCCAGGGGCCTGTTGCGCGGCAGCTCCACGCCCAGGTTGAGGCACTCGGCGGGCACCCCCGCGTCGCCGAAGGCCATGCGGTAGCGGCCCTCCATCGCCGGACAGTCGGTGCACGGCGTCGCGGAGTCTCCGCAGCCCGGGGCGCCGAGTCCAAGGGCTGTGGCCAGTACCGCGAGGCCCGTCAGTGTCAAACGTCCAGTAGTCATGGGTCGTGTCCTCATGTGAGGGATGTCGGACTTCCCGGCGGGAAGCGCGATTCCTAGGTTGGGGGCGGGCAGTGGGCTCGTCGGGCGGGGTGGGGTGGGGCGGTGGCTGATTCGCGGCGGTGGTCGAACTACGTGTTCGCGGCGCTGTTTGCGCTGGCGTTGATTCTCTTCTCCAGGATTCTGTTGCCGTTCCTGATGCCGGTGTTGCTGGGCGGCTTCCTGGTCGTCCTGTTCATGCCGGTGCAGGACTACCTGTGTCAGAAGCTGCGGGGCCGCAAGCCCTTGTGCGCCGGGTTGTCCACCCTCACGGTATTCCTCCTCATCCTCGCGCCGCTGGCCCTCGTCGGGTGGATGGTGGCGCGTGAGGTGTTCCAGTTCGTCGGCCAGGCGCAGGACCTGCTCGAGCGGGTGGACCTGCGTCACCAGTTCGCCTCCAGCCTGCCCCGCGGCCTGAGCCGCTACGTCCGCTTTGATTTGGAGAGCGCGCAGACGGAGCGCTCGCTGATGGCGGCGGTGACGGGCGGCGCGGCCCTGCTCAAGGACCTGGTGGGCGCGGGCGCGGAGCTGGCCATCAACATGTTCCTGATGACGGTGGCCATGTACTACTTCTTCCTCGACGGCCGCCGGCTGGTCGCGGAGGTGACGCGGCTGATTCCGTTGGACCGCCGCTACTTCGAGGCCTTCTCGCGCGAGTTCACCGACGTCGCGTACGCCATCGTCTACGGCAACACCGTCACGGCGCTCATCCAGGGCGCGGTGGGCTTCGTGGGGTTGCTCATCGCCGGGGTGCCGCACGCCGGGGTGTGGGGCGCGGCCATGGTGCTGGTGGCGCTGGTGCCCGTGGGGGGTACGGCGCTGGTGTGGGGCCCCATCGGCGTGGTGTTCATCGCCATGGGCAAGGTGAGCGAGGGCGTCTTCCTGCTCGCGTGGGGCACCTTCCTGGTGGGGACCATCGACAACGTCATCCGTCCCCGGCTGTGCGGCTCGCGCATGGCGCTGCACCCGCTGCTCGTCTTCCTGTCCATGTTCGGCGGGCTGGCGGTGTTCGGGATGATGGGGTTGCTGGTGGGGCCGCTCATCGCGTCCATCTTCATGGCGATGGTGCGCATCTACCGTCGCGACTTCCTGGGCATCGGCCGCGCGGCCTACGTGGCGGAGTCCACCGAATCAGCGCGGGAGGCCACCGACGAGGAAGGGAGCGAGCCTGAGTCGGAGGGGCGGCCCGTGTCCGCTCCCTCGGTGGTGGGAGCCCCGGCGCACCTCAACGCCTGAGAGCGGACCGCCGGGCAAGCCTGGACATCGCGTGCGGGCTGGGTGAACCTTCCAGTCCCGAATGATGAACTCCCAACACGCGATGGTTCGCTGGGGCCTGGTGCTCTTCACGGCGGTGACGCTGGCCTCCCCGGGAGCGCTGGCGCAGGTCGTCAAGAAGAAGCGCGCGGTGCCCGCCCAGGTGGTGGCGCCCAAGGCGAAGGCGAAGCCGAAGACGGCCAAGGCGCGGGAGGCGAAGTCCAAGAAGTCGGCCACGCCCAAGGAGGCCCCCAAGCAGCTCGTCGTGTTGACGGTGGAGGGAGATCGCGGCGGGAAGGTCCGGGCACAGCTCGAATCGGCGCTGCGCCGCGCGAAGCCGGTGAAGGTGGCGTCGCTGAAGCAGTACGCCACCCTCGGCAAGAAGGAAGGCCTGAAGGGCAACACGCTGTTCACCGACGCGCCCCTGGCCCGGGTGGCGCCGAAGATGAAGCTGGACGCGGCCGTCACGGGCACCGTGAGCGGCTCGAGCCTGACGGTGCGCGTGCTGGACGCGAGCGGCGCCGTGCTGGGTGATCAGGACGTGAAGCTGACGCGGGGCAGGCTCGCGCCCGCGGACGTGAAGCTGGCCGTGGCCGCGGTGGTCGATGCGCTGAGTGGTGCGACGCGTCCTTTCGAGGCGCCCGTCACCCCGTCCGAGCCGCTCGCTCCCGTCGAGCCCGTGACGCCTCCGACGCCCGTCGCCGAGGCGCCCCGGACGCCGACGCCTCCGCCCGAGAAGCCGCTGGAGACGCCGAAGCCGCTGGAGCCCGTGGCGGAGCGTCCCGTGGAGAGCCCGAAGCCGCTGGAGCCCGAGAGCCCGAAGCCCGCTCCGAAGGCGCCCGAGATGGTGGCCATCGGTCCCCAGCCGAAGGACGGACCTCCGCCGATGGACGAGGAGCCCGAGTCGCACACGACGACGGCCCCGTTCCTGGAGGTGGAGTTGGACACCGGCTCGGGTGGCACCGTGGGCGAGGAGCCGCCGCGTCCGCCGCTGGCCCGGCTCACGCTGGGTGGCACGACGACGTGGCGGAAGTACTGCACGCGTCCAGGCGTGAAGTCCTGCGGTGAGTTCGACCGCAAGCCCGAGGAGGAGCAGATCGGAGATCGCTCCGACTACGAGTCTTCCGTTCCGTACCTGGGCATCTCCGCGGAGCTGGAGCTGTTGCCCTTCGCGCGCCGGCCCTCCGCGTTGCGCGGACTGGGCGCGGTGCTGGGCTACCGGCGCGGGTACGCGTCCACCAACGTGACGCTGTTCAACGACGTGGGCCAGTCCGCCACGCGTGAGGTGGTGGCCACCGACTCGGTGCTCACGGCGCAGGCGATGTACCGCTACTTCTTCGGCTTCGGCTCGTCGCGCCAGCTCCTGGGCTACGCCGGGGTGAAGGCGGGCCTGCTCACGCGCGCGTTCGACGTGGAGGAGGACCCGGAGAGCCCGCTGTCCAGCACGCACCGCCTGTACCCGGCGGTGGGCCTGGAGGTCTCCGTGCCGCTGCTTCGCCAGGTGCGACTGGAGGCCGCGGGGCAGCTCTTCATCAGCCCGAAGCCCGGCCAGGGTTTCGATGACGAGGGCGGCGCGCTGGACCTGGAAGTGAGTGACTACGGTACCTCCGTGTCGACGTTCGGCTGGGAGGCGGAGCTGGGCGTCGCCGGCGAGCTGTGGGGCCCGTTCGGCTACCAGGTGCGCTTCAAGCTGTCGCACTACAAGGACACCTTCAGTGGCCCGGGCGCGCGCATCGGCTGGGACAACGGAGGCGTGGCCGAGGACACGTACTCCAGCATCCACTGGGGCCTCACGGCGTCGTACTGACGCGCGGGTGGTTCAGCGGCGCGAGGGTGGAAGTGCTCGCGCCGCGGCCCACACGGGGCGGATGGCGACGGACACCGCCGTCACCACCTCCGAGAGTTGCTCCGGGCGCCCCTCGGGCTCACTGGCCCGATATCGCGCCCACTTCTCCAGGCTCCACGGGCTCTGGCCGAGCTCTCCGGAGACCAGTCGCTCCATCACGTCCAGCGAGTCTCCGCGCGAGTCGAACGCGAGCCGCAGCGCCGCGGGCAACAGCGCGGACTCCAGCGGCGCGTGGCGCGTGAGCAGGTACACGTCGAACAGGTCCTTGGGTCGGAAGCGTCCCTTGCCCCGCTCGAAGAGGCTGTGGAGCTTCCACGCGAGCAACGTCTCGGGGCGACACGCGAGCACGCGCGCGGTGGTGTCGTCGTCCGTCGCGTAGTCGAACCAGGCGGGCGGCGGATTCATCGGGTCGCCGAAGCCGGTGTCGATGCGCAGCAGGTGTGGGGACTCCTCGCCGGGCAGACAGGTCTCCACGTGGATGCGAACGCCGGGGAACGGGGTCTCCGCCCAGATGACCTCCGAGCGCAGGGCGCCGAAGACGAAGCCATCTCCGACGTCCACGCCCAGCACGTCCACGAACCGGTCCACCGTGTCGCCCTCGTGGAATGGGAAGGCCGCGAGGAAGTCCAGGTCCTCCACCGGGCGAGGGACGGGGCCGCTCCACAGCCGCATCATCAGCCCGCCCCGCAGGATGAAGTGAGGGGCCTGCGATGTGCGCGCGAGCCGACGGAGCGCGGCGGCGCTGGCGCGGAGCGGGAAGGGCAGGGGGCTCATGACGAGGTCTCCAGCCAGCCCCGGTCCAGCGCGTGGTTGGAGTCGTAGACGGTGTACTCGCGCAGCCGCTGCGTCAGCGGCAGGCCCAGTCCCGCGAGGTCCTCGAGGAGCGAGTCGAAGCGCGCGTCCGCCTTCACCTTGCCCAGGCCGTGGACGCGGAGCGTGACGAAGCGCTCGGAGGCGCCGTCCTCGCGCACCTTGCGCGCGTTGCGGGACAGGTGGGCACCGTGGCTCGCGCAGCGGGCCTGCAGGGCATCGAGGTCCGCGCCGTGCGCGGGGAGCAGGACCTTCACGTGGAACTCGAAGTAGTTGGACGGCTGGGCGAGCGCCGCGGCGTCGTCCTCCGGCATGTCGCGGTTCTTGCCCAGGGCCTCCAGCTTCATGCGCGTCACGTCGAAGCCGTCGCTGGCGAGCGCGCGCGCCATGTCCCTGACCTCCTCCATCGCATGGCGGAGCGTGCCGTGGTGGTACGAGGCCGTCATCGGCTGGAACGGCTCGGCGCCTCGGCCCAGCTCGATGAAGATGCACTTCACGGAAGCCGCGTCGCAGAACGCGCGGAAGCGCAGCAGGTCCTCCTCCGAACGGGCGGAGACGGTGAGGTGGGCCTCGTAGGCGCCACCCGGGGACGCGGGGCGCAGCAGGTCGGCCAGCTCCAGGTAGGGCCGGTGGCGCATGTTGAGGAAGAACTTGTTGCGCTCCATCTCCGCGAGCGTGCGTTGGTAGCCATCCGGCAGCCACGCGTTGTCCCAGCCGAAGCCGCCGCTTCCTCGGGGCTCGGTGAGCAGCGTGCCCTCAATGGCGTCCTCGAAGACGCGGACGCGGTCCGGAAGCCCGTCCTCGCTGAAGGCCACGGCCACGCGCGTGCGCCCACGACGGCCACCGTGCTCGGAGAGGAAGTCCTGCATGCCCCGTTCGAGCAGCTCCTTCTTGAATCGCGCGCCGGTGAAGCAGGTGCCCTCATCCAGCTCCAGGGCGGTGGTCTCCACGAAGCACGGCGCGCCGAGCACCGCGTACGCCGCCAGCACCTTGCGCTTCGCGATGCTCGCGAGGTCCAGCGGGCTCGGGCCCTGGAGTTCCGCATCGGCGAAGCCGGGCAGGGCGAGCTTCCTGGGCGAGACGTCGAGTCCCGCCAGGAGTCGGCCGACCTCGTCGGCCTTGTAGTGGTTCCCGGTGACGAAGATGGCCCGGCTCATGGAAGCACTTCCCGCGCAGAGGGCGCCGACGGGCGCCAGTTCCAGTGGGCGGGGCACCCGGTGTTCTCGGGCAGGAGGCTCCCGTCCACCTTGTCGCGACGGACATACTTGGTCAGCAGCTCCACCCTGACACCCCTGCCGACCTGGCGCTCCAGGCGCCACACCGCGCCCTCCACGGGGTCCTCCGCCCCATGGAAGCCACCCGCCGAGAGGCGCTCCATGGCCGGGTCGATGCCGAGCGGGCCGCCCTCGTGGACGAGCCCCGGCGTGACGAAGCCGCCCGCGCGGACCCGGGTGGTGAGCTGCTCCCAGGGCAGGCGCTGTCCCTGGTGCATCAGGTCGAACACGACGAACGGCTCGTGCGACAGCGTGTAGCGGGTGCCATGGGCGAGCGCGAGCCACTCGCCGACCAGCCACTCGCCGGGCTGGAGCACGGCCTTGAAGCGCTCGGCATGGAGGGTGACCCACTCCGCCCACATCCGCCGGGCCTCGTTGGGGGATCGCGCCGCGAGGCGACCCTCGCGACCGAGCGCGACGACTTCATCCCCGACCCTCGCGGCGGCGACACACGAGCCGTCCAACTTCTCCAGGACGATGACGCGGTCGTTCTCGTCGCGAAGCCGCTCGGTGCAGACGCGGGCCAGCGCGGTGCTCAGGTGGTGGTCCGCTGGCCCCGTGCGCGAGCCGGGCAGGTGGGGAATCGAGCCGTAGGCCTTGCGACCCAGCGGGCGGAGTGAATCGTCGGGCGGTGTCACCACCCCGGAATCATGCCCTGCTCCGGTGCGCCGTGTCGGGTGCTCACTGCACGCGCCACACGGTGGGGCGGGGGCGCTCGGCCTTCTTCTCACGAGGCGTGCGCGGCAGGGGCGCGGAGGCCCACTCCGGGACGAGCTCGTCCATGAAGAACAGGTCCTCGCCCAGGCCGTCGACGCGCACCTGGATGAGCGGGTCCGCGGGGTACTGGGCCACGGGGTCGTCGTACACGAGCGCCACGACGACGCCGGTGTGGCCCAGGAAGCCGGCGCTGATGGTGCCGTCGGACGAGTGGGAGACGACCTTCACGCGCTCGCCAATCCTCACCGGCGCGCCGTCCACGTTCGTGCTCACGATGAGAGAGGGGTCGTTCATGGGGCGTAGGAGCGAGGCTTGAGGGTGCGTGAAAGGACGAGGGTCACCACACAGATGAACCCCCAGGCGAACAGGTGGTAGCCCGCGACGTGGCGCCAGTCCTGCTCACAGGCCAGCTCGCCGACGAAGGCGCCCGTCGTGCCGACGGACAACCCCGCGCACAAGGCCCGCAGCGGCTGGAACGCGGCCCCGCGCAACACCACCACGGCCATCACCAGGGGGATGATGCCCACGGCCAGGTGGCTCGCGGTGCACACCCAGCCGGGCAGCGACGGAGGCGTCGTCGGAGAACCCCGCGCGAGTACGAGCGTCGCCGCGCAGGCCATCGCCAGGCCCACTGCGCCCCGACGCAAGTCCCGTCCGCGTGGAGACAGCGCGCCCCAGGCACACACGCCGCTCGTCACGAGGAGCAGGAGCAGCAGCGGAGCACGCGTCCACAGGGCCGCCGCGCTGACCGCGCCCACCGCGAGCATCACCCCGGCGGCCAGCAGCGCGAGGCCCCCGGAGGAGGCCATCACCCACGTGGCCAGGGTGCGCCAGCTCCGCACGGGCTTGCGCAGCGCCAGCTCGCTCCGGGCGCTCGCGAGGGCACGCTCCAGGGCCGCGGTGTCAGGCGGGCGGGGCTCCTCCTGGAGCAGGGCGTCGATGTCCATGGGCGTCTTCATCGAGCCTCTCCCAGCCCTCCGAGAAGCTCCCGGAGCTTCTCGTATCCCCGATGCGCCCGCAGTCGCGCGGCGCCCGCGCTGATTCCCCGAAGCGCGGCGATCTCCTCGAACGACCAACCCTCCACCTTGCTCAGCACCACCGCCTCGCGGTGGTCGGCAGGAAGCTGTTGTAACGCGTCCAGCAGGTGCCGGCGCAGGGAAGGGTCCCCGGACGGTGGGGGCGCGGATGTAGGGGCGCCTGTGCCCTCTCCGGAGGAGTAGGCGTCCACGTGCTGGCGGTGGCGCAGTGCATCGCGCGCGGCGTTGGCGGCGATGGTCATCAACCAGGGGGAGAAGCGGGTGCCGCGCTCATAGCGGCCCCGGGCTCGGACGACGGACAGGAAGGTGGTCTGCAAGAGGTCCTCGGCGAGCGAGCCATCGCGCACCATCCGCGTCAGGAAGCCCTGCACCCGCCCCGAGTGACGGGCGAAGAGGGCCTCGAAGGCGTCTTGTGCACCAGCGCAGAACCGTTCCATGAGCTCTTCGTCCGAGGGACTCCCCATCACCCGGCTCATGGACGGCCCACCCTGAAATGTGTTTCCGGAGTCCCCCAGGCCCCTCGGGAGCTCCGTGTCGGGCACCTGATGACGGGATGCCCGACGAGGCGGCGCTCCAGCCGGCCAGGGCCTACCCGGGCATCAGCACCAGGCGGGCAATCTCGGGCGGGGCCCCCACGCGCATCGGCGGGCCGACGAAGCCGCAGCCTCGGCTGACGTAGATCTGCGAGTCGCCCGTGCGGCTGAGGCCCGCGTTGCGCTCGCGCCAGATGAGGTCTCCCACCACGTTGCCCGGGAACATCTGGCCGCCGTGGGTGTGGCCGGAGACCTGGAGCCCCACGCCGCGCCGGGCGACCTCGTCGAAGTTGGAGGGCTGGTGCGCCAGCAGGACGGAGGCCTGGTCCAGGCTCACCTCGCGCAGCGCCGCGTCCAAATCGTACCCGGGCAGACCCATCCGGTCCGCGCTCCAGTCGTCCACGCCCGCGAGCATGAACGATGCGCTCGCGTCGCCGATGGACACGGCGCGATTGCGCAACACGTTGATGCCCAGACGCTCCAGGTAGGCGACCCATGACGATGCGCCCGAATAGTAGTCATGGTTTCCGGTGACGAAGTACACCCCATGTCGCGCGCGCAGGGCGCCGAAGCCGGCCACGTAGGCCCCCAGGTCCGCCACGGTGCCGTCAACAAGGTCCCCGGTGATGGCGATGACGTCCGGCTTCAGGGCGTTGGTGCGCGCCACCAGCTCGTCCACGAAGTGGCGCTGGAGCACGTCCCCCACGTGGATGTCGGTGAGCTGCACCAGGGTGAACCCATCCAGCGCCCGAGGCAGCCGGGGCAGGCGCACCGGGGTGTCGCGCACGTCGGGCGGATGGAAGGCCCGCCACGCGCCGAACGACGTCGTCGTCACGCCCGCCAGTCCCGCGCCCACGGCCAGGCCACCGGTGATGATGGCGCGGCGCTCGGGAGAGGGCGGCCCCGAGGGCGCTTCCGCGGGCGGTGAGGCCCGACGCGCGAGCCTGCGCCTGCCGCGCTCGAGCAGCTCCGCCCCCAGCGTGAAGAAGAGCAGGTACATCACCAGCCCCATCCACGCGAGCAGGCCGATGCCCACCGCGCGCGTCACGTCCGAGGGGAACAGGCTCCCCAGGAAGCGGAAGCCCACCGCGCCGAGGAACCCGAGCGTGAAGAGCACCTGCGCGGCGCGGCGCAGCCCCTGGCGTCGGGTGAGGTCCCTCACCAGCCGGCGGTAGAGGTAGACATGGGCGCTCGCCATCAGCGCGAGCACGGGGACGAAGAACAGGAGGAGGCTGAGCCAGCGGGGCATCGCGCTCCTGAATAGCGGAAGCCCTCGGCCGGTGCCCGTGCATTTCGCCAGCGGTCTCTCCAGCCGCTCCGGACGCCCCTGGCGGCAGGCAGGCGGTCGCACTTCTGCTTTCGCGCAGGGGCGCATCGGGGCAGGCTTGGGCCTTCATCGCCGGCCCCGCGGCCCGCGCTCCTTTTCGAGGACCTCCATGCTTCGTCGCTTCGTGCTGCTCTGTGCCCTGGTGCTCCCCCTGGTGGGGTGTGGAGATGACCCCAAGGAGCCCACGCCGCCGGTGGGCAACCCGGACGATGGTGATCCGACGAAGGTGACGTACGCGGCGAGCCTGAACGTGGACCTGGCGGCGATGACGCGCCTGGACAGCGGCCTCTTCCTCCTGGACCAGGAGGTGGGCACGGGCCCCGAGGCCGTCGTGGGCAGGCGGGTCCAGGTGCACTACACGGGCTGGTTTCCGGACGGCACGCGCTTCACGACCTCCGAGGGAGGGCCCGCGCTGGCCTTCGACCTGGGGGCCGGGTTCGTCATCAAGGGGTGGGATCAGGGCGTCGTGGGCATGCGCGTGGGGGGCAAGCGGCGCCTCATCCTCCCGTATGACCTGGCCTACGGCGCGGAGGGGAACCCGCCGAGGATTCCGCCCTACTCGGTGCTCATCTTCGACACGGAGCTCGTCTCGGTCCGCTGAAGCGCGTGCCTCGTCCTCGCGTCCACTTGACGGGCGCCCCGGAAGCTCCTCGGCGAAACAAGGGGTGATATAGCCGCCCCACGTCTGCCGGGGAGTCGGGTCGTCCGAGAAGGAGTCCCGACTTGGGGGTTTCATCCTCCGGCGAGGGGGACGCAATGTCGGGTTCCGGGTCGGAAGTGGTCGAGGGGAATGGGGAGAAGGCCGGGGCGGAGGGAACGCTCCAGGCGCTGCAGGCCCTGATGGGGCTGGAGTCCGCCGCGACGGCCGCCAGGCTCTATGAAGAGCTGAGCGCCGCCCAGCGCGAGCGGCTGCTTCGTGACGCGGCGCTGGCCCCCTCGCGGGAGCGCCAGCAGCTGTCGGAGGTCCTCTCGTGGGCGCGTGACTTCGCGGGCGCCGCGCGGCTGTTGCAGGGCTGTGGCGAGGACTCGCGGATGGCGGCGCTCTACGTCCAGGGTGGCCAGTACGTGGACGCGGCGGAGGCCTTTCTGCGCGCGGGCGAGCCGGAGCGCGCGGCCGCGGCCTTCGAGCGGGGTGGCGCGCTGGAGCGGGCCCTGGAGGTGTACCGGGGGCTCGGCTCGCGCGAGCAGGTGGCGCACTGTCTGGTCCGCCTGGGCCGTCCTCACGAGGGCGCGCTCCTGTACCGCGAGCTGGGGCAGCCCCACGCGGAGGTGGAGGCGCTGGGGTGCGTGCCCGCGGGGGATGCGCGCCACATCGAGTCGGTGCTGCGCATGTGCATGCTGCTGGACGCGGAGGGCTTCACGCGTCGGGCGCTGGCGCTGCTCGCGGACACGCTGCGCGCCTCGGAGACGGCTCGCGGGGACCCGGCCCTGGCCGCGGAGAAGGCGCGGCTGCTGCGCCGCATGGGCATGGACGCGGAGGCCGAGGCCGTCATCGCCCGGCTTCCCGCGCAGAGCTCCGCGCCGGAGGCCAACGGGTACAACTACCTCAAGGCCATCCCCATCTTCGGCGAGCTGTCGCTGGAGGACATGAAGGACCTCTACCGCGTGGCGCGCCAGGTCCTCATCCCGGCGGGCGCTGTCATGCTGGAGAAGGGCGCCGCGGGCGTGGGCCTCTTCGTGCTGCTGGAGGGCACCGTGGACGTCTACACCGGCACGGAGGACGACGCGCGCCGGCTCAACACGCTGGGCCCCGGGGCCTACCTGGGGGAGATCTCCCTGGTCCAGGACGCGCCCGTGTCGGCGCGCGTGAAGGCTCGCACGTCGGTGCGCGCGCTGCGCATCACCCGCGCGGGCTTCCAGCACTACCTGGACACGCACGAAGGCGCCGCGCTGCGCATCTTCCGGCTCTTCACGCAGAACCTCGCCGCCCGCGTGCGGGCCCTCAGCACCTGACGGCGCGCCGGAGGACGGCGCGAGGATGCCTTGCTCCCCAGGACGTTGCGCGGGCCCGCGTGGACGCGTGTGCCTGGGGGCGAATTGACAATCACAGTCATCTGCCTTATCTCAATCCCATCATGAGGCCCGTCTCCTTCACAGCCCTGCTGATGCGCGTCCCCGCGCCGGCGGCGGACGTGTGCCTTCCCCCCCGTCACGAGGTTCTGCTCGACATTTGAGCAGGCGGGCCGGAGTCCTTCCGGCGCGCGGGTCGCTGGTTCCCGTGTGTCGTGAAGTCCGGTTCCGCCCTGGCTCGATGAGGGCCGTCGTGTGCCTTCGTTCCATGCGTCCCTGAGCGGGCCTTCACGCCCCTCCGGCGTGTCGCGCGTGGACGGGCACCCTCGACGGCGCCTCGTCTGTCGTCCCTCACCAACCGGCTCCTCACTTCATCACCACCCGCGGGCCTCGCTGCCCGACGGGAACGGGAGTCCTTCATGCCTCGCAGCACTCGCATCGAGCGGTATCGCAACATCGGCATCATGGCGCACATCGACGCGGGCAAGACGACGCTCACCGAGCGCGTCCTGTTCTTCACCGGTCGCATCCACTCCACGGGCGAGGTGCACGACGGCTCCACGGAGATGGACTGGCTGCCGCAGGAGAAGCAGCGCGGCATCACCATCACCTCCGCGGCCACCACCGCGTTCTGGTCTCCGCGCACGGGGCCCTCGGCGGGCATGCCCCACCGCATCAACATCCTGGACACGCCGGGACACGTGGACTTCACCATCGAGGTGGAGCGCTCCCTGCGCGTGCTGGACGGCGCGGTGGCCGTGTTCGACGCGAGCCAGGGCGTGGAGCCCCAGTCCGAGGCCGTGTGGCGTCAGGCGGACCGCTACGGCGTCCCGCGCATCGCGTTCATCAACAAGATGGACAAGGTGGGCGCGGACTTCGTCATGAGCGTGGAGTCCATCCGGGAGCGGCTGGGGGCTCGCCCGGTGGCGGTGCAGTGGCCGCTCATGGGCGCGGACTCGGAGTTCCAGGGGCTGGTGGACCTGGTCCGGATGAAGACGGTCCGCTTCGACGGCGACGGCGGTGAGTACCGCGATGGCCTCCCCATTCCCGAGGGGGCCCGCGCGGAGGTGGAGCGCTGGCGGCTGCGGCTCATCGAGGCCGCGGCGGACCTGGACGACGCGGTGATGGAGAAGTTCGTGGACGGACGTCTGGAGGAGATTGGCGAGGCGGAGCTTACGCGTGCGTTGCGCGCGGGGACGCTGTCGCGCGTGCTGGTGCCGGTGCTCGCCGGTGCGGCGTTCAAGAAGAAGGGAGTGCAGATGCTGTTGGACGCCGTCGTCGACTACCTGCCCGCGCCGTCGGACCTGCCGGCGGTGGAAGGCTCCGTGTACGGCACGGAGCAGCGGACCACGCGTGAGCCCGCGGACGACAGTCCTCCGGCCGCGCTGGCGTTCAAGATGATGAGCGACAAGAACGTGGGGAACATCGTCTTCCTGCGCGTGTACTCGGGCACGCTGCGCGCGGGCACCGTCCTGCTCAACTCCGCCACCGGCAAGCGGGAGCGGGTGGGGCGACTGATGTTCATGCATGCCAATCGCCGGGAGGAGGTGGAGGAGGTCCATGCGGGAGACATCGCCGCGGCGCTCGGCCTGAAGGGCGTGCGCACTGGAGACACGCTGAGCGACGTGGAGGCCCCCGTGGTGCTCGAGTCGCTCGGCTTCCCGGAGCCCGTGGTGCACCTGGCCGTGGAGGCGAAGTCACCGGCGGAGCTGCCGAAGTTGGAGGAGGGCCTGCATCGTCTGGCGGCGGAGGACCCGTCGCTGCGCGTGGGCGTGGACCCGGAGAGCGGCCAGGTGCTGCTGTCCGGAATGGGTGAGCTTCACCTGGAGGTCGTCGTGGACCGCTTGAGGACGGAGTACGGCGTGGAGGCGCGCGTGGGACAGCCCAAGGTGGCCTACCGCGACACGCTCCAGCGCGCGGTGCGCCAGGAGTACCGCCACGTCCGTCAATCGGGCGGGCCCGGTCAGTATGCGTACGTGGTGCTGGACGTGGCTCCGGCGGCGCGGGGCGCGGGGCTCGTGTTCGTGGATGACACGAAGGGCGGCTCCATCCCGAGGGAGCTGGTGCCGGCCATCCAGAAGGGCGTGGCGGGGGCGATGGAGAAGGGCGTGCGCGACGGCGTGGCGCTCGTGGACGTGGAGGTCCGGCTGGTGGATGGAGACACGCACGTGCGCGACTCCACGCCCCAGGCATTCTCCACGGCCGGCTCCCTGGCGCTGCAGGAGGCGGTGCGGACCGCCGGCGTGCGGGTGCTCGAGCCCGTGATGTCGGTGGAGGTGACGACGCCCGAGGAGTACCTGGGCGACGTGCTGGGGGACCTCGCCGCGCGGCGGGGCAGGGTGTTGGGGATGGAGGACCGTGGCAACGCGCGAGTCGTCTCGGCGCGCGTCCCCATGGCCAGCCTCTTCGGCTACGTGACGAGCCTGCGGGGTCGGACTCAAGGCAGGGCCCAGGCGAGCATGCGCCTGGGTGAGTACGAGCCGCTGCCGGACGCGCTCCAGCCGTCCGTGGCCGTGACTCACGCATGATGAAAGAGGCCCCGGGGCTCGTATCGGCCCGGGGTCTCGTTGTTTCACCGCCGGAGCAGGCGCGAGCGATTTCGCTTGCTTGTACGTTGGTACGAGCCGCGAGCCTTCTCGTCAGACAGGAGACCAGGCGGGCGTCCTGGCGTCCCCGAGGGGAGTGGCGCAAAACGTACACCCCGCCGTTGATTCCGCGGGACTTTGGCCCGGGGAGCGGGCAGGGTCTCGCGCCAAGACGTCGGAATGGGTGGGTCAGCCTCCCTGTTCGTTGACGTTCCCCGAGTGGTCCGGATCCAGTGAGGTCCGGCCGCGCACCGCCAGGCGCCTCCGGCATGGGTCGGAAGAGCGCGCTGCGCGGGCTTGCTCACCAACGTAAGGCGGTGAGCTCACTGTTTCCCAGGAAGACATGACTTTCGACGAACTGCAGCTTCACGACACCCTCCTGCGCGCGGTCAAGGCGGAGGGCTACACCACCCCCACGCCCATCCAGGCGAAGGCGATTCCCCACGCGTTGCTGGGCAAGGACCTCCTCGGCGTGGCTCAGACGGGCACGGGGAAGACGGCGGCGTTCGCGCTGCCCATCCTCCAGCGGCTGTCCGCGAAGGCACCCGCCGGCGGGCACCGCCCGATTCGTTGCCTGGTGCTCACTCCGACGCGCGAGCTCGCCGGCCAGGTGGGCGAGAGCTTCATGACGTACGGCAAGAACCTGCCGCTCAAGCACGCCGTGATTTTCGGCGGTGTGGGTCAGGCGGCGCAGGTGCAGTCGCTCCAGCGCGGCCTGGATGTGCTGGTGGCGACGCCGGGCCGTCTGTTGGACCTGATGGACCAGGGCTACGTGTCCCTGCGCTCGCTCGAGGTGTTCGTGCTCGACGAGGCGGACCGCATGCTGGACATGGGGTTCATCCACGACGTGCGCAAGGTCATCAAGGCGCTGCCGGCGAAGCGTCAGACGCTGTTCTTCAGCGCGACGATGCCGCCCGAAATCGTGGACCTGTCGCGCAACCTGCTGACGGACCCCGTGCGCGTGGAGGTGACGCCTGTCTCCAGCACCGCGGAGACGGTGGCGCAGCAGGTGTACTTCGTGGAGCGCGAGCAGAAGCGCGGCCTGCTGACGCACCTTCTGAAGGACGGGAAGATTTCGCGGGCGCTGGTCTTCACGCGCACCAAGCACGGCGCGAACCGCGTGGCCAAGCAGCTTGAGGGCTCGGGTGTGACGGCCGCGGCGATTCACGGCAACAAGAGCCAGAACGCGCGTGAGCGCGCGCTGGACGAGTTCCGCTCCGGGACGTTGCGGGTGCTGGTGGCGACGGACATCGCGGCGCGCGGCATCGACATCGACGGGCTGAGCTTCGTCGTCAACTACGACCTTCCGAACGTGCCGGAGCAGTACGTGCACCGCATCGGCCGCACGGGCCGGGCGGGTGCGACGGGCACCGCAGTGTCCTTCTGCGACGGTGAGGAGCGCGCGTACCTGCGCGACATCGAGCGGACCATCCGGCGCAGCGTGCCGGTGGTGGAGGACCATCCGTACCGCTCGGGCATGGCGCCGCCGCGTCCCGGGGCCTCGGCCACGGTGGAGGCGCCGGTGTCGCGCGGTCCGAATCCTGGCGCGCAGGCGCGAGGCGGGCAGGGCGGTGGTGGTGGCCGGGGTGGCAACGCGCCTGGTGGTGCCTCGCGTCGTCGGCGGGGTGGCCGGGGTGGTGGCGGTGGCCAGGGGCGGCCCGAGGGTGGCAATCGCTCGGCGCGCCCGGGTGGCTCGGGTCCGAACCGCGGCAACGCGCAGGCGCCGCGTGGACCGGGTGGTTCCTCGCCCAGGCCCGCGGCGTCCGCTGCGCCGTCGAAGCCCGCTGACGCGCCTCCCTCGCGTCGCGAAGCGCCGAAGTGGCTGTGAGGTCATAGCTTCCGTGGCACCCGTGACTCCCTCATGAGGGGACCGCGGGTGCTGCGTGGATGGTCGCCTCCAGCGGTACGTTGGAGGCGCCTTCTCGTGCTGAGCGGTGTCTCCTCGGTGCGGACCTACTCGAGGTGGGCTGTCATCGCGCCGAGATGAACGGGCTCGATTCGTTCGACCGCGAAATCGCGGACGAACTCGAGTCGGCCCCACAGCAGGTCGTGCCCCTTCAACCAGCGGACCGCGCTCACCCGTCTCGCGAAGCGCTGTTGCTCCTCTTTCGTGGCGCGACGGGGCGGCCCGAGGACGCGGCCAACGAGGCGCACGGCGGGCGCTCGCGCGAAGTGTCCCCTGTACAGTGAGCGGAGCCAGAACCCCCTGCCGCTGTCCACGGCGAGGATGCTCAGCCGAGCATCACGCGCGAGGTTCATCGAGAGCCGTCGGGTGAAGACCTCGAAGAAGACGCCACGTCCAGGCTCGCCCAGCAGCACGGAGCCGATAGGCGTGACATGCGGCGCTCCGTCCGCATCGACGGTCGCGATGGAGAAGTGGAGCGAGCTGGCGAAGGCCCGCGAGAACAGCTGACGCGTCTGAGCCCACTGCTCCTCGAGGTCCCGGGGCAGGGTGGGGCCGAGGTCCGCGGGTGCCAGGGCGCTCATGACTCCTTGCTGCTCCCCATCACGACGATGGTGCCCTGCGCCACGGCGACCAGTGTCTCCCCCTGCTCGTCCACCGCGAAGATCTCGCACTGGCACACCGACTGTCTTCGCCCCGTGTGCACGGCGCGGGCCCTGGCGACGAGCTGATGGCCGAGCGCCGGTCGCACGTAGTTGATCTTGAACTCCGACGTGATGATCGGCACGTCGAGCATCGCGGTGCCGCCGGCGAACGTGAGCGCGTTGTCGGCCAGGTAGCTCAGGACGCCGCCGTGCGCGAAGCCATACTGCTGACGCAGCTCCGGGCGCATGGGCAGTTCGAGCTCCACCTCACCCTTCGTCAACCGCGTCAGCCGGGTGCCCATCATGTTGCTGAAGCCCTGCTTCGCGAGCAGCTGCTGCCCAATCTCCATGAGTGAGTCCACGGTGCCCTCCCGGGCCGACTAGAATATCGTTCTAGAATGATGTTCTAATGTAGGGTGCGTCCATGCGCAACCCGGGTCACCGGAGAGAAGAGGTCCTCAAGGCGGCGCTCGAGTGCTTCCTGGAGCGAGGCGTCGAGGGCACGACGATGGCGGCCATCCGCGAGCGTTCGGGGGCCAGCACGGGGAGCATCTACCACCTGTTCGAGAACAAGGAGGCCATCGCGGCCGCCCTCTACTTGGAGGTGCTCGGCGAGTACCAGACGGGGCTCTTGAAAGAGCTGGAGCAGCATCCCGGCGCGCGCGAGGGCATCGAGGCGCTGGTGCGCCACCACCTGGACTGGTCCCTGTCCCGTCCCGACGCGGCCCGCTTCCTGGTGGAGGCGCGGAGTGGAGCGGCCGTCACCGCGGCGGAGACGCGCATCCGCGAGCAGAACAAGGGCTTCTTCCGTCAGCTCAAGGACTGGTGGCAGGGCCACGTCCGCGACGGCACGTTCGACGAGATGCCCTTCGAGCTCTTCCTCGCCATCCTCCGGGGGCCGGCGCAGGAGATGCTCCGGGAGTGGCTCGCTGGCAGGACGAAGACGGACCCGCGCACCGCGATACCCGTCCTGGCCCGTGCGGCCTGGCAGTCCGTCGAAAAGCGCCCCACGAGCGCACGGAAGGGTGGGGCGACACCGCGACGACCTTGAGTCACGCGGCCCCGAGCCTCAAGGCCCGGAGGTGCGCGGATGAATCCGGGCCACGCGTCCGAGCACATCGGAGCGCCGTGCCCACCCGTTGATCCTCCCCAGCGCGTTGCCAATCAAGACGCGCTCGGGCGTGGCGTCCTTGACCAGGTGGAGCAGCGCGCCGCCCTTCCAGCGCACGAAGACGACATCTCCCGCGCGCACCTCCAACGGACTCACCGGGGCCAGCGTCACGGGCTGGTTGTCCTCGATGACTCCGCGCATCGAGCCACCCCTGGGGCGTACCGTGATGTCCTTGCCTTGCGTCAGCGCCTGAAGTGCGTCCGTCATCCAACCCATGTCACGTCTCCTCGAGGAATTCCTCGAGGAGACGTGGGGCGCTCAGCGGGCTGACGGACTACATGTTCCGCCGGTACTGCCCGCCGACCTCGTACAGGGCGCGGGAGATCTGCCCGAGCGTGCAGACCTTACAGGCGTCCATCAGCGCGGCGAAGATGTTGCCGTTGTCGAGCGCCGCGCGCTTCACGGCCTCCAGCGCGGCCGGAGCCACGTCCGCGTTGCGCTTCCAGAACGCGTCGCGCGAGGTGATGGAGTAGTCCTTCTCCTCCTTCGTCGCGCGAATCACCTCCGGCGGCGTCACGGTGGGCGAGCCCTTCGGGTCCAGGAACGTGTTCACCCCGATGATGGGCAGCGAGCCGTCGTGCTTCAGCGTCTCGTAGTACAGCGACTCCTCTTGAATCTTGGAGCGCTGGTACATGCGCTCCATCGCGCCCAGCACGCCGCCGCGCTCGGAGATGGCGCGGAACTCGGTGAGCACCGCGGCCTCCACCAGGTCCGTCAGCTCCTCGACGATGAACGAGCCCTGGTTGGGGTTCTCGTTCTTCGACAGGCCGAACTCCTTGTTGATGATGAGCTGGATGGCCAGCGCGCGCCGCACGCTCTCCTCGGTGGGCGTGGTGATGGCCTCGTCGTAGGCGTTGGTGTGCAGCGAGTTGCAGTTGTCGTTCAATGCCAGCAGCGCCTGCAGCGTGGTGCGGATGTCGTTGAAGGCGATCTCCTGCGCGTGCAGGGAACGGCCTGACGTCTGGATGTGGTACTTCAGCTTCTGCGAGCGGTCATTGCCGCCGTACTTGTCGCGGATGGCCTTGGCCCAGATGCGACGCGCCACGCGGCCGAGCACCGTGTACTCGGGGTCCATTCCGTTCGAGAAGAAGAACGAGAGGTTGGGCGCGAAGTCGTCGATGTCCATCCCGCGCGACAGGTAGTACTCGACGAAGGTGAAGCCGTTGGCCAGCGTGAAGGCCAGCTGGGAGATGGGGTTCGCCCCGGCCTCCGCGATGTGGTAGCCGGAGATGGACACCGAGTAGAAGTTCCGCACCTTCTTGTCGGTGAAGTACTGCTGGATGTCGCCCATCAGCCGCAGCGCGAACTCCGTGGAGAAGATGCAGGTGTTCTGCGCCTGGTCCTCCTTCAGGATGTCCGCCTGCACCGTGCCGCGCACCTGCTGGAGCGTGGACGCGCGGATCTTCTCGTAGACCTCGCGCGGCAGCACCTCGTCGCCGGACACGCCGAGCAGGAGCAGCCCCAGCCCGTCATTGCCCTGCGGCAGCTCACCCTGGTAGCGCGGACGCGGCACGCCACGCTTCTGGTAGAGCGCGTCGATCTTCTGCTCGACCTCCTCCACCTTGTTGTTGGCGCGGATCCACTTCTCGCACTGCTGGTCCACCGCCGCGTTCAGGAAGAACCCGAGCAGCATCGGCGCGGGGCCGTTGATGGTCATCGACACCGACGTCGTCGGGTCCGCCAGGTCGAAGCCCGAGTAGAGCTTCTTCGCGTCGTCGACGTTGGCAATCGACACGCCCGAGTTGCCGACCTTGCCGTAGATGTCCGGCCGGTGGTCCGGGTCCTCGCCGTACAGCGTCACCGAGTCGAACGCCGTGGACAGGCGCTTGGCCGGCAGCCCGCGCGACACGTAGTGGAAGCGCTTGTTGGTGCGCTCCGGGCCGCCCTCGCCGGCGAACATGCGCGCCGGGTCCTCGCCCTCGCGCTTGAGCGGGAAGACGCCCGCGGTGAACGGGAACGCGCCGGGCGCGTTCTCGCGCAACAGCCACATCAGGATGTCACCCCAGTCCTCGTAGCGGGGCAGGGCGATCTTCGGGATGCGCAGGTGCGACAGCGACTCGGTGAACAGGTCCAGCTCGATGACCTTGTCGCGCACCTGGTACTGGTACTTGGACGCCGCGTAGCGCCGCTTCGTCGCGGGCCACTCGCTCAGGAGCCGGCGGCAATCCGGGTCCAGCCGCGACTCCAGATCCTTGTACAGCTCCACCAGCTCGCTCAGGTACGCGGGCTCGCCCTCGACGCGCTCGGTGACGTGCACCACGTCGGACGCGTCCTTCGGCTCGACGATCTCCAGCCGCTTCTTGCCGACGTTCTGCCGCAGCGCCTCGATGGTGCCGTGGAGCTGGTACATCCGCCGGGCGATGGCCGCCTGCGCGCGGGCGAAGCCATCGTAGGCCTCACACGTCTCGACGATCTCCGCGAGGTAGCGGGTGCGCTCGGGCGGGATGATCCACTTCTTCTCGCTCATGCCCGGCGTCTGGGCCAGGTGCGACTGGAGCGGAGCGCCTGTCTTCTTCACCACCGCGTCCATGATGGCGCGATAGAGCTGGTTCATCCCCGGGTCGTTGAACTGCGACGCGATGGTGCCGTGCACGGGCACCGCGTCATCCGCCGTGGTGAAGGCGTTGTGGTTGCGTTTCCACTGCTTGCGCACGTCGCGCAGCGCGTCCAGCGAGCCGCGCTTGTCGAACTTGTTGATGGCGATGACGTCCGCGAAGTCGAGCATGTCGATCTTCTCGAGCTGCGTCGCCGCGCCGTACTCGGCCGTCATCACGTAGAGCGATACGTCCGAGTGCTCGGTGATTTCGGTGTCGGACTGGCCGATGCCGGAGGTCTCCACCACGATGAGGTCGAAGCCCGCGGCCTTGCACACCTCGATGGAGTCGCCCACGTGCTTGGACAGCGCGAGGTTGCTCTGCCGCGTCGCCATGGAGCGCATGTACACGCGCGGGTTGTCGATGGCGTTCATCCGGATGCGGTCGCCGAGCAGCGCGCCGCCCGACTTGCGCTTCGACGGGTCCACCGACAGCACCGCCAGCGTCTTGTCCGGGAAGTCCGCCAGGAAGCGCCGCACCAGCTCGTCGACGAGGCTGGACTTGCCCGCGCCGCCGGTGCCGGTGATGCCCAGCACGGGCACGCGCGGCTGCTTCGAACTCAGCTTCGTCATCGCGTCGCGGAGCTGGTCTCCCACCGACGCGAAGTTCTCCGCGATGGTGATGAGCGAGGCGATCTGCATCGGCTCGCGCGCCGGCATCGCCGCCGCCGTCGGCGCGAAGTCCGCCGGGCGCTTCTCGAAGTCACACTCCTGGATGAGGTGGTCGATCATCCCCTGCAGGCCCATGGCCCGCCCGTCATCCGGGGAGTAGATGCGCGTGACGCCGTACGCGTGGAGCTCTTCGATCTCCGTCGGCAGGATGGTGCCGCCGCCACCGCCGAAGACCTTGATGTTCGCCCCGCGCTGCTTCAGCAGGTCGATCATGTACTTGAAGAACTCGACGTGGCCGCCCTGGTAGGAGGTGATCGCGATGCCCTGCGCGTCCTCCTGGATGGCGCAGTCGACGATTTCGGCGACTGAGCGGTTGTGTCCCAGGTGGATGATTTCGGCGCCCGAGGCCTGCATCAGGCGGCGCATGACGTTGATGGCCGCGTCGTGCCCGTCGAACAGGGAGGCGGCCGTCACGATTCGCACGTGGAATCGCGGCTTGTAGGGCCCGGGAACCGGGGTCAACTGGACGTTTCGCACGGCGCGTACAGTAGGAGCGCGGTGGATGTCGGGCAAGCGATTGAAGCGGGGCCCGCCGGGGCTCGACGCGGACTGTCAAGCCCTCGATGTCGGGAGGAAGGATTCCAGCACCCGCAGTGCGGCGGACGTCGGCGTGGCGCGTCCCTCACGCACCTCCGCCTCCAGCACTGGCACCAGGGCGGCCACCGTGGGGTTCGCATGCAGGGCCGCTCGCAGACCGTCCTGCACCATGGACCACATCCAGCCCACCTGCTGCGCGCGCCGTCGCTGCTCCAGTGTCCCGGAGGCCACGCGCTTGCCCACCTGTGCCTCCAGCGCCTCCCACAGCTTGGCGATGCCCTGGCCCTCCAGCGCGCTGCACGTGGTGACCACGGGCTCGTTGCCCGGACGCATCAGGTGCAGCGCGGCGCGCAGCTCGGAGCGGGCCCGCTCGGCCCTCGGCAGGTTGTCGCCGTCCGCCTTGTTGATGGCGAGCATGTCCGCCACCTCGAGGATGCCGCGCTTGATGCCCTGCAGCTCGTCGCCCGCGCCCGCGAGCATCAGCACCAGGTAGAAGTCCACCATGTCGGCGACCACCGTCTCCGACTGGCCCACGCCCACCGTCTCCACCAGCACCACGTCGAACCCCGCCGCCTCGCACAACAGCAGCGTCTCCCGCGTCTTGCGCGCGACACCGCCCAGCGTGCCGCTGGAAGGGCTGGGCCGGATGTACGCGGCCGTCTCGCGCGACAGCCGGGCCATGCGCGTCTTGTCGCCCAGGATGCTGCCGCCGGAGATGGTGCTCGACGGGTCGATGGCGAGCACCGCCACGCGCCGCCCCTCGCCCACCAGGTGCATGCCCAGCGCGTCGATGAACGTGCTCTTGCCCACGCCGGGCACTCCGCTGATGCCGATGCGCCGGCTGCCGCCCGTGAAGGGGAGCAGCCGGGTGAGGACCTCCTGCGCGAGCGCCTGGTGGCGCGGATGTCCGCTCTCCACCAGGGTGATGGCGCGCGCGAGCACGGAGCGATCCGCCGAGCGGACGCCGTCCACGTAGGCGTCCACCGTCAGCTGCTTCACGCCTCCTCCTGCGCCGCCGTCAGCTTCTCCAGCAGCTCCAGGGCGGCCTTCGAGATGACCGTACCGGGCCCGAAGATGGCGGCAGCGCCCGCGGCGCGCAGCTCGTCGTAATCCTGCGCGGGGATGACGCCGCCCACGACGACCATGATGTCCTCGCGGCCCAGCTCGCTCAGCGCGCGCTTGAGCTGCGGCACCAGCGTGAGGTGTCCGGCCGCCAGCGAGCTGGCGCCCACCACGTGCACGTCGTTCTCCACGGCCTGTCGCGCGGACTCCTCGGGCGTCTGGAACAGCGGGCCGATGTCCACGTCGAAGCCCAGGTCCGCGAACGCGGTGGCGATGACCTTCTGTCCTCGGTCATGCCCGTCCTGGCCCATCTTCGCGATGAGGATGCGAGGCCGGCGGCCGAAGCGCGCGAGGAACGCGTCCGCCGCGGCGCGGGCCTCGGTGATGCCCTGGGCGTCCTTGCCCGCTTCGCTCGAATACACGCCGGACACGCTCCTCACCGTGGCTTCGTAGCGCCCGAAGACCTTCTCGAGCGCGTCGCTGATTTCCCCCACCGTCGCCTTCGCGCGCGCCGCGTCGATGGCGAGCGCCAGGAGATTCCCCTCGTTGCGCCGGCCCGCCTCGGTGAGCGCCTCCAGCTTGCGGCGCACGTCGTCCGCGTTGCGCTCGGCGCGCAGTTCCTTGAGCCGGGCGATCTGCGCCTCGCGCACCGCGGAGTTGTCCACCTTGAGGATCTCGATGTTGTCGGGACGCTCGGGCGGGTACTTGTTCACGCCGATGATGGCCTGACGGCCAGAGTCGATGCGCGCCTGCGTGCGGGCCGCGGCCTCCTCGATGCGCAGCTTGGGCAGCCCCGCCTCGATGGCCTTCGTCATACCGCCCAGCGCCTCGACCTCCTGGATGTGTCCCCACGCCTTCTGCGCCAGCTCGTGCGTGAGCCGCTCCACGTAGTAGCTGCCACCCCACGGGTCGATGACGCGCGTGGTGCCGCTCTCCAACTGGAGATACAGCTGCGTGTTGCGGGCGATGCGCGCGCTGAAGTCCGTGGGCAGCGCAATCGCCTCGTCGAGCGAGTTGGTGTGCAGGCTCTGCGTGTGGCCCTGCGTCGCGGCCATGGCCTCCACGCACGTGCGCACCACGTTGTTGAACACGTCCTGCGCGGTGAGGCTCCAGCCGGAGGTCTGCGAGTGGGTGCGCAGCGCCAGGCTCTTGTCGCTCTTGGGGCTGAAGCCCTTGATGAGCCGGGCCCAGATCATCCGGGCCGCGCGCATCTTCGCCACCTCCATGAAGAAGTTCATGCCGATGGCCCAGAAGAACGACAGGCGCGGCGCGAACGCGTCCACGCCCAGTCCCGCCGCGAGCCCCGCGCGCACGTACTCCACACCGTCCGCCAGGGTGTAGCCGAGCTCCAGGTCCTGCGTCGCTCCGGCCTCCTGCATGTGGTAGCCGCTGATGCTGATGCTGTTGAAGCGCGGCATCTTCTCCGCGGTGAAGCGGAAGATGTCGCCGATGATGCGCATCGACGGGCCCGGCGGGTAGATGTACGTGTTGCGGACCATGAACTCCTTGAGGATGTCGTTCTGGATGGTCCCGCTGAGCTGCTCCGGCTTGACGCCCTGTTCCTCGGCCGCCACCACGTAGAGCGCCAGGATGGGCAGCACCGCCCCGTTCATCGTCATCGACACGCTCATCTGGTCGAGCGGGATGCGGTCGAACAGGATGCGCATGTCCTTGATGGAGTCGATGGCCACGCCCGCCATGCCCACGTCACCGGCGACGCGCGGATGGTCGCTGTCGTAGCCCCGGTGCGTGGCCAGGTCGAAGGCGATGGACAGGCCCTTCTGACCGGCCGCGAGGTTGCGGCGGTAGAAGGCGTTGGACGCCTCGGCCGTGGAGAAGCCCGCGTACTGGCGCACCGTCCACGGCTGCTGCACGTACATGGTGGAGTAGGGGCCGCGAACGAAGGGCGGCAGGCCCGGCAGAGAGCCCAGGTGCTCGACGTCCGCCAGGTCCTCGGGCGTGTACACCGCCTTGACGGGGATGCCCTCGGGCGTGTCCCAGTGCTCGGCGTCCTTCAGCGTGGCGCGGGCCTTCTCGCGCTGCGCCTCGAGCGCGGCGGCGGTCGGCTGGGTCTCCGGTGCGTCGAAGGCGATGCCGGAGAAGTTCGGGACGTGGGGTCGCATCAGGCCACTCCGAGCTGCGCGTGCAGCGAGTTCAGGAGCGCGAACAGGTCCGCTCCCGCGAAGATGAACAGGTCCACGCCGGCCGCCTTGAAGGCCGCCTCGTGCTCACCAGGGCGTCCCGCCACCGCCACCGTGCGCGCGCCCTTCGCCTTCAGCGCCGCCGTCAGCGCGGGCACCCACTCGGGATACATCGCGTCCGGACCGGAGATGACCGCCAGCGTCGCGCCCGACCCGGCGAAGGCCGTCACCACCGCGGTGGGGTCCGCGAAGCCGTGCTGCTCCTTCGACTCGATGCCACCGGCCGCCAGCGCGTTGACCACCCACGTGGAGCGCGCGGTGTGCTCGGCCACCGTGCCCAGGCTCGCCAGGAACGCGGTGGGCCGCTGCCCGTGGGCCGCGACGTACCGGTCGCTCGCGTCGCGCAACGACTCGAAGGGCTCCGCGATGCGCGTGGGCTTCAGTCCCTCGCTGCTCGCGACGGTGCTCCGCGCCCGGGCCTCGCGGCGCACGGGCGCCTCGCCCAGGAAGGGGAACTCGCTCACGCCCACGATGGGCTGCTTGCGGCTGCGCACGGCCTTCTCCCGCGCGGTCCGCGTCTCCGTGAGCACCTTCGCGATGTCACCCTGGGCCAGCGCCTTCTCCAGGCCCCCGAGCGACTCGATGCGCTGCAGCTCCGTCCACGCCGCGCGCGCGAGCTCCGAGGTGAGCTGCTCCAGGTAGTAGCTGCCGCCCGCGGGGTCCGCGACGCGGTTGAGGCTCGACTCGTCGCGCAGGATGAGCTGCGTGTTGCGCGCGAGCCTGCGCGCGCCCTCGTCCGGCGTGCCGAGCGGCTCGTCGAACGGGGAGGTGCTGACGCTGTCCGCGCCCGCGACCACCGCGGCGAAGGACTCGGCCGTGGCGCGCAGGATGTTCACCCACGGGTCTCTCTGCGTCTTCGTGCCGATGGCGGTGCGCGCGTGCAGCCGCATCGCCTGCGCCTCGGGCGAGCCACCCGACGCGGCCACGACCTTGGCCCACAACAGCCGCGCGGCGCGCAGCTTGGCGATCTCCGGGAAGAACTGGCCGCCGACGGACAGCGCGAACTGCACCGAGCGCGCCGCGACGTCCACCGCCACGCCCGCGCGCTCCATTCCGCGCAGGTACTCCACGCCCGTGGCCATGGCCCACGCCAGCTCATGCACCGACGTGGCCCCCGCGTCCGCGTAGGCCCGCGTCGACACCAGCAGCACGCGCAGCTCCGGCGCGCTCTTGGCCCGCGAGGTGACGAGCGGCGCGGCCTCGGCGAGCACCGCCGCCACGCCACCCGCCAGCGCGCCCGTGCGAGCGAGGATGCCCAAGGGGTCGATGCCCAGCGAGCCGCTCGGCTTGACGCCCGCCTTGTCGGCCACGGCCAGCAGCAGGGACGCCGTGGCGAGCGGCGCCGAGTCCGGCTCCAGGTGCACGGGAGTCCGGTCCAGCGGCACGTGGGCCAGCAGCCTGGCCAGCGTGGCCTCGTCCTTCACCGGGATGCCATGGGCCGCACCCAGGCAGAGCCAGACACCCTGGGTGCCTCGCTCCAGGTCCGTGCGGAGGGCCTCGGCGGCGCGGGTGACGTCCGGCTCGGAGTACTCCTGGCACAAGAGCCAGCCGCCCTCGGTGTGGCCCAGGGGCTGGGTGCCCCGGACGTAGGGGGCGACGCCCGGCGGCTGCGGCGCGGCCGGGTCTGCTTGCGCGTAGAGGGGCTGGAGCGCCAGTCCGCCTTCCAGCGATGACTGGAGCACCGTGAAGGGCTTGCCCTTCAGGTCCTTGTCCACCAGCCGGCGCCACTCCTCGAGCGTGCGGGCCGGGAACTCGGCGGCGATGTGAAGAGGCACCTGCGACATGCTGTGTCCTCGCGGGGGATGTGGCCGATGACAGGGCGGCCGTCCCCGTCCCATAGGCGCAAAAACGCGCCCGTTCAATGGCGGCGAGCGGGGGAGGGCCTTGTTGGCGTCGCGCCGGACGCCCAGGTGTCAACAAGCCGGGAGTCATGGGCCGGCGGAGCTCCAGGCGGGCGGGGGTTGCTTTCACCCACGAGGCGCGAGATGGCTGACGCAGACGAGTCACCGGGTACGCGCGCCATGACGGAACAACAGTACGAGTTTCTGAAGCTCATCGGGAAGGTCCAGAGCCACAACTTCATCGAGGACCACATCCGGCCCTGGCGACCGGCCGAGTACCAGGAGCGCCTGGTGGAAGAGCAGGCGGAGAACGAGGCCACGCTCGAGCAGATCCGCCAGGTGCTCGCCTCGGGGCTGAGCCTGGACTTCGCGGACCAGAACCACCACACGCCGCTCCTGAAGGCCGTCACGCAGAACAACGTGGCGCTCATCCAGTTGCTCATGGCCCACGGCGCCGACATCCGCGTGGCCCACGGCAACGAGATGCCGCTGCACCGCGCGGCGGAGTTCGGCGCGGACCGGGTCGTGCGCTTCATCATCGAGCAGGGCGTGGACCCGCGGACCCCGTCACCCTTCGGCAGCAGCGCGCTGCTCATCGCCCGGAGCTCGCGTTACAGCCGCGGTGTCCCGGCCATGCTGGTGCAACTGCTGCTGCCCACCAAGGACCAGCGTCCGCCGCCTCCCAAGAAGCTCAAGGGGCTCTCCGAGGAGAAGGTGATGACGTACCTCTCCAGCGAGCCGCCCGCGGGTGTCAGCGCGGCGTCCTGGGAGATGCTCCGCGGCATCATGGACGCCGTCTTCGTGGAGGCTCACGCCGTCTCGTTGGCCGAGCTCTACGAGGGCATCGAGTCTCGTTCCTCCATGAACCCCGACCTGGTCTTCGCCGCCATCGGCCTCATCCAGGCCGTCATCGTCGAGGCGCCCAAGAACAAGTCGGTGAAGAAGCTCTCCAAGGACTCTCATGCCCATCACGGGGACCTGGAGATCAACGGCCCGCTCACCGTGAAGTCGCTCCTGGTGACGGGCAACCTGACGGTGAAGGGCAAGGCCGCCAACCCCGTCGGAGCCTCGCTGTTCGTCGGGGGCTCCTTCCGGTGCGAGACCTTCCACACCGAGGGGCCCGTCATCGTCGGCGGCGACCTGGACGCCTCCCTCGTCGAGGCGAAGGGCAACGACTACGCGCTCGAGGTCCGGGGCACCCTGCGCACCCCGAAGCTCGTGGTGAAACAGCATGTCGTCAAGGCGGGGCATTTCGAGGTCCAGGAGCGCGTTGACTCCTAGTGCTTGAACCAGCGCGTCATGACCGGATGATGCGATTGCCCCTAGGGTGACGGCCCGAATGCCGACCGAAGTCAAAGTCCAGTCCACGTTGTTCGAGTCGCTGATTCGTTGCATGAACCCCGACTCGGCCCAGCGCGCCGAGCTCCTCGCGGCGGGCTACGACGTGGAGAAGCCGCGCGCCACCTATCCCGCGTCCGTGTTCGCCGCGTGTCAGGCCGTGGCGCTGCGCACGACGTACGCGGGGCTCGCGCCGAAGGCCGCTCAGCGTGAGCTGGGACGGGACCTGGTCCGCAAGTACTTCGACACGCTGGTGGGCCGCGTGGTGGGCATGGCGCTGAAGGTGGCGGGGCCCGAGCGGGCGATGAAGCGCGTGGCGCTCAGCTTCAGCTCGGTGATGGAGCCAGTGGACATCACGGTGGAGAACATGGGGCCGCAGGTCTGGCGCGCGAAGTTCCGCGGCTACGTCTTCCCCGCCGAGGCCGCCGCGGGCACCTGTGAGGTCGCCCTGAAACAGGCGGGCGCCTCCACGGCCACCGTGGAGGTGGAGCGCTACGAGGGCACCGAGGGCTTCGACCTGCGTCTTCGCTGGTGAAGCCCCCGCTACTCCTGGCTCAGGGCTGGGGCGTGCCCAGCGCCACGGCCGCGCCCTCCTTGGGCTCCGTCACGTTGTCCTGCGACGTGCGGTCGATGAGCTTGTTGAGCGGATCGATGCCGACCTCGACGGGCTTCACCGGCACCGTGAAACTCAGCTCGGATTCACCCTGGCTCACCTGACGCTTCTCCAGGAACACCGCGTTGCCGTCCTCGTCGAGCGCGCCCACGTCCATCCAGTCGGAGAACTTCAGCTCCGTCTGCTCGCCCTTGTCGTCGCTGCGGTACTTCTTCGCGATGACCTTGAGCGTGACATCCCAGCCGCCCTGGGCGTTCTGCCGCATCGTCGCGGACACCGCCCGGTTGTCGTAGAGGGTGATGGTCTCGAAGAGGTCCTCCAGCAGGTACTGGTACTCCGGCGGCGTCTCCTCGCGCAAAAAGCCGATGAGCTCCGCGGAGCCCGTGTACGGAGGCCCCTGGAAGCGGACCTTGTCCACGTAGCGCTTCAGGGCGCGGTTGACGCGCTCCTCGCCGATGAAGTCCTGCAGCGCGTACATGGCGAGGCTGCCCTTCTGGTAGTGGATGTACGGCTGGTTCTCCACCCGCGACAGGGGCACCTCCTTCTTGCGCTCCATCGCGCGGCCCATCAGGTAGCTGTCCAGCTCGAACTTGAGGAAGCGCTTCATCTTCGTCGCGCCGAAGCGGTGCTTCATCACCATCAGCGCGGCGTATTGCGCCATCGTCTCCGACGTCATCGTGGCGCCCTGCGCGCGCCCGCCCACCACCTGATGCGCCCACCACTGATGGGCGATCTCGTGCGCGGTGATGTAGTAGGGGTAGTCGACGTCGTCCGGGCTGCCGTCGCGCACGCGGGCGATGAAGCCCACCGCCTCCGAGTACGGAATCGTGTTGGGGAACGACTGCGCGAAGCTCCCGTAGCGGGGGAACTCCAGGATGCGCGCCTGGCGGTGCTGGTATGGCCCGAAGTTCTCCGAGCAGTACTCCAGCGCGTCCTTCATGCCGCGCATCATCCGGTCCAACACGTACGTGTGCGTGGGGTGGTGGTAGATCTCCAGCGCCACGCCCTTCCACGTGTCGCGCATCACCTCGTAGCGCGCGGACAGCACCGAGTAGAACTTCAGGATGGGCTGGTCCATCTTGTAGCGGAAGAAGCGCCGGTCCCCCACGGTCCACTCCTTCTCCAGGTAGCCCGGGGCGATGGCGATCTGGTCCGGTGACGTGCTCACCGTGGCCTGGAAGGAGACGAAGTCCGCGTCGGGCGTGATGTAGTTGTTCGCCAGCGCCTTCGGGTCATCCCGGTCCGGCAGCCGCTCCTTGGGCGCGAGCCCGTACTCCTTGCGGTCCTTGTCCTCGGACAGCTCCGAGTCCTCCTGGTAGCCGAGCGTCGGCAGGTTGCCGCTGTTGAAGAAGGTGCCGTTGCTCACGATGTCCGTGCGCGCCGGCCCGTGCTTCAGGCGCTTCGCGTGGAACTCCAGGTCGAAGACCAGCTCCGCCTCCGCGCCCGGGGCCAGGGGCGTGGGCAGCTCCAGGACGAACAGGCCCAGCTCCCGGTCCGTGGGCTCCGTGCGCTCGGCGCCCGCGAGGCTCAGCTTGCGCACGCGCACGTCGGTGGGCATGTCGAGCAGCACCTTGGCGATGGGCTCCTGCGTCTTGTTGCGCAGCCGGTAGGTGCCGAGCGCCTCCAGCCGCTGCTCCTCCGGATGGATGTGGAACGTCACGTCCACGTCCGTCACGCGCGGGTGGGGCAGGGCGAGGAAGGACTTGTACTCCTTCTCGTAGCGGGCCCGCGCGCGCTCCATGTCCTTCTCGGTGACGTACGGGTTGACGACGCGGGTCTGGTACGTGATGAAACTGCCCAGCCCCAGGAACGCCAGCAGCGCCACGCTGGCGCCGGCCGTCCACGCCCAGCTTTGTCGGGCCCGAGCCTCGCGCAGCCGCTCCTTCCACCGCGTGGTGCGACCCCGGACGATGAGCAGGTAGCCCACCGCGACGAGCAGCACCGCGAGCGCGTACCAGTACAGGCGGAACCACACGAGGTTGGACACGAAGTGGCCGTAGCCGTTCATGTCCGAGTACAGCACGCCCGTGTCCGAGCCGTAGCGCACCAGCCGGTCCTCCACGCCGAACAGGCCCAGCGCGGCCTGCGCGGCGAAGTGGATGACCATGACCAGGTACGCCAGGTACTTCTGGTGGATGAGCACCTGCGCGAAGAAGGCCAGCACGCACAGGAGCACCTCGTGCGTGAAGTCCACCAGGATGATGTCCGTGAAGTACAGGCCCCACTCAATCTGGAAGAAGCCCCGGCTCACCTGGGTGATGAGCACCGCGAGCGCGACCACCACCTTGAGCGAGAGCACCACCAGCAAGAGCGCGCCCAGCTTGGACGCATAGCCCACCCACGTCGGGGCCCGCGTCGCGTCCACGATGTCGCCCAGGCCCGCGTCGCGCTCCTTCCACACCAGCTCGCCGGCGTAGAAGGTGAGGGTGATGAGCACGAAGGGCTTGAAGGTGCCCGTCGCCACCTCCAGCGCCTGCCACGTCACCGGCCAGGTGGAGGTGCCGTAGAGCTGCTTGGACACCAGCGCGCCCAGCGTGACGAAGATGAGCCCCGCCACCACGAAGGACCAGTACACCGGGGAGCGCAGCACGTCCCGGAAGGCCAGCCACGCGGACGCCGCGGCCGTGCGCGCCCAGCTCCCGAACGTCGGCGCGGCGCGCGTGGTGGGGATGCCCACGGGCGCCTGAGCTGCCTCCTCCGCCTTCGCCGCGCGGCCACCCCGGTGCTCCTCCACCTCGGGACGGAAGCGCAGCACGGTGAGGCCCAACAGCAGCGCGCCCACGGCGGACCACAACAGCCGGTTGACGAGCAGCACTCCGCTGAACGGAATCAGGTCGCGGTTGCGCTCGGCGGGGGTCCAGTAGCGCGTCACGTTGTCGACGGTGATGAACCCGAACGGGTCCAGGATGGAGCCCAGCGGCCGGTTGGCCACGTCCGACATGGCGGAGCTGAGCGCCAGGTAGCCCAGCACCAGCACGACGACGCCCACGTACACGGGGGCCATGCGGCGCGTGAGCGCGGCCAGCGAGAAGAACACCGTGCCCGCGAAGAACAGCGTGGGCCACACGCCCACCAGGTACGGCCACAGGTAGGCGAACGACTGGTGTGGCGCGAGCTGCGTCTTGTCGATGAGCCACACGACGCCGGCGCCCACGAGCAGGCCCGGGATGATGGACAACATCAGCACCGCGCTGAAGACGAACGCGCCGAGGAAGCGGCCCAGCAGGTACGGCACCTTCTTCACGTTCTTCGTGAAGATGAGCATCCACGTGCCGTGACCGAAGTCCTGGTACGCGGCCTGACCGAAGACGGCCGCCACCATGAGCAGGGCGAACAGGCCCAGCACGGTGATGAAGTTGAAGAGCGTGTACGGGCTGTTGGCCAGCACGCGCTCGGAGCCTGAGCCGGCGCTGATGTTCTTGAAGACGCCGCCGGTCGCCAGCATCAACAGCAGGCCGGCGCCAGCGAGCACCGCCGCGTACACCCAGGTCGAGATCATCTTGACCCGGCGACGCAGCTCGAAGGTCACGAGTGCGCTGAACATGTCACGCCGCCTTCGACGCGCCGGACAGCGCGTGGAAGTAGACGTCCTCCAGGTCGGGGCTCGCGGCCTCGAAGCCCTCGGGCGCGCTCGGGGCGTGCACGTGCACCAGCCGTTGGCCCGCCACGCGCCGCACGGCGATGACCTCCAGTTGCTTCGACAGCGCGTCGAGCTCCTCCTGGCTCGTGACGAAGCGCTTCCACACCCGGCCTCGCAGCTGGTCCACCAGCTTCAGCGGGTGGCCGCTCGCCACCACGCGGCCCTGCGCGAGCACGGCCATGTTCTGACAGAGGTCCGCCACGTCCGACACGATGTGCGTGGACAGCAGCACCACCACGTCCGAGCTGATCTCCGCCAGCAGGTTGTGGAAGCGGAAGCGCTCGGCGGGGTCCAGGCCCGCGGTGGGCTCGTCGACGATGAGCAGCTTGGGGTCTCCGAGCAGCGCCTGGGCGATGCCGAAGCGCTGCTTCATGCCGCCGGAGAAGCCGCCGAGCCTGCGGTCGCGGTGCTCCCACAGGTTCACCTTGGTGAGCAGCGCCTTCACCGCGTCATGGCGCGCGCGCCGCTGGGCCAGGCCCTTGAGCTGCGCCAGGTGGTCCAGCATGTCCCAGGCCGTCACCTTCGGGTACACGCCGAAGTCCTGCGGCAGGAAGCCGAGCACGTCGCGCAGCCGATCCTTGTCACGTCTCACGTCGATGCCGTCGAAGGTCATCGTCCCACCGTCCACGTCCTGCAGCGTGGCGATGGAGCGCATGAGCGTCGATTTTCCGGCGCCGTTGGGCCCCAGCAGGCCGAACATCCCTCGGGGGATGGTGAGGGTGACGTCGTGCAACGCACGCGTACCATTGGGGTACGTCTTGGACACGCCTTCGAGTCGGAGCTCCATGTCGGGCATCAACCTAGCCCATCCGTTACCATGGGCTCCATGTCTTCACGGCGCTGGCTCCTGTGTCTCACGCCCCTCTTCCTGCTGTGCGCGTGCGGCGAGGGAGAGCCCGTGATGCTCGAGGCCGCGGCGGCCGACTGTGGGAGCGCTCCACCGCAGCGACTGGGGCGGCTGCCCGCGACGAGCATGGTGCTCAACGCCTACTTCCTCCAGGAGGAGGCCGCGCGCGACGTGCGCCGGGGCCTGCCCGACTCACCCATCGTCGAGGAGGTGTTCGCCAAGGCCGCCGCGATGGGCGTGGTGGCGCTCAGGACCAACGGGCACAACGAGGCGCCGGAGAAGGTGGGGGACAGCACCATCCAGGTCGCGCCGCTCCAGTACGACGAGGTCGCCTTGCGAGGGCTGGATCGCGTGCTCGCCCGGGCCCGGGTGCATGGGGTCCGGTTGGTGCTCACGCTGGGCAACTACTGGGATGCGTATGGTGGCACGCGCCAGTACGTGAGCTGGGCGGGGCTGCCGAACCCGGTGCAGGGAGACCCGCGCTTCTTCACGGAGCCCGTCGTCCGGGCGCTCTACAAGGAGCACCTCGCGCGGACGTTGGAGCGGGTGAACACGGAGGACGGCATCCGCTATGGCGACCATCCGGCGGTGCTGGCGTGGGAGCTGCTCAACGAGCCTCGGGGGCGGGGGCTGGATGCGCAGGGTGAGAAGCTGCGCGCGTGGGTCGACGAGATGGCGCGCGAGGTGAAGTCGCGAGCACCGGGGCAGCTGGTGGGCACGGGCGAGGAGGGCTTCGAGCCCTCGTCGGACGGGTACGACGGCGCCTACTGGTCCCGCGTGGGGACGACGATGCTGCGCACGCCGGGCTCCAGCTTCACGCGCAACACGGCGTCGCCGTACATCGACTTCGCGTCGGTGCACTTCTATCCGGAGTCGTGGGGCCTGGATGGCGCGGGCACGGCGGAGGCAGGGGCTCGGTGGATTCGCGAGCACGCGGCCATCGCGCACGGGCTGGGCAAGCCGCTGCTGGTGGGCGAGCTGGGCCTGCGCAACGAGGGAGACTTGGATTTGTCCCAGCGTCGCGCGCTGTATCGCGGCTGGCTGGAGTGCATGCGCGGCGTGGGCGTGGGCGGCGGCGCGCTGTGGATGTTCGCCAACGACGCCCGGCCCGACGCGTGGGATGACCACACCTTCTACTTCCGCGATGGCACCTCGCCCGACGACCCGGTGAACCGGTACGCGGACCTGGTCATCGAGGCCGCGGGTTCGACGAGGCCCTGACGCACGAAGGCCCGGCGCGGCGCACCCGGCGCCACTCCGGGCCTGGGTGCTGAATGACGGCTCAGACGGAGATGAGGCCCTTGCGGATGCCCTCGGTGACGGCCTCGACGCGGTTGGTCACCTCGAGCTTCCGGTAGATGTGCTCCAGGTGGGTGCGGATGGTGGCCTTGCTGAGACTGAGGAGCCGGGCGGCCTCGCTGTTGGAGACGCCCTTGGCGATGAGCTGGAGGATTTCGCGCTCGCGGTCCGACAGGGGCTTGAGCAGGGGCTCCTCGGCGGAGGCGCTCTCGGCGGGCGTGGGCGCGGGGGCCTCCGGACGCGGGGCGGCCGGGGCGGCGGCCAGCGGCTCGGAGGGGACGGGCGTGGCGTCCGGGTCCACGCGGAAGTGCCGCAGGAGCCTGCGGGCCAGGTTGGGCTGGATGACGGTGCCGCCCGCGCGGACCTCCTTGATGGCTTCGATGATCTTGTCGACCGGAGAGCCCTTGAGCATGTAGCCGGAGGCGCCCGCCTTCACGGCCTCCAGCACTTTGTCCTCCTCGTCGAAGATGGTGAAGATGAGGATCTCCATCTTCGGGTAGACGGCCTTGATCTCCCGCGTGACGTCGATGCCGCTCATGCGCGGCAGGCCGAGGTCGAGCAGCAGCACGTCCGGCATCAGCCGGGGCACGTCCTCCAGCGCGGCCTCGCCGGACAGCGCGGTGCCGACGATGTCGATCTCCGGGTGGCCCTCGAAGAGGCGCAGCTGGTTCTTGAGGATCTTGGTCTGGTCCTCGACGACGAAGACGCGGATGGGCGGCTGCGCGGGAGTGGAGGGAGGCTGCGGGGCGTCCACGGGGGCTCCGGTCATGTCGGGGGGCAGGGAAGGGAGAAGGCCACCTGGGCGCCCGAGCCGGGTGACGAATCGACGATGAGCTGACCACCGAGCTTCATGGCGCGCTCGCGCATGTTGAGCAGGCCGTAGTGGCCTCGCGGCGTGTGCTTCGGGTCGAAGCCCTTGCCGTCGTCCTGGACGATGAGGTGCACGCGGTCCTCGCCGTAGTCGAGCTTCACCTGCACGAGCTTCGGCTCCGCGTGCTTCACCGCGTTGGAGAGGCACTCCTGAAGGATTCGGAAGAGGGCCAGCTGCACGTCGGGGGACAGCTTGCGCTGCGCGCCCGTGCGCTCGAAGCGGATGGGCAGGCCCGTGCGCTCCTGGAACGTCTTGGCGTAGTCCTCCAGGCCCTGCGACAGCTCGAAGTCCTCGCGCATCATCCGCAGGTTGCGCCGCAGCTCGTCGATGGACTCCTCCGCGGTGGCCTTCAGCTCGCGGATCTCCTCGCGCAGCCCGTCCTCGCGCGCGAGGTTCAGGATGTATTCGGCCTGGATGATCATCGAGGAGAGCGACGCGCCCAGGCCGTCGTGGATCTCCCGGGCCAGGCGGTTGCGCTCCTCGACGACGGCCAGCTCCTTGAGGTCACCCTGGAGCGCCACGACTTCGCGGTGGGCCGCGGCCTCGCGCTCGTTCAGGTACACGAGCACGTAGACGATGATGAAGTTGAGGGCCAGGTACCAGAGCAGCGTGAGCAGCTCCACCGCCGTCACGTTGCGGTTGAGCAGCAGGTCCAACCGCGTCGTGATCGGCAGCGCGAGCAGCGGCGGGAGGATGGCGAGCGGCTTGGGGTAGAGGATGGAGAACAGCGTGGTGAAGAGCAGCTGGGTGGCGAGCAGCGGGCTCTGCAGACCGCCGCCCACCTGGGGCTTGGCGATGAGCACCACCAGGATGACCAGGTCCAGGCACAGCGTGGTGTACGTCACCCAGCGGCCGGCCTTGGGGTGGTCGATGACCAGCAGGTTCGCGACGCTGTAGAGCAGCATCGTGAAGTAGCCCAGGAAGGAGAGCGCTCCGGTGAGGCCGAAGTAGCCGCTCCACGTGGGCACCGCCAGGATGAGCAGTCCCAGCGTGAGGAACATCATGCGGGCGTAGAAGAGGGCGCGGGCCCGGGCGACGAACCGGTCCTGCTCCCAGGACGCGGTGGCCTGCTCCGTGGAGACGCTGTCCGTCAGCTTGCGGCGCGAGAGGACCTCGCGCACGCGCGCACGGAGGTCATTGGCCGGGGTCTCCTCGCCCAGGGCGAGATTCGAATCCATTGGGCCGGCAGCTTACGAGAGCCGCCGGGTGTGCGGGAATCCCTGGGGTGGTCCGTTCACCTTCTCGGCGAGCGAGAAGGCGGACGGGTGTCCCCGCGTGCCTCCGTCATCGGGAGGATGGCTGCATGCAGACCTTGCGGGCCTCGGGATTGCTCCGGAAGATGAACTCCATCCGGTCCGTGGACTCGCCCGTGCGCTCGTCGAAGAGGGGCGTGCCGCCCGCGTACATCGTGCCCTCCTTGTTGCCGTACGGGTCCAGGTTCTTCTTCTTCAGCCAGCGGTCCACGCACGACTCGAGCGCGGCGCGGCGGGACTCGGGGGCCCCCGCGTCCTTGAGGTTCGTCCCCGCGGCGGGGGTGGAGGCGTCGGGGGACTCGGCGACGAGCGTGCCGGAGTCCGTCCCGGCCTTCTCGACGCCCGCGACGGGGGCTTCGAGGGTGGAGCCGCTGTCGACGAGCTTCGTGGCCTCGGCGGGGGCCGTGGCCTCGGCGGAGGGCTGGGTCGCGGCATCCGCGGGGCCGGCGGTCTCGCCGGTGTTCTTGTGGCACCCGAGCATGAGCAACAGGGTGGTGGAAAAGACGAGCACGCCGGTCAGGTTTTTCATATGTGTGGCAGCTGGTAGGGGCGCCTGCGCCCAACGGTCGCCTGATGCGACGCAGGGGTCCGCACGTTATTCGCATCCGCCTTCGCGGAGCAGCATTCGATGCACGGCCCAGAAGAACACCACCATCCCCGCATTCCCCACGCGTCCCGGATTGAGCGCGCGAGGGTGCTCGTCGTGGGAGCAGGCGGGCTCGGCTGCCCTGTCTCCCTGGCGCTCGCCCAGGCCGGTGTCGGCCACCTGACGCTGGCGGACCCGGACCGCGTGGACATGACGAACCTGCCCCGACAGCTGTGGCACCGCGCCGAGGACGTGGGCCGCAACAAGGCGGAGTCCGCCGCCGCGGGGCTCGCCAGGGCGTTTCCAGGGCTGAGCACGGAGGTGCTGCCCGAGCGGGTGGACGCGGACAACGTGGAGGGCCTGTTCCGCTCGCACGACGCGGTCATCGACGCGACGGATGGCGTGGCGACGAAGTTCTTCCTCTCGGATGTGGCGGTGTTGACGGGCGTGCCGCTGGTGTATGGCGGCGTGCTGCGGATGCAGGGGCAGGCGATGCGCGTGGAGCCGGGTGGCCCGTGCCTGCGTTGTCTCTATGAGGCTCCGCCTCCGCCGGACTCCGTGCCCACGTGCGCGCAGGCGGGGGTGCTCGGATCTCTGGCGGGACTGGTGGGCTCGGTGCAGGCGCTGCTCGTGCTGGAGTTGCTGGCAGGGGCCGCGCGACGGGTGCCGGGTGAGACGGCGCTGCATGTGCTGGATGGGCGCACGATGCTGGGACGCGTGACGCGGGTGACTCGCGCGGAGGAGTGTTCGGGCTGTCAGGTCACTGCGGTTCCGAGCTTCCCGGACGAGGCCTCGGCATGCGCGCGATGAGTCGATGCGGCGCGGCGGCGAGCGTCGCCGGAACGGGACACGCGTATGGGTGACACGATGGCGACGCTGGACATCACACGAGAGGTCTGCCCGATGACCTACGTGCGGACGAAGCTTCGGCTGGAGTCCCTCGAGCCCGGCGCGCTGCTGGAGGTCCTCCTCCGAGGCGCCGAGCCCCTGAAGAACGTCCCCCGCAGCGCGCGTGAAGAGGGGCACGAGGTGGTGTCACTCGACGCTCGAGACGACGGAACGCATCGGCTGGTGCTGCGCAAGCAGGGAAGGTGAGTGGGTCATGGCGACGATTCGGATTCCCTCGACGATGCGCACCCTGACGCGCAATCAGGCGGACGTGGTGATTCCTGGCGCCACCGTGCGCGAGGTGCTCGCGAACCTGGACGCGAGCTACCCCGGGATCGGCTCGAAGCTGCTCGACGAGCGCGGCGCCGTGCGGCGCTACGTCAACGTCTTCCTCAACGAGGACGACATACGCGCCCTGAGCGAGCTGGACACGCCGGTGCAGGACTCGGACCGGCTCACGCTCATCCCCGCGATGGCGGGCGGGTGAGGGCGCATGGCTCTGCGTGAAGATCAGATCCAGCGCTACTCGCGGCAGATCCTCCTGCGCGACGTCGGTGGTCGAGGCCAGGAGGCGCTTCTGACGGGCCCCTCGCGCGTGGATGCCACGGGCGCCTCGGGGATGACGGCGGCGGCGTACCTGGCCGGAGGTGGCACCCCGGTCGCGGGCGTGGGCTCGTTGACCCTGGGCCCATGGGCCCCCGGCTTCCTGGTGTCGGCCCAGGACGTGGGGCAGCCCGTCCCGGAGACGCTGGCCCGCGAGGTCCCCGCGCTGAACCCGGACGCCGCGAACCCCGAGCGCAGGGGCGGCCTGCTGGCGGAGCTGCCCACGGCCTGGAGCGGAGAGGCCCCCTGGGTGGCCCTCTGCGGCGACGGCGCGAGGGCCGGCGTCGTGTTTCGCGGAAGCGAGGGCTGTGTCTGGTGCTTCGGCGAGACGGTGCGGCACCTCGGCTCGCCGCCCGATGGCGCGCTGGGCGTGGCGCTCGGGGCCCTGGGCGCGATGATCTTCCAGAACCTCCGCCTGGGCCTGGCCCCCTCACTGGGCGGCCGCTGGCTGGTGCCTCCGGGAGGCCTGGAGGAGATGGAGCTGCGTCGCTGCTCGCGCTGCGCCTCTCGCGCCGAGCCGTGAGCCCCTGGGTGGATCCGCGCTGGCCGGAGCCGGTGCGCACGCAGGTGCTCCGCCATCTGGAGGCGTCCTACCCACTGGAGGGCTGTGGCGTGATCCTGGCGTCGTCCGATTCCGCCCGGGTCCTCCCCCTGCGCAACGTGTCCCCGATGCCCGCCGTGGCCTACGCCTTCGAGCCCCACGAGTGGTTGCAGGTGTGCCTCCAGGCCGAGTCGAGCGGCGAGCGGATCACCGCCGTCTTCCACTCACATGTCGACGCGCCTCCCACCTTTTCCCTGGAAGACGCAGCCTGGGCGGCCCCGTCAGGCCATCCGCTGCTACCGGGAGTTTCCTATCTCATCGCATCCGTACACCGAGGCTGTGTCACCTGCGTGTGTGAGTACGAGTGGAATGGGGGAGAATTTCGAACGCGACAGGTTTGAATCCCGCATTGCAAGAACGAAAAAGCCGAGTAGGTGCAGGCACTTGGCTGCCCGTTACCCCTACCTGCGGAAAGGTGCGCGTGAATTGTCAAGTGCGTGGGTTTTCGTCTATAACCACGCGCATCTTCTGGATCTGCGGCGTCCCAACGCGGCGTGCAAGAAGCGCTCCGGACGCAGGGAGTTGAAAATCCTTATGGCCTCCAACACTGGATTCACCCTCTGGCTGACCGGCATGTCCGGTACGGGGAAGACCACCACGGCCGCGTACATCGCGGCGCGGCTCCGTCAGGTGGGCCGTCACGTGGAGATTCTCGACGAGGGTGAGCTCGCCGATGAGCTGTGGGCGGGGCTGGGCGACTCGAAGGACGAGCGCAATGTCATCGCGGGCCGGCTCGGCTTCGTGGCGAACGTGCTGACGCGCAACGGCGTCGCGGCGCTGGTGCCCTGCGTGAGCCCGTACAAGGCGAAGCGTGAGGAGAACCGCCGCGCCATCGGCCGGTACGTGGAGGTCTACGTCGACTGCCCCACCGAGAAGCTCATCGAGCGCGACAGCACGGGCCGCTACAAGAAGGCGCTCAACGGGGAGATCCCCAACTTCATCGGCATCACCGAGCCGTACGAGCCGCCCACGTCGCCGGAGGTCACCATCCACTCGGACGTCGAGTCGGTGGAGGACGGCGCCGCGAAGATCTTCCAGTCGCTCCTGGACCTCGGCTACATGTCCACCGAGGAGCTGAAGATCATCACCGGCAAGAAGATGAAGGCCAACCCGCTGCCGGCCAAGGGCGAGAAGGCCGAGAAGCCGGAGAAGAACGGCGGGGCGAAGGCGCGTCGCGCGGAGGAGCCGAAGCCGGCCGTCGTGGCGAAGGCCAAGCCCGCGAAGGCGGACAAGGGCGCCAAGTCCCGTCCCGCCACGCGCGCGGCCCGGGTGGGCAAGCCCGCCAGCCCCGCGAAGAAGCCGGCGGCGAAGAGCAAGGCTCGCTGAGCCAGGGGGCCGGCACCCGGCTCCGTCAGCGTCCACGACAAGGGCTCCAGGTTGCCGCGCGATGCGCGTGCAATCCGGGGCCCTTCCGTTTTAGGAGTCCAGCATGCTGAGCCCCGAGCGAATCCAAGCCCTGTGTGAGTCGTCGCGCCCCAAGCTCGAGGCCATGCGGGCCGCGCTGCGCACCCATGGCAGCGCGCTGGTGGCGTTCTCGGGCGGGGTCGACTCCACCTTCGTGCTGAAGATCGCCGTGGAGGAGCTGGGCGAGAAGGCCCTGGCGCTGACGGCGCTGTCGGCGTCCGTGGCCCCCGAGGAGGCGGAGGAGGCGAGGGCGCTGGCGACGAAGCTGGGCGCCCGGCACGTGGTGGTGAGCAGCAACGAGCTGGCGAACCCCTCGTACGCGGCCAACCCCACCAACCGGTGCTACTTCTGCAAGACGGAGCTGTACGACCTCTGCGAGGCGCGGCGCCAGGAGCTGGGGCTGGCGGTGGTGCTGGACGGCTTCAACGCGGACGACTTCAAGGACCACCGTCCCGGGCACAAGGCGGCGCGGGAGCACGCCGTCGAGTCTCCGCTCGCCGCGGCGGGCCTGACGAAGGAGGAGATCCGCGCGTGGAGCCAGGCCCTGGGGCTGCCGACGTGGGACAAGCCGCAGATGGCGTGCCTGGCGTCGCGAATCCCCTATGGGACGTCGGTGACACGCGAGCGGCTGTTGCAGATCGCCTCCGCCGAGTCGGAGCTGCGCAAGCTGGGCTTCCGGCAGTTCCGCGTGCGCTACCACGGCGAGGTGGCGCGGCTGGAGGTGGCGGCGGAGGAGTACGAGCGCTTCCTCGTGGCCGACGTGCGCCAGAGGATCAACACCGCGTTCCTGGCGCTGGGGTTCAAGTTCGTGGCGTTGGATCTGGAGCCGTTCCGCTCGGGCCGGATGAACGAGGCCGCCGGCGTGACGAAGCCCGCGACGCCGAGCTTCGCGCTGCCCGTGGTGAGCTGATCCCGGACTCCCTTCTCCGCCCGGCGCGCAAGGCCCCTGGGACTCCGGAGCAGATCATGACGGTCGAGTGGACGTTGAGGCGCGGGCGGTCCTCCTGGCTGACGGGCTTGGTGCTCCTGGGGCTCACCCCCGGCATCGCCCACGCCGCCGAGTACGTGGACTCACCGTACCGGGACCGACGCTCCTTCTCGCTGATCCTCGGACCCGGGTTGTCCTACACGGAGCTGATCGGCGACTCGGACGCGGACGTGGTGAAGGGACTGGATGCCCAGCTGGATCTGGGGGCCAGCCTCTCGGTGGGGTACGGAGGGGATGAGGTCTTCGTGTTGATCCGCGGGAGCCTCCGGGGGCCGGATCTCTCGGTGGTGGGGGGCTTCCGGAGCGTCTTCGGGATGGAGGCGTGGCAGTCCTTCGTGGATCTCGGCGCGGTCGTGCGGCCGTTTTCTGGGCCGTGGGTGGGGCCTCGCGTAGCTTTCGGTTTGCGACACACCTTCTCGGAGCGGCTCGCGGTGTACGGGGGGCTCGGGCTCACGCTTGGGTTCGGATCCGGACTGCGCGCCGACGCCGAGGGCTTCACCGGGGTGCAGTGGATCTTCCCGGTCAGCGGATCCGAGTGAAAATCTTGCGATCAGAAAGGGCTGTGAGATGGTGTGCGCATCTGTAGGAGGTTGCGCACTTGGAACTGAATCCCCGCCTCACCTCAGTGGTCTTCCGGCTGAACCGCGAGAAGCTCGACGCCCTGAAGGAGCTGTCGCGCTCCACGCGCATCCGCCAGAGCGAGTACCTCCGGGAGGCCATCTCGGATCTGCTGGCGAAGTACGAGGAGCGGCTCGTCGATTGACGGCTGCTCGTGGATCCAGCCCCGTGTCACTCCGAGAAGGGTGACTCCGGCGGCAACCCCGGAGGGTGGAGACGCTCTGGGGCCGTGAAGGGATCCACCTTCGGAGGGTAGTGGACCTCCCAGAGCATCAGGCCGTGAGCGGGCGCCTTGAAGCCCTCCATGGCCGCCCCCGTCTCCAGGGCCGCGTGCCACGCCTCCTCCGGCAACAGCCCCGCCGCCACCTTGAGCGCGCCCCCCACCAGATAGCGCACCTGGTAGCGAGCAAAGCCGTCCCCGACCAGCCGCACCTCGTACAGCCCTCCGCCCCGCTCGTGCAGGGTGGCGGACTCCAGCGTGCGCGGCTTCTGGGGACTGGACTTCTCATGGAAGGCGATGAAGTCCCGCGTGCCCTGGGCCCTGGCGAGCAGCTCCGCCACCCGCTCGGGTGTCACGCTGGCCCCTCGGCCCAGGAGCCCCGGCTCGCCGGGCACGTCGAGCGAGTAGGGTGCCCAGTCCTCCGTCCGGGGGCCCCCCAGCCGCAGCCGGTACCGGTACGCCTTGCCGCTGGCGCTCCACTGGGCATGGAAGCCCTGGGGTCGGCGGACCAGGCACAGCCCGAGCCCCGGCGTCAGGTGCTCCGGGAGCCGCTTGGCCAGTGACTCGGGCGAATCCCCGGCCTCCAGGCGGACGCTCACCACCTGCATGCGGGCATGGACGCCCCGGTCCGTCCGCCCCGAGGGCATCACCGAGGCCGGGACGCCCACCGCCCGCAGCGCCGTCTCGAGCGCCTCCTGGACGGTGGGGCCCTCCGTCTGGCGCTGGAAGCCGCGGAAGTTTCCGCCGCGGTACCAGATCCACAGTGCGACGGGAATCCGCTTGGAGGTCGAAGTGAGCACGGCGTTGCGAGGTCGCGGGGTTACACGGGATAATCGCGCGCGAAATGGCGGCTGGACAAGAACTCGCGGCGGACGTCGATGGGCAGTGGCTCTTCCGGCATGGTGACCTGGTCCTCGGACCTGTCAGCGGCTCGGTCATCGTGGAGAAGCTCAAGACGGGAGAGTTGACCCCTGAGTCGCCGCTGGCCCTGGCCGGCGAGCGGGACTTCCATCCGATGCGCGAGGTGGAGCCCTTCAAGGTCCACGTGGCGCTCTCGGAGGCGCGCGCCCGCGTGGACGCGGCCGTCCTGGTGGAGCGGGAGAAGAACCACAAGCGCGTGCTGGTGCTCGGCGGCGTGGCCGCGGGCCTGGCGCTGGTGCTCGGCAGCGTCGGCATCTACGTGGCGCGCAACGCCGCGGTGCACGGCTGGTTCGGCGAGGACGAGTTCGAGGGCATCGAGATGGAAGCTCCCGTCATCCGCGTGGCCCAGGCCCGACAGGACGACGAGGAGCTCTTCGACTACCCCACGCACGGCGCCGCCAGGCCCAACACTCCGGCGGGCACCAAGCCGACGGGTGCCTCCACCGGCAAGCCCACCGCCCTGGCCTCCACGTCCCGGACCGACGAACGCCGGCCGCCGCGCCCCGCGGGCAGCGTGGGCACGGACCCGGACGGCATGGAGGTGGCGCAGCAGTTCGACCAGTCCGCCATCAACCGCGTCGTGGCCGGCAACAAGTCCACGCTCTTCAAGTGCTTCAAGGAAGAGGCGGAGCGCAGCCCGGGGCTCGCCGCGAAGATTCCGCTCGAGTTCGTCATCGGCAACGACGGCAAGGTCAACAAGCTCTGGGTGGACAACCCCCAGTTCAAGAAGGGCCCGCTCTACGAGTGCCTGTTGACGGAGCTGCAGAAGTGGCCGTTCCGGGCCTATGAAGGGGAGCGGGCGACCGTCGGCCTGTCCTTCAACATCGGCAAGCGGGGCTAGGGCCACTTTCTTGCCCACCCCCCGGGCATGGCTCATACCGGGGCCATGTCCGCCGCATCCGTTGCCGAGACCGAAATCGCGAAGAAGGCGCTGAGCGTGCCGCCGGGGACCTTCCGTCACACCGTGCTGGTCGCCGCCAAACGCTTCAAGTCCACCTGGGCCGAGCTGGGCAAGCTGCTCGTCACCGTGCGGGACGAGGCGAAGTTCGAGGAGTGGGGCTATCCCACCTTCGAGGCCTACTGCCTCAAGGAACTGCACATCAAGAAGCAGACGGCCCTCAAGCTCACCCGCTCCTTCAGCTTCCTGGCCAAGCACGAGCCCGAGGAGGAGCTCAAGGCCCAGGAGTTCCCGGAGAAGGCGCCCGCCTTCGAGGTCATCGAAGTGCTGGCCGACGCCGAGGAGCGTGGCCAGTTGTCTCCCACTGAATACAAATCCCTACGTGACAGCATCTGGAGCCCGGAGAAGAACCCGACGGAGCTCAAGAAGGAGTTCACGGAGCGCTTCCCCCGGCCGCCGCCCGAGCCTCCCCCCGAGAGCCTCCAGGTACGCAAGCTCGCGTCCATGGCCCGGAAGCTCGCCAGCGAGCTGGCGGGGTGCCGCAAGATTCCGAACGCTGTCGCCGAGCGGGCGGCCGCCCTGGCGGACGACGTGGAGGAGCTCGCCTCGGGCGTGACGGACGCCTGAGCCGCTGTTACTGAACGCTCACCCGTTGCGGACGCTGTACGGTCCGTAACGGGCCCGCACCGTTGGGCTTCCTGCCCAGGTGACAGGGCCCTATAGTGGTTCAGGGCCCCGGTGTAGGTGGGCCCGACGGCTGTTCGAGACGTGGGCAGGCCGTGTGGGTAGGGGAGCGGTGGACGGCGAAGTGGCTCCGGCAAGTCTGGGGTCGGCGAACTCGGAGGCGGCAGTGAAGAAGGAGCACCACGTCAACCTGTCCTGCTCGTTCTGCGGAAAATCGCAGCGCGAGGTCCGCAAGCTCATTGCGGGACCGACGGTCTACATCTGCGATGAGTGCATCAAGCTCTGTAACGACATCATCGCGGACGAGAACGAGCGAGAGGAGGGCAAGCCCCAGGTCAGCTTGCCGACGCCTTCGGAAATCAAGGCGTTCCTCGACGATTACGTCATTGGTCAGGACCAGGCGAAGAAGGTCCTGTCCGTAGCGGTCTACAACCACTACAAGCGCATCTACCAGAAGAAGCCCACCTCCCGTCCGCGCCCCGGCGTGAAGAGTCCGTCGGGCGAGGAGGTGGAGCTGAGCAAGAGCAACATCCTGCTCATCGGGCCCACGGGCTCGGGCAAGACGCTGCTCGCCCAGTCGCTGGCGCGCTTCCTCAACGTCCCGTTCACCATCGCGGATGCCACCAGCCTCACCGAGGCCGGCTACGTGGGTGAGGACGTCGAGAACATCATCCAGAACCTGCTCCACAACGCCGATTACGACGTGGAGAAGGCGGCGCGCGGCATCGTCTACATCGACGAGATCGACAAGATCGCCCGCAAGGGTGACATGCCCAGCGCCACCCGCGACGTCGGCGGCGAGGGCGTGCAGCAGGCGCTCTTGAAGATCATCGAGGGCACGCGCGCCAACGTCACCCCGCGGGGAGGCAAGAAGTACAACCAGCAGGAGTACGTCCAGGTCGACACGACGAACATCCTGTTCATCTGCGGCGGCGCGTTCCATGGCATCGACGGCGTCATCAAGCGCCGCGTGGGCGAGAAGGGCCTGGGCTTTGGCGCGAAGATCACCCACCGCGAGGAGCGCAGCGTGGGTGAGCTGCTCGCGCTGACGGAGCCGGAGGACCTGATGAAGTTCGGGATGATTCCCGAGTTCATCGGCCGCCTGCCGATGATCGCCACGCTGAACGACTTGAAGGAAGAGGACCTGGTCATCATCCTCGCCCAGCCGAAGAACGCGCTGGTGAAGCAGTACCAGAAGCTCTTCGAGATGGAGAAGGTGAAGCTCACCTTCACGAAGGAGGCGCTGCGCGCCATCGCCCGCGAGGCGATGCGCCGTCACTCCGGAGCGCGCGGCCTGCGCGCCATCCTCGAGGACGCCATGCTGGAGATCATGTACGACGTGCCGTTCCGCGAGGGCGTCAAGGAGTGCAAGATCACCGAGACGGTCATCACCCGCCACGAGCCGCCTCAGCTCGTGATGGAGAAGGAGAAGAAGACGGCCTAGCGGCCCTTCTGCTCCGTGCCGTTCCCCTCGGCCCCTCCTTCCCTCACGGGAGGCAGGGGCCGAGTCATGTCCGGCGCCTCACGCGGCGGCCGTCGTGGGCAACAGCGACGGCAGGGAGATGACGAACTCGGAGTACTCGCCGACGACGCTCTCCACGCGGATTTCGCCCTGGTGCTCCTGGACGATGTCGTGGACCAGGGACAGGCCCAGGCCCGTGCCGGAGCCCGCGGGCTTGGTGGTGAAGAACGGGTCGAAGAGCTTCTCGCGAATCTCCAGGGGGATGCCCGGCCCGTTGTCGCGCACCCGCAGCTCCACGCGCGCGGCGAGCCGCCGGGTGGAGACCAGGATGCGGGGCGTGAAGGCCTCGCCCTCGCCGCGGCGCTTGGCCAGCGTCGCGTAGAAGGCGTTGTCGAGGATGTTGATGATGAGCCGGCTGATGTCCCCGGCCACCACCTCGACGGTGCCCACGCGCGGGTCCAGCTCCGTGTCCGTCTCCACCGCGGCCGCGCCCTCGCGCACGCGCAGGCCCTGGACGGCCAGGTTGACGCTGTCGCGAATCAGCATGTTCAGGTCCACGCGGGTGCGCGAGCCCTCGGAGCGGCGCGAGTGCCGCAGCATCGTCTTGATGATGTCCGAGGCGCGCCGCCCGTGGGTCTGGATGCGTCGGGCGTTCTGCTTCAGGTCCTCCAGCGTCTCGAGGATGTCCTCGGCGGTGGTGGACTCCAGCTTCCCCGTCTGGGCGCGCAGTGTGGTGTCCAGCTCCGCGGCCAGCCGCGTGGACAGCTCCGAGAAGTTGTTCACGAAGTTGAGCGGGTTCTGCAGCTCGTGCGCGATGCCCGCCGTGAGCGCGCCCAGCGACGCGAGCTTCTCCTGGGCGACCAGCTGGCGCTGCATCTCCTGGATGCGGGTGAGCGTCTCGGCCAGTTCCACGTTCTTGCTCTGCAGCTCCGCGGTGCGCTCGTCCACGCGGCGCTCCAGCGTGTGGCTGTACTCCTCCAGGCTGGCGTACAGCCCCGCGTTCTCCAGGGAGATGGCGGCCTGGAAGGACAACAGGCGGAGGACCTCGAGTCGCTCGGGAGTGAAGGCCCCGCGCGTGGCGTCGTTCTCCAGGTAGAGCACGCCCGTGAGCGAGCCCTGCTTGAGCAGAGGGCTGCACAGCACGGACTTGGGATGCGCGGTGCGCACGTAGGGGTCCTCGGAGAAGGGCTCCTCCGTCGCCGCGTCGTCCAGGATGACCGTCTCGCCGGTGCGCACCACGTAGTGGACGATGGAGGCTGGCAGCGCCGTGGAGGACTCCACCGGAACGCCCTGGTCCAGGAGCACCCGGGCGCCGTCCACCGAGCCCTCGGCCTCGATGTAGAGCCCCTCGGGCCGCATGAGGATGAGGAAGCCGCGCCGCGCGCCCGCGTTCTCGATGAGCAGCGTCATCAGCTTGCGCAAGAGCTTGTCCAGGACGATTTCGCCGGACAGCGCGCGCGCCGTCTTGAGCACCGACTCCAGGTCCAGCGAGGCCAGCGGCGTGCCCGCGGACTCCTCGGCCCGCACGGGCTCGGGCGTGGTGGGGAGCAGGTGCGGGTACTCGCGCTCCAGTCGCGAGGCCACCGCGCGCGCGCCCCAGCGCACATAGGCGGCGCGGGAGTCGGCCAGGTAGGCATGGGCCACGCGCTCGCGGCGCTGCTCCAGATGGAACCTCGCCGCCAGCTCGCACCCGACAGCCTCGTCGAGCGACAGGCCGTGCTCCCGGGCGAGCCGGATGGCCCGGTCATAGCCATCCGCGGCCTCGGTGGGCTTGCCGTCCACCCGGGCGCGCTCCGCGTCGAGCAGCTCCGCGCGCGCGCCGTAGTTCATCGGGGCGATGCGAGCCCAGCCGCGCATCTGCTTGCGGAGCGCGTCGATGGTGCGGGACGCACGCAGGCGCTCCAGCGGTCCTCTCGAGGGGTGCAGCTCCAGCAGGGCCAGTCCCTGGAAGAACTTGTACCAGGGCAGGTAGATCTGCCCGGTGATGAGCTCCGCGCGAGCGTCCACCGCGGCCGCGCTCTCCAGGGAGCCCTTCGCGTCGCGCCACAGCCAGCGGCGCATGGTGCGCATGACCTCGCAGGTGGCGATGCCGTTGGAGTAGCCGGCCTGGTGGTACGGCGCGACGATGTCCCGCTCCCGGGCCTCCACGTCGCCGGTGAAGGCGCCGGTGAGCACATCGAGCGTGTGCCGCGTGTACTGGAGGAACGGCACGTTCGTGTGCCGGTGGCTCGCGAGCGCGTCACGGAAGCGGTCGACCCGGGGGCCGTGCTCCAGGAGCCCGTCGCGGCCGATGAGGGACACCGCGCAGCCCGCGCTCGCGTTGTAGGCGAAGTACTCGATGTCGCCCGTCTCCTGGCCCTTGCTCGCGCCGGCGAAGAAGTCATCCAGGCAGGTGCCCAGCGGCTCCTTCCAGTGGCGGATGAAGAGGTTGAAGACGAAGTGCACCATCGAGCGCAGGCTCTCCGCGCCGAAGCGATCCAACGTCTTCAACGCGAGCCGCCCGTAGCGATAGCCCTCCTCGGGGTTGCCCAGGTGGACGCTGAGCATCAACCCGTAGCCCACGTAGCCGAAGGCGGCCGTGCCCGTGGCGCCGTGGCGGATGGTGAGCTGGAGGTTGCGCAGCACCACGAGCGGGAAGAGCAGGGGGCGGGCCATGAACGCGGCCGTGGCCAGCTTCATCATCACGCGAAGCGTCGCGACGAGCAGCGGGTCTCTCAGCTCGGGGAGTGACTCCAGGTCCTCGGGCTTGCGCAGACCGAGCAGCACCTTCGTCTTCGCGACACCCGCCAGCACGTGCGCCTGGATGGGACGCGCGGGCAGGTGCTGGCCCAGCATGCCGAGCACCTCCAGGCCCAGGTCCACCGCGCGCTCGTGCTCGCCGCGGTGGGAGTGGCACTGGATGCGCACCAGGTGCACGCGCACCTGCTCCAGCCGGTCCTGGGCGTGGTCCAGGGCGGCGCTGGCCAGCCGCTCCATCTGCTCGAAGTCCGCGGCGAGATACGCGGCCTCGGCGGCCTCGACGTGCAGGTCGAACGCGAGCGCGCGGTTGGCGCTCCAGCCGTCGTCGCCGAGGAGCTGACGGCCTGTCGTCAACAGGCGCAGCGCCGCGGACCACGCGCCGCGCGACTTGGCGCCGCGACCCGCGCGCAGGTCCAGGGCCGCCACCCGGTGCCGCTCCTGCGCGTCCTTCAGCACGGGCAGCGCCAGGTGGAAGTGGCTGACGATGTCCGCGAGCTGCTCGTCCATCAGCTCGGGCGGCGTGTGCCGCAGCAGCAGCCGGCCGATGCGGGCATGGACCTCCGGGTGCTCGTCCGGCGGCGTCAGCTCCAACGCGGCCTGCTGGACGCGGTCATGCGCGAACTGGAAGCTGTCGGAGGGCTCGGTGTCCGTGAGCCGCTCGCCCACGGGCGCGACCAGGCCCGCGTGGAGCACCTCGTCCAGCACCTCCGTCGTCTGCTCGGGCGTGAGCTCCATCACCGTGGAGAGGTTGCGCAGCGTGAAGGCATGACCGAGCGCCGCGGCCACGGGCAGCAGCGCCTGGGCACCCGGGCTCAGCTCCCGGATGCGCGCGGTGAGCAGCGCCACCACGCCGTCGCTGAAGTCCTGACCTCGCAGGGCGCCGCCGTCCCAGCGAAAGCCTCCGCCCTCCGCGTCGAAGCGCACGAGCCCGCGCTCGTAGAACGCGCGCAGCAACTGCACCGCGAAGAAGGGGTTGCCCTCCGTCAAAGACAGCACCACGGCGTCGAGCTGCGTGTCGGGCTGTCCCGCCGCCGCCGGGAAGACATCCGCGACCAGGCGTGACAGCTGCTCGGGGGACAGGGGCTCCAGGTTGATGCGCTGCACGGGCGTGCCCGCCTCGCGCAGGGCCTGGGTGAGCCCCTCCACGGGATGCTCGGCGTCGAGGACCTCCGTGCGGCACGCGGCGACCACGAGCAGGTTGCCCAGCTCACGGTCCGTCAGGAGCTGGCGCAGGAACTGGAGGCTCGCGCTGTCCGCCCACTGCAGGTCATCCAGCACGATGACGAGCGGATGCTCGGACGTGGCGAGGACGCCCACCAGCTTGCGCAGCACCAACTGGAAGCGAAGCTCCGACTCGGCCGGGTCCAGCTCGGCCACGGGCGGCTGCTCTCCCAACACCAGCCCCAGGCGCGGCACCGCGTCCACGACGAGCTGGCCCATGCCGCCCAGCGCTTCCAGCAAGCGCTGTCGCCACAGGTCCAGACGCTCTTCGCCGAGCAGGCTGCGCGCGACCTCGCGGAACGCCTCGAAGATGCCGGAGTAGGGCGTGTCGCGAAGGAGCTGGTCGTACTTGCCGCGCACGAACAGGCCGTGCTTCTCCGACACGGGACGCTTGAGCGTGCCGGTGAGCGCGGACTTGCCCATGCCAGCCGCGCCGGTGACGAGCACGAAGCCGGAGCGCCCCGAGGCGGCGCGCTCGAAGGCGTCCCGCAGCGAGGCCTGCTGCGGGGCCCGGCCATAGAGTCGCTCGGGGACGGCGAAGCGCTCGGGGACGTCCTTGGTGCCCAGCTCGAAGTCGGGTACGCCGTCGCCCGTCTCCAGGCCATCGAGGCAGCGCTGCAGGTCGGCCACCAGTCCGTAAGCGCTCTGGTAGCGGTCCTCGGGGGACTTGGCGAGCAGCTTGAGGATGAGGGCCGACAGCGTGCGCGGCAGCTCCGGCACCAGCGACTGGGGCAGCGGCGGCGGGAGCGCGACGTGCGCGTGGACGAGCCCCAGCGCATCGGTGTCCGCGAAGGGACGGCGGCCGGTGAACAGCTCGAACAGCATGACGCCCAGCGAGTAGAAGTCGCTGCGGGAGTCGACGCTGCGATGCGTGCGGCCGGTGGCCTCGGGGGACAGGTACTCGAGCGTGCCCTCGAGCCGGTCCGGGGCGACGGGAGCCACCTCCGCGCGGGCGCGCCGCGTGGCGAGGGTGAGTCCCGTCAGCTTCACGGACACACCGTCCGCGCCCACGAGCACGGAGGCGGGTTGCAGGTCCCGGTGGAGGATGCCGGCGGCGTGGAGCTGGCCCACGGCGCGCGCGAGGGCGACGGCGAGCCGGCAGCCGGCGAGGACCTCCATCCGGCCCACGGCCAGGCGTTGGGCGAGCGTCGTCTCGCCGAAGCCCTCGAGTACGAGCACGGACATGCCGGGACGGGATTCCTCCAGGGCCAGCGGGTGGAGGACGCCGTCGAGGCGCAGGGGATGGGTCAGCTCGAATTCGTGACGGAGCCGCTGCGTGAGGGCTCCGGTGCGCGAGGGCTCCGCGAGCTTGAGGTTGACGGGGGTTCCGTCGTTGGCGCGGGTGGCGCGAACGAGTTGGAAGGAGCCGGAGCTGGAGAGCGCTCTGTCGCTTCGGTAGCCAGGAACATCAATCATTGCTCGACCCGTGCGCGCAGGGGCGCGGCACCCCCCTTGGGGCCGGCAGGCTAGCTGTGCCCGCCCGCGGCTCGCAACCGAACCAGGCCCACTTCACGGGGCGGCTGCCTGCTCACCGGAGTGGTGGTCTCGGGCCGGGTGTGCCATGCAACCTCCACGGTGATGAGAGCGACGGCCAGGGTGGAACAGGACACACGGCGGGACGGCAGGCGCGTCCTCGTCATCGGCAGTGGTTTCGGAGGGCTCGCGGCGGCGGTGCGACTGGCCGCGCGAGGCTGGCGAGTCACCGTCCTGGAGCGTCGCGCCGTCCCGGGCGGTCGCGCCCATGCCTTCCAGCAAGACGGCTTCACCTTCGACGCGGGACCCACGGTCATCACCTGTCCGCACCTGCTCGAGGAGCTCTGGGCGCTCGCGGGACAGCGGCTCTCGGAGCATGTCGAGCTGCGGCCGGTGGCGCCGCTCTACCGGATGCGTTTCCCGGATGGCTTCACGTTCGACTACCACACGGACCGGGAGCGGATGCTCGAGGCCGTGCGGCGCGTCTCTCCCGGGGACGAGGCGGGCTACCTGGCGCTGTCCGCCCGGGTGGAGCGGATGTACGAGGCCGGCATCGGCCCCTTGATGAGCGCGCCCGTGCCGCACGTGCTGAGCCTGGCGCCCTTCACGGCGGCGCTGGTTCGCGACGAGGCCTTCCGGACGATGTATGGCCTGGTGTCGCGGCACGTGAAGGACGAGCGGCTCCGGCAGGCGCTGAGCTTCCATCCGCTGCTCATCGGTGGCAGTCCGTTCTCGGCCGCGAGCGCCGTGTACACGTCCATCCAGTTCGTCGAGCGGCGCTGGGGTGGGTTCTTCCCCGTGGGAGGAACAGGCGCGCTGGTGCGGGGCCTGGTGTCGCTGCTGGAGTCGCTGGGCGGTGAGGTCCGCTACGACAGCGAGGTGTCGGAGATCACCGTGGAGGGGCGGAAGGCCACGGGCGTCCGACTGGGCTCGGGCGAGTGGCTCCCCGCCGAGGCGGTGGTGTCCAACGCGGATGCGGCGTGGACGTACCGGTACCTGCTGCCGCGTCACGTGCGCAGTCACTGGACGGACGACCGCATCCAGCAGGCGCGTTACTCGATGAGCGTGTTCCTCTGGTACTTCGGCACACGGCGCCAGTATCCCGAGGTGGCGCACCACACGCTGCTGTTCGGTCGGGACTTCCGAGGCATGTTCTCGGGCCTGTCGGGCTCGGGGCAGCCGTCACAGGACCCGCTGCTGTATCTGCACCGGCCCACCGCGACGGATTCGGGTCTGGCGCCACCGGGACACGATGCGTTCTATGTCCTCGCGCCGGTGCCGCATCTGGGCGAGGGCTCGAACTGGAAGGCGAGGGCGGAGACGTTCCGTCGCATGCTGGCGGAGCGACTGTCGCGCACGGTGTTGCCGGGGCTGGAGTCGGAGTGGGTGACGTCGAGGGTGTTCACGCCCGAGGACTTCCGGGATGACCTGCGCTCGTTCCGCGGCGCGGCGTTCAGCTTCGCGCCCACGCTGTTGCAGACGACGTTCTTGAGGGCGCAGGCGAAGAGCGAGGACGTGGACCGGTTGTATCTCGTGGGCGCGGGGACGCATCCCGGCGCGGGCCTGCCCGCGGTGCTGTGCTCGGCGAAGATCGTCGATACGGTGATGGCGGAGGCGTGAGGATTCCGAGCCCGCACGTCGCGGAGGTGAATGGACATGGCTGAGGTCACGGGACTCGAGCGCTGTCACGTCATCCTCAAGGCCGCGATACTGGCGGCGAAGCCCGAGGACCGACCCGCGATTCGCTGGGCGCTGGGAGGCCCGCGTCCCGTGTGCCCGGCGGCGGGTCAGGTGGAGCTGGGGTTGTGGTTCTCCTCGCTCGTGTCGCCGTTCCTCGCGGACCGCTTCGAGGAGGCCGTGGCGAACCGCATCGTCGAGCGGGTGCGTGACTTCCTGTCGAAGCCCCTGCGCCTCACGCCCCAGGAATCACTCTCGCTGGGCCACGAGAAGAAGCTGACGAGCAAGGCGGGCCGCGCCTATCACGCGCTCGTGGCGGACTCGCGTTCCGAGGCCGACGAGTCGGAGGCGCTCGCGGTGGTCCGGAGGACGGCGGGCGCGGCGGCGGCGCTGTGTCGCGGCAAGGACACCTTCGTGCACCTCACCGCCGCGGTGGCCCGCGTGGTGAAGTACCTCGACGAGGAGCCCGGTCGCGCGGGGCTGAGCGTGCAAGCGCTGCTCACGGAGCTGGATGCGCGCATCCTCCGACTCGAGTGTCACGCCGCCATCGCGCCGCTGCTCGCGGGCGAGCCTCCTCCTGACCTCGAGGAGGTGTTGTGGCGCGCGGACGGCGGCAAGGGGACCGCGCGGCACTTCATCGCGAGGCTTCGCGGCGGGACGCTCGGACTGGTCACGAAGCTGGGCGCGCGGTGGACCTGGACCCAAGGTGGGAAGGACGAGGTCCTCGCCTCCGTGCCGGACGCCTACTTCGAGGAGGCGACCCGCGCGGTCATGGCCAGTGACTGATCCGCGCGAGCCCGTGCCTCGGAGGAACCCTGCGTCCCCCGAGGCACCACCTCCGTCACGTCGCTACTTCTTCTGTCGAGGTCGCATCGTGAAGCGCGGGTAGACGTCGTTCTCGAACACCTCGCGCAGCTTCGGGAAGTTGAGCACCCAGCGCACGCCCATCCGCCACGGCGCGAAGAGCGCGCGCGGCACGCGGGGGAACAGGCCCGGCAGCCAGTTCTCGTAGGCCTTCTGCATCGCGCTCACGTCGTAGTCCTCGCGCACGTCCACGCAGTAGGGCGGGTCGTTCGGCACGTGCCCATCGAGGATGTCCCCCAGGCCCGGCGGCAGATACGTCGTGTGCAGCGTCATGCCGATGTCGAAGTTCTTGCTGCCCAGCCGGCAGATGGGGCCCTTGGCGATGTCCTCCGAGTCGAAGATCCACACCTCGTCGCCCGTCGAGTCCGGCGGCAGGTTCGGCGTGGGGTCCGACACCACCAGCGCCACGACGTAGCCCTTCCAGTACGGCACCATGGGCAGCTTGATGCTCGGCACGAACTGCGGCGCGAAGCCGAACCAGCCGGTGGGCAGTACGTAGCCATCGAAGCGGCCGGAGTTGATGAAGAACTTGAAGAAGCTCGCGGCCCGGCCCTCGCGGATGGGCAAGCCCTCCCGGTCTCCGACGATGGGCTTGTACATCTGGTAGATGAACTCGGGGACCATGTCCGCCGTGAAGCCATCCGAGTTGAAGTAGATGGCGAGCTCGTCCTCTGGAATGCCCCAGTTGATGCCGCCGGGGGGCTCACCGCCAGGAGGCGGCTCGCGGGGGACCTCGTCGAGGTACATCTTCAGATTGGTCTCGAGCTCGCCGTTGATGAGGCCCGTGTTCGAGAAGACCGTGAGCCCCCACGTGTAGTCATCGTGCGAGTGCAGCTTCGACTCGATGGTCCTCCGGCGCATGTCGATGTGGTGCACGCCCAGCGAGCTGCGCGTCACCGGCACCGCCGTGGGCATGCCCTGCTGGTACGCCTGGGCCCGGTTGCCGTTGATGAGCAAATCTCCCTCCTGGATGGTGTGGGAGAGGTCCTCGGTGGGAGAGTGTCCCGCGACGATCGTGATGACGTCGTCCGGGTTCTCGTAGCGCGCCGCGAAGTGCAGACCGCCACCTCCGGACTGGAAGCGGTACGCGGGGATCCTCGGCGGGTCGTCGGGCAACAGCGTGCCGGGCGACGGACGCAGGTCCGAGCGCTTCACCACCCAGAACACCGCCTGGGGATAGGCCGGCTCGGACGTCAGCCGGCTCACCAGCCGCTGCAGCCGCGTCATGCCCGGCAGCGCCGACTGCACCGCGATGCTCCAGAAGTTGACCGGGAAGTTGCTGTCCAGCAGGACGACGTAGTCGCGCGTGACGGCGATCTGATGCAGCGACTGCGTCACCACTGGCTTGCCCGTGGCCGCGTCGATGAGCGACCAGTGGTGCAGCCGGTTCTCCCACGTGTCCCAGCTCACCAGGTGCGTCCAGCCCTCCCCGAGCGGCCACTTGGGCGCGTGATTCGTCAGGAACAGGCGCGGCTTCTGCCCGGCGCCCGGCGCCTCGGAGATGGCCACCGGGTGCTCGAACGCGAAGGCGGGGTGCGCGGTGCTCTGCAGCAGCGGGAACGTCCACGGCGTGCCGATGGCCGGCTTCCACTCGCGCAGGTAGCCCAGCGGCGTGTACGCCTCCAGCGTCATCGGATGGATGGCCCACGGACGGCCCGCGTCCGTCGTCACCAGCATCATGTTCTCGCCCTGCACCAGGAAGGGCGCCGTGTTGGGGGCCTCCTGCGCGCCCAGGGCGATGGACACGTCCGACAGCGTCGTCTCGCGGAATTCGTTCAGGTAGCGCGTGAGCGGTCCGCGCGACGTCTTGCCCGCGTTGACCGGCTCGCGCGCCACGTACGACGGCGTCTCCATGATGGACGAGCTGAACGTCGCGTGGGCCCCATCGAAGTCGAGCCGCAGCACCAGCCCATCCGAGGCCAGCGCCGGTGAGCCCTCGGACACGCTGGGGCCGGCGACGAAGACGTGGCCGTGGAGGTCCGGTGGCAGCTTGCCGGCGAGCACGTGCAGCGGCTCGCGCGTGAAGCGCTCCCGGTTGGACGTCATCGCGTTGCGCGGCATCCCGGGTCTAAGACCCGGCGGGACGGCGACGCCTGGGTACGTCGTGCCATCCGGCAGATGGGGCGGCGCGGGCGGCGGCACATCCTCCGCCGAGGGGGAAGGAAGGGGAGACACGGCGCTTCGAGTCACACCAGGCATGACTCCTCCACGGGTAGGGAGCTGCGGAACAGGTCGGGGAACGGGGCCAGCACGGTAACACGTGCGACGTCCGCGACTCGCACGAGGTGGCACGTCCGCCAGGGGAGGGAGGGGGCGGGATGGTGTTCCGGCGTGTGGACCCGATGTGCCATCATCGCGACGCTCGGTGCGACCAACCATGAACCAACACGACATGTCTGAGCCGCGCATCATCGGCGGGCGATACGTCCTCGAGCGGGTGCTCGCGGGCGGTGGGATGGGCACGGTGTGGGTGGCGACGGATCCCAAGCTCCAACGCCGCGTGGCCCTCAAGCTCATGGCCTCCCACTGTGCGCCCACCCCGCACGCCTTGCGCCAGTTCGAGTGGGAAGCGCAGGCCATCGCCCGCTTCCAGAGCCCGCACGTCATCCAGATCCACGACTGCCATCTCGAAGGCGACACCCCCTACATCGTCATGGAGCTGCTCGAGGGCGAGGACCTGGAGGCCCTGCTCAACCGGCGCGGCCGCCTGTCGCTCGCCATGGTGGAGCGGCTGCTCACGCAGGCTTCCCGCGCCCTCACGGCCGCCCACGCCGCCGGTGTCATCCACAGAGACCTGAAGCCCGCGAACATCTTCCTTTCCCGGAGCGCGTCCGGAGAGGTCGTGAAGGTGCTGGACTTCGGGCTTGCCCTGTTGACCCAGGGTGGCACGGCGCATCCGCACCCCGAGGAGGAGATGGCGGGGACGCCGCGCTACATGAGCCCCGAGCAGCTCCGGGGGCTGTCGCCACGGTTGGACCACCGCTGCGACTTGTGGGCGCTGTCGGTGGTGGCGTACCGGGCGCTCACCGGACAGCACCCGTTCCCGCTGGAGTCGCTGCGCCAGTTCCGCCTGGGCAACGTTCCGCCGCCGCCGGTGGCGCCGTCCTCGCTGGCGCCCGAGCTGGGCACGGAGGTGGACGCGTTCTTCGCGCGAGCGCTGGACGTGGACCCGTCGAAGCGCTTCCAGTCCGCGCACGAGCTGTCCTCGGCCTTCAGCGCCAGGGTGGAGGCGGGGCGGCCCGCGCGTCCGGCCAAGGTGCTGGTGGTGGACGACGAGCCGGATGTCGCGGTGCTGATGGAGCAGGTGTTCCGCAAGCAGGTCCGGCGCAACGTCTACCAGTTCCTGTTCGCGGCGGATGGCGAGGAGGCGCTGGAGGAGCTGCGCCAGCACCCGGACACCGAGGTGGTCCTCTGCGACATCAACATGCCGAGGATGGACGGGCTCACGTTCCTGTCGCGCATCGGCGAGGTGACGACGCTCACGCGCGTGGTCATCGTCTCGGCGTACGGGGACATGAGCAACCTGCGCACGGCGATGAACCGCGGCGCGTTCGACTTCATCACCAAGCCCATCGACTTCCCGGACCTGGAGGCCACGCTCGTCAAGACGCTCAAGCACGTGCGCGAGCTGCGGCGCACGGTGCGCTACACCGAGGAGAACGGCCTCTTGCGCATGTTCGTCCCGGGCGGCGTGCTGGAGCGGCTGCCGCCGATGATGCAGGGCACGGAGGCCATGGCGGGCGAGTGGGTGGAGGGCACCGTCGTCTTCGTCGACGTGCACGGGTTCACCCCGGTGCTCAAGGACGAGGCGCCCCCGGAGTCGCTGCGGCGGCTCAACGCCATCTTCGAGGCCATCGTCCCGGAGGTGCTCTCGCGCGGCGGCACGGTGGACAAGTTCGTGGGCGACGCGGTGATGGCCGTTTTCAGAGGCCCCGGCCACGTGGACCACGCGCTGGAGGCGTGTCTGTCCATCCGCCAGCAGCTCGAGGTCCTGGCCACGCGAGGAGGCGAGGGCGCCCCGTACGCCCACGGCGTCTGCATGGGGCTGGACTCCGGCGACGTGGTGTCCGGCAGCATCGGCGCGAAGGCGTCCGGACGGCTCGACTACACGGTGCTGGGGGACGTGGTGAACACGGCGGCCCGGCTGTCCACCCTGGCCCAGCGCGGGCAGGTGCTGCTCAGCGAGCGCACGAAGGAACGCGCGCAGGAACCCTTCGACTACGCGGCGCTGGGGCCCCAGGTGCCGCCGGGAGCCTCGGTGGAGCTGCTGGTGTACGAGCTGCTCCGAGCGGAGGGGGCGCGCACGCCGGTGTCGGAGGACTCGACGCCGTACATGCCCACTTCGGGCGGCCACGAGGAGCCCGGGGAGGGCTCCCACGAGGCCGCGGGGCTGGTGGCGCAGCCGTCCCGGTGAGTCGGGACGGTGCGCGGCGCTTCAGCTGCTCTGGGTGACGCGCACCGTGGTGTTCATCTCGCGGCCGGTGGCCGGGTCCCGGGCGCGCATGGTGAGGATGCCTTCGATGTTCACGTCGAAGGTGATCTCCACCTGCACTCCACCGGCGCGGGCCTGCTGGATGCCGGAGAAGGTGAACTCGCCGAGCATGTCGTTGCGCGCCACCATCTCGTGGTCGCCCTGGAAGATGCGCATGGCCAGCTCGGTCTGGTTGTCCATGCTGGTGGTGGCGAGCAGCTGCTTGGCGTTGGGGATGGGCGCGTTGCGCGGGAAGACGACGTGGAAGGCGCCGCCGGCCTTCTCCAGGCCGATGGCCATGGGAATCACGTCCAACAGCTGGATGCGCAGGTTGGTGTCGTCCTGGAGCGAGTGCGCGTAGAGCGCCGCGCCGATGGCGACCGCCTCGTCCGGGTGCACGGCCTTGCTGGGCGCCTTGCCGAAGAACTTGGTCAGCCGGTCCTGGACGATGGGCATGCGCGTCTGGCCGCCGACCAACATCACCTGGTCCACGTCCTTGGTGGACAACCCCGAGTCCACCAGCACGCGCGCCACCATCTGCAGGGTGCGGTCGACGAGGTGGTTGGTGAGCTGCTCCAGCATCTTGCGCGTGAACTTCATCTCGATGTTCAGGGGCTGGCCCTGGGACGTCATCGTGATGAAGGGGATGTTGAAGGGCACCTCGTCGCGCGCGGACAAATCAATCTTCGTGCGCTCGGCCAGGTCCTTGATGCGCTGCATGGCCACCGGGTCCGTGGCCAGGTCGATGCCCGTCTTGGCCGCGAAGTCCTTGAGGACGTGGTGGATGATGGCGTTGTCGAAGTCGATACCGCCCAGGAACACGTCGCCGCCGGTGGACTTCACCTCGAAGACGCGCTCGCGGATCTCGATGATGGAGACGTCGAAGGTGCCGCCGCCCAGGTCGTAGATGACGACCTTCTCCTTGAGTCCCTTGCCCACGCCGTACGCGAGCGCCGCCGCGGTGGGCTCGTTGATGATGCGCACGACGTCCAGGTCGATGAGCTTGCCCGCGTCCTTCACCGACTGGCGCTGCCGGTCGTTGAAGTAGGCGGGCACCGTCACCACCGCCCGCTTGATGGGCATCTTCAGGTAGTTGGACGCGACCTCGCGAATCTTGCCGAGGATCTTCGCGCTCACTTCCTGGAGCGTGAACTCACGCTTGCCGACATCCAGCGTGACGTCGTTCTTCTTGCCGGGGCGCATGTTGTACGCCACGACCTTCTTCATCGTCTCGACGACGTCGCTGCCGAACGGACGGCCCACCAGACGCTTGGCGCCGTAGACGGTGTTGCGCGGGTTGAGCTGCCACTGGCGCTTGGCCTCGTAGCCGATGAGCTCGTTCCCCTTGTCATCAATCGCGAAGATGGAGGGGATGGTGTACTCACCGCCCTTGTAGGGGATGAGCTTGACGTTCCCGCTGTCCTCGACAATCGCCGCGCACGAGTTGGTCGTGCCGAGGTCGATGCCGATGATGGGCTCCTTGTGCATCGTGTCTGGGCTCCGGGTGGCCACCGAAGAGAAAGGCTGGACCGTAGCGCACCCCGGCCCACCACGCGAGTAAGCTGACACCCACCCGGTGCCAAAGCCCTGCAACCCCGCACCATGTCGGGCGAAAAGTGCACCTGGGCTACTCTCCCCCCTGGAGGACAGCCGGCGGCCCGAGCACGTGGGGTGGACGACACGGCGCCAAAGGGCCCTGGACTTTCCGGAGGGTGGGCGGGAAAGGTCGAGGAGCGCAGAGGACGGCCTGCGGCCCGCCGGCGGCGTGGCTAGATCAACGGACCTGGACGACGACGAGGAGAGCCACGTGGACGCGAAGGGGTATCTGCAGGAAGTGGGCACGCAGGTGAACGCCGACTTCGTCAAGAACCGTTCGATCCTGTCCTTCGAGGAGTACCTGTCGCTCTTCCTGAACGACCCCAAGGCCCAGGCGCGCAACGCGGCGCAGTACCTGCGGGACGTGATGGACCACTTCGGGACGGAGACGGTGCCGCACCCGACGGGGAGCATCCGGCGCTTCAAGGTGTTCGATGCGCAGCACAACGAGCGCGACGGACGGGTGGCGGGGCAGGAGGAGGTGCAGAACGCCATCTACCGGGTGCTCGGCAACTTCGTGCGCGCCGGCCGCATCAACAAGCTCATCTTCCTGCACGGCCCCAACGGCAGCGCCAAGTCCTCGCTGGTCAACGCGCTCAAGTCGGGGATGGAGACGTACTCGCGCCTGCCGCAGGGCGCGCTGTACCGCATCGCCTGGGTGTTCCCCTCGGAGAAGCTCATCAAGGGCTCCATCGGCTTCGGGGAGCGGGCCACCACGGGGGACGGGGAGCTGACGACCTTCGCGCACCTGGACGCGGAGTCCATCGACCTGCGCATGCCCTGCGAGCTGAGGGACCATCCGCTCTTCGCCATGCCCGCGGTGGACCGGCGCAAGGTGCTGGAGACGGCGCTCAAGAAGAAGGGGCTGGGCAATGGGGACGGGGAGACGGGGGACTTCATCCTCTCCGACTACGTGCGCGACGGCGAGCTGTGCTCCAAGTGCCGGCGCATCTACACGGCGCTGCTCAATTCCTACAACGGCGACTGGCTGAAGGTGATGCGCCACGTCCAGGTGGAGCGCTTCTATGTGTCCCGGCGCTACCAGGTGGCCACGGTGACGGTGGAGCCGCAGATGAGCGTGGACGCGGTGGTGCAGCAGCTCACCGCGGACCGCACCCAGCTCAACGTCCCCGCGCCCCTGCACAGCACGGTGCTCTTCGAGCCGCACGGGCCCCTGGTGCACGCCAACCGCGGGCTCATCGAGTACGCGGACCTGCTCAAGCGGCCGCTCGAGGCCTTCAAGTACCTGCTGGGCTTCAGCGAGACGAGCGAGGTGCCGCTCGAGCCCTTCGTGCTCCAGCTGGACGAGGTGCTCATCGCGTCCTCGAACGAGAAGCACCTGGGCGCGTTCAAGGAGCTGCCGGACTTCGCGTCGTTCAAGGGGCGAATCGAGCTGGTGCGCGTGCCGTACCTGCGCCGCTACCGCACCGAGCAGCAGATCTACGACACGCAGGTGTCCGCGACGACGGTGGGCAAGCACGTGGCGCCGCACGCGACGGCGGTGGCCGCGATGTGGGCGGTGCTCACGCGGCTCAAGAAGCCGATTCCGGACCGCTACCCCAGCGACGTGAAGGAGCTCATCGACCACGTCACGCCGGTGGAGAAGCTGCACCTGTACGAGGAGGGCGCGCCGCCGGACCGGCTCAGCCTGGCCAACACCAAGGAGCTGCGCAAGCTGCGCGAGGAGCTCTTCACCGAGTCGGACGCGTACCCCAACTACGAGGGGCGCATGGGCGCCAGCGCGCGGGAGATAAAAACGGCGCTGTTCAACGCCGCGCAGAACCCCGACTACAAGTGCCTCAACGCGCTCGCGGTGCTGGAGGAGCTGGAGGCCATCTGCAAGGACAAGAGCGTCTACGAGTTCCTGCTGCAGGAGGTGGTGGACGGCTACCATGACCACGAGGCCTTCGTGCGCGTGGCGGAGACCGAGTACCTGGACCGCGTGGACACCGAGGTGCGCGAGTCCATGGGCCTGGTGTCCGAGGGCCAGTACCGGGAGCTGGTGGAGCGCTACATCCAGAGCGTGAGCCACTGGGTGCGCGGCGAGAAGATGCGCAACCGCGTCACGGGCGAGATGGAGAAGCCGGATGAGCAGCGCATGCAGGAGGTGGAGGCCATCGTCATGCCCCGGGGCGAGGAGGCGGCGGACTTCCGTCGGGGGCTCATCGCCTCCATCGGCGCCCACCGGCTGGACAACCCGGACGTGGTGATGGACTACGCGCGCGTGTTCCCGGACATGTTCAAGCGCCTGAGGGACCACTACTTCGAGGAGCGCAAGCGCGTCTTGCGCAAGAACAAGGAGAACGTCCTCAAGTACCTCTCCGAGGACCGGGCGCAGCTGACGTCGCGCGAGCAGACCCAGGTGCAGAGCACGCTCAAGACGATGGCGGAGCGCTACGGCTACTGCGAGCACTGCGCGAAGGACGCCATCCTGTTCCTGATGAAGAAGCGCTACGCATGATGAGCGGGCGAGCGGGCTGACGGGGCCTGCTCGGGCGCCTGCTTTCCATTGGTCAGCGGGCTCGGGAAGATGGGGACGTCGAGCGAGTTCGCAGTCCTACGCGCTTCCTTCATCCCGGAGAGTCGATGACCCGCTTCCTCCTGGGCGCCCCCGTCGCCCTGCTCGCCCTCGCGTCGTGTGCCGGCGCCTCGTCGCCCCACGCGAGCGCTCCCGCGCCCAAGGCCCCTGCCGAGGTCGTGCGCGTGGTGGCGATGCCCGAGCCCGCGCGGCCGACGCGCAAGGAGATGGTGCGCCGCATCCTCCCGCACAACGTGCGGCTGCAGATCGCCGAGGGCGACAACGTGCGCCGCACGGCGTCCGGCGTGGTGGTGGGCTCGGAGCGGAGCGAGGACGGGGTGGTGGCGTGGGTGGTGACCAACGCGCACGCGGTGGTGATGGAGGACCTGAAGGCCCCGGAGCTGCGCGTGCTGGTGGACCGGCGCGGGGACGTGGAGACGCACGTGGGGCAGGTGGTGGCGCGCGGCAAGGTGCCGGAGATGGACCTGGCGCTGATTCGCGTGCCGGGGCTCGGGCTGCCCGCGGTGGAGCTGGCGGAGGAGGCGGAGCTGGAGCCAGGCGAGGACGTCGTCGTGGCGGCGTCTCCGTTCGGCCGCGCGCTGTCGTTGTCCGGCGGCATGTTGTCCCAGGTGGAGTGGGACCGGGAGTCGCGGCGGCCGAAGCTGGTGAAGACCGACGCGCCCATCGGCTACGGCGCGTCGGGCGGCGGCATCTTCAGCCTGGAGACAGGCCGGCTGCTCGCCATCGTGGAGGGCTACCGCACCGCGCAGGTGGACTTCGAGGTGCAGCAGGAGAACTTCAGCTTCGATGTGCCCATGCCTGGCGAGACGTTCGCCGCGCCGAGCACCAAGGTGCGCCAGTTCCTCAAGGCCCAGGGCTTTGGACGGCTGCTCGAGCGCAGCCTGCCTGGTGAGGGAGGCGTCGCCCACGCCGCGGGTCGCTGACCCGCCTTTTTGTCGACAGGCGCCCCGTCCGCGCTACATCCGTCCCGCTCTTTTTTCGCGTCACCAGGAGGCGAGCGCATGTCCGGACGGGTTTCGTGGGATCAGTACTTCATGGACATCGCGAAGCAGGTGGCCACCCGGGCCACGTGTGATCGCAAGCACGTCGGCGCCGTCATCGTCCGGGGCCGCACCATCCTGTCCACCGGCTACAACGGCTCCATCCGCGGGCTGCCCCACTGCGACGACGTGGGCCACATGATGGAGAACGGACACTGCGTGGCCACGGTGCACGCGGAGGCCAACGCCATCATCCAGGCGGCCACCAACGGCGTGGGCATCGACGGGGCGACCATCTACACCACCGCCAGCCCCTGCTGGCCGTGCTTCAAGCTGATCGCCAACGCGGGGCTGGTGCGCATCGTCTTCGGCGAGTTCTACCGGGACCCTCGCATCTTCGAGGTCGCCACCCGGCTCAACCTGGAGCTGGTGGGCCTGGGCGAGGCGTCGCGTCCGCCCGCGTCGTCGACCTGAGCCGGAAGCACCCGGACACACGCTTCGGAAGCGCCACGGGAAACGTCACCCGGACAACACTTGGGAGCCTGCGCAAGTAGGCGTCGCTACACGGGAATTTGCCGGTTCCGGCAAGAATTACCGACCCAGGGTTGACGTTGTGGAACACGGTCCCTAACTCTTGGCCGCGGTGGGGTGGCGGCGGGGGAGGGAGACGAAAAACCCGAGGAGTTTCCGTTGGTTAGCTCGACGGCTGTGTCCAGCAGCATGGTGCGTGTCCAGGAGTCGACGGATCCGGTGGTGGGCGCTGCCCGCTACGGTGCCGTGCAGACGCTGATGGACAGCCTGCTGCACGACGTCCGCAACCCGCTCAACGCGATGGCCATCCATCTGGAGGTGCTGTCGGAGAAGCTGAAGGCGGAGACGGGGCAGGTGCCCCCGTCGCAGGAGAAGAACCTCAAGGCGCTGCGCGAGCAGATCCAGCGCGTGGACGGCATCCTGCGGCAGTTCTCCGACTTCATCGTGTCCAAGGGCGGCGCGGCGGGCGAGGTGGACCTGTCGGACGCGACGACGCGGGCGATGAGCGTGGTGGCGCACGAGGGCCGCAAGCGCCGCGCCACGATGCAGGTGGCCGTGGAGGCGGGGGTGCGGGTGCGCCTCTCGGACACCTCGGAGCTCGGTTTCTTCGTCATCCAGGCGCTGCTGCGGGGAGTCCGGCGGGCGGAAGGTGGGGGCTCGGTGCGCGTGACGGTGCGCGCGGACGGCCCGGTGGCGGTGCTGGAGGTCGAGGACACGGGAGGGGACGGCGCGCCGGAGCTGGCGGACGCCGTGGCCGCGCTGGGGCTGCGCTGTTCGCAGCTGGGTGTGGACCTCCATGTCCGCGGTGGTTCCTGCCGTCTCATCTTTCCTCGCGCTTGAGGGCTGTACCGAGCAGCGGGCTTCTCATTCAGAGTCATCCCCAATCCGCGTCACGACGCAGTACCGGAGGTCTTCATCTTGGGTAGCGCACGAATCCTGGCCGTGGACGACGAACGCGACACGTGCGAGGCGCTGGCAGAGATGCTCAGCACCTGGGGGCACAAGGTCGAGACGGCCTTCGACGGGCACGATGCCCTGCGCAAGGCCGGCGAGTTCCGCCCGGACGTCGTCCTGTCGGACCTGGCGATGCCCGAGACGGATGGACTGTGGTTGCTGCGCAACCTCAAGGAGGAGCTGCCGGACTGCCCGGTGGTGTTCCTCACGGGGCGCGGCACCATCGACGCGGCGGTGGAGGCCATCCGCGAGGGCGCGTATGACTTCATCGTCAAGCCGCTCGACACCGCGCGCCTGAAGGTCTGCATCGACCGGGCGCTGGAGAAGAAGGAGACCCTGCGCGAGGTGCAGACCTTGCGCCGGCGCCTCAAGCAGCTGGGCTCCTCGGACCTCATCGCCCAGTCGGCGGGCATGCGCAAGGTCATCGAGCTGGTGGAGAAGGTGGCCCCGTCCAAGGCCAGCGTGTCCATCAGCGGCGAGTCCGGCACGGGCAAGGAGGTGGTGGCGCGCGCCGTCCACAACCTGTCCCTGCGCCGCGACAAGCCCTTCATCGCCATCAACTGCGCGTCGATTCCGGCCACGCTGATCGAATCGGAGATCTTCGGCCACGAGCGCGGCGCCTTCACCGGCGCGGATCAGCGCCGTCCGGGCGTGTTCGAGCTGGCCCACGGCGGCACGCTGTTCCTGGACGAATTGGGAGAGATCCCCATCGACCTGCAGGCCAAGCTCTTGCGCGTCCTGGAGGAGGGCCGCCTGCGCCGGCTGGGTGGCAAGGTGGAGATCGAAGTGGACGTGCGCGTCTTGTGCGCCACGAACCGCGACCTGAAGCAGGAGATCAAGAACCAGCGCTTCCGCGAGGACCTCTACTTCCGCCTCAACGTGTTCCAGATCCACCTGCCGCCCCTGCGCGAGCGGCGCGAGGACGTGCCCATCCTGGTCCAGCACTTCGTGGACAAGTTCCGGGGGGACTCGGCCAAGCGCGTGTCCGGCGTGCACCCGGAGGCCATGGAGGTCCTGAAGAACTACGAGTGGCCGGGCAACATCCGCGAGCTGCGCAACGCGGTGGAGCGCGCGGTGATCCTCTGCGACGGGGAGCTCATCACCCGCGAGCACCTGCCGCCGGACATGGCTGGCAAGGGCCCGGAGCGGCATACCTTCCGGTTGCCATTCGGGTTGAGCCTGGACGCGGTGGAGCGTGAGTACATCCTCGGCAGCCTCCAGCGCAATGGCAACAACAAGGCGCGCACGGCGGAGGTGCTCGGGGTGAGCGAGAAGACGCTCTACAACAAGCTCAATCGCTACGCGGCGGAGGCTCGCACCCAGCAGTCCGGCCCCGGGGGACCCTTGGGCGGGCAGGGGAGCGATGGTCCGCTGAGCGCGAGCAACCTGCTCGCGCGCTGACCTGACGGGTAGGAAATCCCCTCCGGATTCCGCGCTGTTGGAGCGGCCCGGAGGTAGGGCGACGGAGGCCTCGGCAGGAGGGGTCGGCAGGGGCCGACCCTCCGCGAAACCCCGCGTCAATTCTTGACTTTTGACCTCTGGACAAGGGATTCTGCGGTCGCCTCCCACCCACAGGGAGGGCCCGGCCGTACAGGTCGACGCTCCGGGCGACTCCGAAGCCTTCAACTCGGCAAATCAGGAGTGTGCATCAGGGTGCCGCCGGGGGGGCACAAGGAAGGCCACAACGCAATGAGCGACGCGCGAGTTCTTCACTTCTTCGGCGGCAAGGGCGGGGTCGGCAAGACCACGCTCGCGGCGGCGTACGCGTTGCGGTTGTCGGAGGAGGCCCCGAAGGAACGGGTGCTGCTCGTCTCGCTGGACCCCGTGCGCTCCCTGTCGGATCTGCTCAAGAAGAAGCTCGGCGCGAAGCCGACGAAGCTCGTCGCCGGCAAGGGCGAGGGCGGCGTCTGGGGCCTGGAGTTGGAGCCCGCCGCGTTGCTCAAGCCCTTCCTCGCGGACTACCTGCCCGCGCTGAAGAAGGCCGCGGTCAAGGGCACGCATTTCACCGAGGAGGAGCTGGGCTCGCTGTATCAGCAGGCCATCCCCGGGCTGGAGGAGCTGGTGGCGCTCTTCCACGTGGTGTCGCTGCTCGACGGCGAGGAGTTCGACCGGATCATCGTCGACGCCTCGCCCACCAGCCACACCCTGCGGCTGTTCGATCTGCCGGTGGGGCTGCGCAAGTTCCTGGGCCTGGTGCGCGCCGGTGAGAAGCCCACGGCGGCGACGGGCAAGGGCAAGAAGGCGCAGGAGGCCGCGGCCGCGGAGCCGGGCTTCCTGGAGGCGCTGGGGCAGAAGGCGGAGAAGCTGCTGGCGCTGCTGAAGGATCCCGCGCGCACGGCCTTCCACCTGACCGCGCTGGCGGAGCCGGTCCCCGAGGCGCAGACGCGCATGCTCTTCACGCAGCTGCGCGAGCGCGGGCTGCCGGTGACGGAGATCGTCGTCAACCAGGTGGAGGACCGCGAGGGTTGTCCCGCGTGTCAGGGGCGCCGGGGACTGCAGGCGCCGCACGTGCGCAAGTTCCAGGCGCTGGACAAGACGGTGCCGGTCCACCTGCTGGGTCGCCGCGAGGTGGCGCCGCGCGGGCTGGATGGTGTGGGGCTGTTGGCCAAGGCGTGGGCGGGTGGCAAGGAGACGAAGGCGCTGGAGTTCGCCGCCGCGGAGGGCCCTCCGGCCCTGGTGCGCGCGCCGTCCATGCCGCCCATCGCCGCGCCGCCGCTGCCTCCCACGCGGCTCATCTTCTTCGTGGGCCAGGGTGGCGTGGGCAAGAGCTCCTGCGCGGCCGCGGCGGCCGTGACGCTGACGGAGAAGGAGGGGCCGGTGCTCCTCATCTCCACGGACCCCGCGCACTCGCTGTCGGACGTGCTGCAGAGCCGGCTGACGGACACCGAGACGCAGGTGAAGGGCACCAAGGGCCTGTACGCCCGCGAGCTGGACATGGCGGGTTGGTTCAACGCCCTGCGCAAGCGGCTCAAGGAGAAGGCGGAGAAGGCCTTCGAGGGCGCGCCCAAGGCGGGCAGCGAGGTTCCGGCGGATCTGCTGTACCTGCGCAACCTGCTCGAGTGCGCGCCCCCGGGCATCGACGAGCTGGCGGCGATGAGCGTGCTGACGGACGCGCTGGTGCAGGAGCGGTTCAAGCGCATCGTGGTGGACTCGTCGCCGGTGGTGAACTCGGTGCGGGTGGTGGAGCTGGCGCAGACGGCCAAGACGTGGCTGGGCGCGCTGCACACCGTGCTCAACAAGCACCGCGCCAAGGGCCTGGGCGAGCTGGCGGACGACATCGCCGGGATGATCAAGCACGCCAAGCGCTTCGAGGAGGCCCTGGCGTCCCCGACGGAGGCGCGCTTCGTGGTGGTGACGCGCGGCGAGGACCTGGCCGCGGCGCGCACCGAGCGCGTGGTGGAGTACCTGAAGGAGAAGAAGCTCCCGGTGGAGCGCATCCTCGTCAACCGCGTGGGCCCCAAGTCCACGTGTGAGAAGTGCGAGAACCGCCGGAAGCTGGAGCTCAACGCCGCGAAGGCCATCGAGAAGAAGCTGGGCCTGCCCGTCACCATGGCCCCGGCGCTCGGCCGTCACCCGGCCGGCCTGCGCGAGCTGAAGGCGTTCCGCACGGCGTGGTACGCGCTGTCGCCGCCGGCCGCGAAGATCAAGGCCGCCTGAAGTCCCGCCGGGGCGGCCTTGGCCGCCTCAGGCGTCGCACTCGGACGGCGCGTCGGTGAAGGTTCCCCACTGGGGGAACGTCAGCGCGCCGGTCTCGGTCAGGGTGCCCGTCACGGGCGCCTCTCCGCGCAGCCTCAGCTCCACCTGACGCCCCTTCACGGAGTACGTGCCGGAGAGCTCGGAGCGGTGGGGCTTTCCCTCCGCGTCCACGTCGCGATTCCAGAGCGTCACGCGGCCCTGGGTGCGGAAGCGCAGGCCCCGGGTGGTGCCGTGGACGCCCACGCCCGGGCCGTACCAGCTCACGTTGCGCAGGAGGAAGGGGATGTCGGCCTCCTTCTCCGGGACGCGGCCCTGCAGGCGCTGCCAGCCCAGGGTGTCGCGGATGCCGTCGAAGTCCGCGTCCTGGCGGGCGCGCGTCAGCCGGCGGGCGTCCAGCTTCACGGCCTGGGTGAGGTGCTCGACGATGACGTCCCGGTGGGCGCCGTACTCGCAGACCTGGCCCTGCTTGCGGAGCACGCCCAGGGTGGCGGCGGCGTTGTAGCGGGGCAGGGCGTAGTCCGGGGCCTCGCGGACGGCGGCCTGGAACTTCTCCAGGGCCTCTGGATAGCGGCCGGCCTGGTACAGGCGGAAGCCCTCGGTGTTGAGGGCCCTTGCGGGGGGCGGGACGGGGGCGGCGCTCAGCGCGAGGACGAGCAGCGGCAGGGCATGAAGCATGGCGTCCGGAGGGGCGTGGGGTGTCCGGCACCGTGACACGGTGCGGTGCGTAAGTGCTTGCGCGTTGAAAGGTGCCATACCCTGGTGCTAGTTCCGCGCCATGGCAACCGGCATCAGTTACGCGCTCGACTTCGAGCGCCCGCTCATCGAGCTGGAGAAGAAGATCGATGAGCTCAAGGCGTTGTCCACGGGTGGATCCGCGGACTTCACCTCGGAGATTTCGAAGCTCGAGAAGAAGGCGAAGAAGCTCCAGACGGAGATCTTCAGCGACCTGACGCGGTGGCAGGTGGTGCAGATGTCCCGCCACCCCGCGCGGCCCTACTTCCTGGATTACGTCCGCTTCCTCTTCACGGACTTCGTGGAGCTGTGCGGAGACCGGCACTTCGGCGAGGACCCATCCATCGTCGGCGGTTTCGCGCGCTTCGACGGCAAGCCGGTGATGGTGATGGGGCACCAGAAGGGCCGCAACACCAAGGAGAACATGGCGCGCAACTTCGGCATGCCGCGGCCGGAGGGCTACCGCAAGGCGCGCCGGCTGATGGAGCTGGCGGAGCGCTTCGAGAAGCCCATCCTCACCTTCGTGGACACGCCGGGCGCGTACCCGGGCATCGGCGCGGAGGAGCGCGGACAGGCGGAGGCCATCGCCGTCAACCTGGAGGTGATGAGCCGGCTGCGCGTGCCCATCATCTCCACGGTGGTGGGTGAGGGCGGCTCGGGTGGCGCGCTGGCCATCGGCGTGGGCAACCGCGTGCTGATGCTCCAGAACAGCGTCTACTCGGTCATCTCGCCGGAGGGCTGCGCCTCCATCCTCTTCCGCGACGCCAGCAAGGCGGACAAGGCGGCGGACGCGATGAAGCTGACGGCGAGCGACCTGGTCCAGATGAAGATCGTCGACGAGGTCGTCCAGGAGCCCGCGGGTGGCGCTCACCGCGATCCAGCGAAGATGGCGGAGGCGCTGGGCAAGACGCTGCGCAAGCACCTGACCCAGCTGGCCGAGCTGTCGCCCGACGGCCTGGTCAAGGACCGCTACGCGAAGTTCCGCGCGCTCGGTGTGTTCTCCGGGCGTTGAGCCAGCCACCGCTCATTCGAGCCACCACTTCCAGGGCCCCGTCTCCCATGCGACCTCTCGTTCCTTCCTACGTCGAGACGCTCAAGCCGTACGTCCCGGGCAAGCCCATCGAGGAGACCGAGCGCGAGTTCGGGCTCTCGGGCGTCATCAAGCTGGCCTCCAACGAGAACCCGCTGGGGCCCTCCCCGCGGGCGCTCGAGGCGATGCGGAACGCGTCCTCGCAGGTGCATCTGTATCCGGATGCCACGTCCTTCCACCTGGTGCGCCGGCTGGCCGCGTCCCTGGGCGTGCAGCCTCAAGAAGTGGTGCTGGGCAGCGGCTCCAACGAGCTCATCGAGCTGCTCATCCGCACCTTCACCACGCCGGAGGATGAGATCCTCCTGTGCAAGAACTCGTTCTCCGCGTACCGCATCTCCGCGCAGGCCCACGGGCGGCCCTTCGTGGAGGTGCCGATGCGCGAGGGCTACCAGTATGACCTGGAGGCCATGGCGCGCGCGGTGACGCCGCGCACGCGGCTCATCTTCCTGGCCAACCCGGACAACCCCACGGGCACGGCGTTCGGCCGCGAGGCGCTGGAGAAGTTCCTGGCGGCGGTGCCGGCCGAGGTGCTGGTGGCGTACGACGAGGCCTACTTCGAGTTCGTCGACTGGCCCGAGTACGTCAGCGGGGTGGAGCTGTTCCGCCGCCATCCGAACCTGGTCGCACTGCGCACGTTCAGCAAGATCCACGGGCTCGCCGGCATCCGGCTGGGCTACGGGGTGATGGACGCGAAGCTGGCGACGTACGTGCAGCGCACGCGCATGCCCTTCAACCTCACGGTGGTGGCGCAGGCGGCGGGGCTCGCGGCGCTCGAGGACACCGAGCACGTGAAGCGCACGCGCGAGAACAACCGCGAGGGGTTGCGCTACTTCGAGGCGGAGCTGCCCAAGCTGGGAATCACGCTCACCAAGAGCCACGCCAACTTCGTGTTCGCGGACTTCCGCCGCTCGTCCACGGAGCTGTATGAGCTGCTGTTGCGCAAGGGCGTCATCGTCCGGCCGTTCGCGGGCGGCGGCTTCCCCACCTGCCTGCGCATCTCCGTGGGCACCGCGTCGGAGAACGAGCGCTGTGTGCGCGCGCTGAAGGAGGTGCTCGCGTGACGAGCGCTCGCTGCTTCATCGTCGCCATCGACGGTCCCGCGGGCGCGGGCAAGTCCACGGTGTCCAAGCTGCTGGCGCGCAGGCTCGGCTTCAGCCTGGTGGACACGGGCGCCATCTACCGCTGCGTGGCGCTGCTCGCGCGGCGTGAGCGCATCGCCTACGACGACGACGCCCGCCTGGGTGAGCTGCTGGGCCGCGTGCACATCCACTTCCAGGTGGTGGGCGAGGAGAACCGCGTGTTCCTGGGCGACGAGGACGTGTCCGGGGAGATCCGCTCGCCGGAGATCTCCATGGCCGCCTCGCAGGTGTCGGGCCGTCCGGTGGTGCGCGCGGGGCTGCTGCAGCTCCAGCGGCGGCTCGCGCTCGAGTCGAGCAAGGGCTCCATCCTGGAGGGGCGCGACATCGGCACGGTGGTGTTCCCGGACGCGGACGCCAAGTTCTTCCTGGAGGCCAGCCCCGAGGTGCGCGCGCGGCGCCGCTTCGAGGAGCTGTTCCAGAAGGGCGTGGAGAGCAGCCTGGGCGACGTGCTCGCGGACCAGACCAAGCGCGACAAGGACGACTCCGCGCGCGCGGTGGCCCCGCTGAAGGCCGCGGATGACGCCGTCCGCGTGGACTCCAGCAGCCTTCCGCTGTCGGAGGTCGTCCACAACATGGAGGCGGAGATCCTCCGCCGCATGGCCGCGCGAGGGTAGGGGACGGGCCCGGAGCGACGGGCCCGCCGCCGTTCGACGTCAGAAGGTGACGCCCTCCTTCGAGGGGGCGGGCACCACGAGCGACAGTCGGGGCTGCTGGGTTCCCTGGGCGTCGTAGAAGCCGTGGTAGAGGAACAGGTCCGCCACCACCTGCTTCACGTAGCCGCGCGTCTCGCGGAAGGGGATGGACTCCACGAAGAGGTCCAACGGCAGATCGCCGCGCTCCTGGGCCCACTTCGCCGCGGCGGTGGGGCCCGCGTTGTAGGCGGCGGCCGCGAGCACCGGATGCGCGAAGCGCTCCATCAGCCGTGACAGGTACCAGGCGCCGTAGCGGATGTTCCGCTCGGGCGAGAAGAGGTCCGCGGGCGCGGGGGCGGGCTCGGCGAGCTTCTGCGCGATCTCCGTCGCCGTCTTCGGGATGATCTGCATCAGCCCGCGCGCGTCCGCCGCGCTCATCACCTCGGGCTTGAAGGCGCTCTCGCGGCGCATGATGGCCCAGACGAGGAACGGGTCGACCTTGTGCGTGGTCGCCGCCTGCTCCACCGCGTTGGAGAAGGCGCGCGGGTAGAAGGCCGCCAGCGCGTCCGGCTCGCGCGAGCCGAAGGCCCGGCCCCACAGGTGACGCGCCGCCACCGTGTGCGCGTGGCCGAACTCACCCAGGCTCAAGAGCGCGTGCGCGAACGGCAGCGCCTGGTCCGCCGAGCGCAGCCTCGTCACGTGCGACTCCACTTCATCCGCCGCGTCCCGGAAGAGCCCCGCGCGCGTCAGCTCCACCGCGAGCGCGAGCTCGGGCGGACGTGGCAGCTCCAGCGCCAGGGGCGGCTTGGGGAAGCGCGCTGGAGCCGGCCGTCCCAGCTCCTGGAGCCGCTCCGAGGCGAGCAGCGCGTAGAACGACGCCGGTGCCGATGCGATGAGCCGCTCGTACTCCGGCCCCACCACGTCCGCCGTGGCGCCGCCCAGCTCCTGGCTGCGCGCCATCCAGTAGCGGGCCTGGGGCGCGAGGCTGCCCCGGGGGTAGGCCGTCACCAGCGCGTCCAACGCCTCGCGCGCCTTGGCGTGGTCCGCGAGCCGCAGATACGCGAGCGCGCGGAACCACATGCCCTCGTCCCGACGCCGCGAGCGCGTGTAGCGGTCCGCGTGCGCGGTGAAGGACTTCGCGGCCTCCTCGAAGCGGCCCGCCTGCAAATCCAGCCAGCCCGCGAAGAACGCACCTTCCTCGCCCGCCGACTGTGCCGCGTACTTCTTGGCCAGGCCCGCCATCAGCTCCCGGGCCTTGTCGTTGTCATCCGCCCTCAGGGCCCGCCGCGCGACGACCAGCTCCGCCTCCGCGGCCGTCTCCGCCGAGCCCTTGCGCGCCAGCGCCAGCTCCTTGTGCGCCTCCTCGTCGCGCTTCTGCGCGAACAGGCCCTTGGCCCTCAGCAGCGACACCTTCGCCGACTGTTCCTTGCCGAGCTTTTCACCCGCGAGCGCGTCCAGCTCCGCCAGCGCGCGCTGCGAGGCACCTCCGGACAGGAAGCCCTCGGCCCGTCGCGTGCGCTCGGCGAAACCCAGGCGCACCGCGGGGCGACGCTCGGCGAGCGCCTTCAATGCGTCATCGGCATACGGGTGTGTGGGGAAGCGCAGCGCGACCTCCAGCAGGTCCGCCTGCTGGCCCGCGCGGTTGCCCGACTCGCCCCGCGCCTGCGCCCGCTGGAACAGCAGCTCCGGCGTGGGCGTGGCCTTCACCGCCGACTCGAGCACCCCCGCCGCCTGCTTCGCCTTGCCCGCCTTGAGCAGGGATTCACCCAGCCGGGCCCGCGCCCGCGTCACCAGGTCCAGCGGCGCGCCCGGGAGCTCCAGCACCCGCGCGAAGTCGAGCGCGGCGCCCGGTGCGTCCCCGGCGTAGAAGCGGGCCTGGCCCAGGTAGAAGGCGCGATAGGGCTCCAGCAAGGCGGGGGCGGGGTTGGCCGCCAGCATGTCCCGGGCCTCGGCCGCGCGTCCCTCGGAGAGGGCCAGCGTGCCCGCCAGCAGGCCCAGCCGTCCCGCGTCCGCGCAGCGCTTCGCCGCGCACTCGGTCCACTCCCGCTCGGCCAGGGAGGTCGCGTTCGCCTGGTGCAGCCGCACGGCCTCCAGGGTTGTCGGGGATTGTCCGAGGGAAACCCCCAGTGCGCACCCCGCGACCATCCCCATCCAGCTCATGTGGTTCTTCCTTTCACGACGCGGCTTTGCGACCAGCCAACGAGATGCATCCGTCAAGCATTCCCCTCTCACACCAGGGGGGTGGTTTGACAGCCGGCCCGACAAGTCCTAAATCCGCGCGCCATCGGGCCGGTCCGAACTGTTCTTCATCCGCAGCATTCGCTGAAAGCGTTCAGGCGATTACGTGCTCTTGGGTCCGTCGAGTGGACCCATTGCGTCACCCGGGGTGCATCACTACGTTGCGCGGCCGTTGCGCGCTACCCCGGTCCGTCGAAGCCTGGCGGGACCTGTCGTCCGGTAACACTGCTCGTTCACAGCGCTCGGGGGGGAAACAGCACAGAGGGAGGGCTCCATGAAGCCGTGTCCAGCCGATCTGCCGCAAACCATCAATCCCGAGGCCGGGCCGAAGCGTGCCGGCGTCGAGACGCATCGCAATCTGAATTGCCATCAGTACGACAACTGCCTGGATGAGGCGGTGCGTCGTGGGTGGCAGTCCTTCACCTGCATGAAGTGCCCGATGTACCAGCACGTCGCGCCCCCGCAGATGGGGCTCGAGGCGTACGCCACCCAGCGTCGCCCCGTCTGATGCCGCACCGGAGTCGCTTCACCGTGTGAGGGGATGCCCCGTTATGGAGAGGGGCGCCCCACACGGATGTGCCGCCCGTCGTCACTGCACGGCGGCGTAGATGACGGCGACCCAGAATTGCTTCGCGCCGAAGCGCTTCGAATCCCCGCGCACCACCCCGACGCCCACCCGGTTGTTGGTGGCCTCGGCGACGCTGCGGGACTCGGGGAGCGCGGCCGGGTCCGACACCACGAAGAAGTCCACCGACGCCGTGCCCGCGTCGGGCAGCACCTGGAACACGCGCTCGTGCAACGGGGCCTCGCCCGGCTGCGCGGCCGGTTGGTCCATCTCCAGCGCGTGCCGGGCGTGCGCCTGCGCGAGCGACTCCAGCACCTCGCTGCGCGCCATGGGCGGCAGCTTCTTCGCCGTGCGATGGCGGGCCAGCGCGTCGTAGGCGTCCTGCCTGGGATTCTCTGGGTCCGCGGACGCGGGAGACGCGGCGGTGAAGACCTCGGTGACGATGGCCTCGTTGCGTCCGCCGACCTTCTGGAAGATGACGCCCACGCCCATGAACCGGAAGCCCGGGTCCAGCAGGTTGCGGCGGTGGCCGGGGCTGTGCTCGATGCCGAAGTGCGCCGCGAGCGGCCCGGCGGCCTGCCCCAGGTTCTCACCCGCCCGCACGTAGCGGGTCCCCGGCGGCAGTCGACGGGTGAGGGTGCTGCCGTCCGGCGCGACGTGCGCGAAGAAGCCCTCGGTGGACATGCGCTGGCTGTACGCCTGCGCCACGCGCTCGAGCAGCGGGTCCGGCGTCAGCTCCACCAGGCCATGCGCGCGGCGCAGGGCGTTGATGCGCTCATGGAGCGCCACGCGCGCGGTCTCCACCGTGGTGGGCTCCACGTTGCTCTCGCGCAGCCCGCGCCGGCGCACCTCGCCAATCTGGGTGAGGAACAGCGAGGTGACCTCTGGCCCGGCTTCGCCTCGTGCCACCACCTCCACCGTGTAGGTGCCGGGGGTGAGGAAATCCAGGCGCGAGCAGAAGTCGGAGCCCTGGGTGCCTCGCCGCGTGAGCGGGACGATGATGACCTCGCCATCGGGACGGGTGACGTAGATCTCCGGCTGGCTCAGCGAGGGGCCCAGCCGTCCGCAGAGCGTCTGGACCGCGCGCTCGCCGGGCATGACGCGCGGGAAGGGGCGCAGCTCCGCCTTGCGGTCCGACAGCAGCGTCACCAGCGCGGCCCGCTTGTCGACGAACGCCACGCCCACGCCGAAGTGGGTGGCCCGCTCCGTGTTCAGGTCCGACCGGGCACGCAGGGACTCGATGGCGTGCTGGTGGGCCCACGCGCGGATGACGAGCGCCCTGGGCGCGGGGTCCGCGGCGCCCGCGTCGCTGATGGCCTCGGTGAGCGTGAAGAGGTCCGGCGCGCCGGTGAAGGCCCCGCTGAGCGCCTCGCGCGCCAGCCGTCGAGCCGCTTCGACGAGCGAGGGGTCCTCGGCGGGGGCGCGGCGTCCCACGCGCTCGAACTCGCGCACCACGTGCTGCGCGGCCTGCTGCTCCATGGCCTCGGTGGGCGTCAGCGGCACCTTCGGCTTGGGAGGCGGCGCCGGGGCCTGCTGGGCCGCGGTCGCGGCCGGCGCGCGCGGCGCGGGCGCGGCGGTGAGCAGCACGGCCAGGGCGAGCACGGCGATCATCGCCCCTCCCACCGGAAGGCGAGCGCCTTCACCGTGTCCGCGCCCAGCCGCTCGTTCAAGCGGACGCAGAGCGACGCGGCCTCGGGCTCCAGCGTGCGCGCCCACTCGGGGCTCGTCACCGACACGAGCAGGGTGCCTCCCTCCAGCGCGCGTGGGGTCGCATGGCGGGCAATGTGCGCACCCACCACCGAGGCCCACACCGGTGCCAGGGGATGTCCACGCCCGGACTCACCGGCGAGGCGCCCCAGGACTCGGGGGAGAAGGCTTTCAAGTGACTTCGGCTCGCCGCGGGCCATCGCGCGCGATGATGATTCGTGAGAACCTGAAAGCCAACCTTCCATTGCGTGGTGGAAGGGCGAGCGGGCGGCCGGGTCCGACGAAGTCCAGTGGAGGCAGGTCGAGCCTCCACGACGTCGCGCGTCGGTCGTCGTACCTGTAAGGTCGAGGGTGTTCCGCCCCCCGGGAGCCGCATCGCATGAGTCGCTCGCTTCGTCCCTTCCTGCTGTCGGCCCTCGTGTGTGTGCTGGGGATGCTGGCGGGCTGTGGCGACGGCTTCGACTCCAACCCGGGCATCCCCGTGGAGCCCAAGCCCAAGCCAGGGGCCTGCGCGGTGGACCAGGACTGTCCGGACCCCGCGCTCTTCTTCTGCAACACCGCGCAGTCGCGCTGTGAGCCCGCGTGTCGCACGCGCGCGGACTGCGGCTCGAGCCGGCGCAACGAGTATGCGCTGCTCATGTGCGACACCCCGATGGGGTGCGAGTGCGACATGAACCGGTGCGTGGCGGCGCTGTGCTCGGCGGACGCGGACTGCGAAGTGGACGAGGTCTGTCGCGACGGCGCCTGCGTGGCACCGCCCGCGTCCGTGCTCGCGGCCTCGTGTCAGGTGACGCCGGACGTCGTCATCGGACGGCCGGGCACCTCCGTCGTCTTCAGCGTCTGGGTGCGCGACGCCGCGGGCAGGCCCGTGGTCCCTCGTGACGGAATCGCGTGGGAGGCGCGCGCGCCGATGGTGAAGGGCGGCGGCTCGGGGGCCCGGGTCGCGCTGTCCCTGGGAGAGCCCGGGGTGGATCGCGAGGCCGTCACGGTCCGGGTCGGCTCGGCCGTCTGCTCGGCGAATGTCACGGTGCTGAGCCCGGAGGTTCCCGCCGGCGGGATTCGCGTGCTGGTGGTGGATGAGCTGACGGGGCGCTCCCTGCCGCTGACCACCGTCGCCATCTCCAACGAGAAGGGCGAGGTGCTCGACACCGCGCTGACGGGGCTGGATGGCGCCGCCTGGGTGCCCGCGTCGGGGACGGTGGGCGTGACGGCCTTCCACCCGGATTTCGGCTACCTCACCCTGGCCCGCCATGACGTCGAGGAGGGCCGCGACCTGCGACTCGCGCTGCGGCGCAATCCGTTGGACCTCTCCGGTGGACTCCAGGTCGACTTCGTCGAGCCGCGCGTGGCCACGCCGCCTCCGTCGACGACACAGTCGCGGCTGCGGCTGGGATTGACGGGGCTGTCGGTGCCGGGACTCTTCTCCGAGGTCTCGACGGAGACGTTGCTGGGCTTCGAGCGGGAGGTGGAGGTGGACGCGGGCGGCACGCGCAGGCTGTCGCTGCCGTCGGGCACGGCGTTGTGGGTGGAAGGAGCTGTCGCGCCCCGGGCGTCCGCGCCGGGTGTGGCGGGGGTGTGTGATCTGTCTCTGTCGGGCGTGTTGGAGCCGGAGCTGTCCATCGCGATGGGCGCGTGCGGCACCCGCTCCGCGTGGGCCGTGACGGGAGGCCTGCCGGTGGAGGAGCTGCCCCTCAACGCGTTCGACCTGGGCATGGATCCGCTGCTGCTGCTGGGGCGGCTGCTGGTGCTGTCGCCCGACTTCCACTCGGCGGTGGTGCGCGACGCGTCCTTCCGCCTGGTCCCCACGCCGGGCCTCGTCGAGGGCGCGCCCCGGCCGGATGCGGTGACGTATCCCGAGAACGTGTCACTCGACTTCGAGGGCGTGCGGCTGGCGTTCCCGTTCGCCGTGCGCGTCCCGGCGCTGCCTCGTTACCGGGGCGCCTATCTGGACCGGGCCTATGTGCTGAGCACCGTGGCCGCGCCGGGGCGAGGGCTCGTGCCGCTCGGCCTGGGCGCCGCCGCCAATGTCGCGCCGGCGGATCCGAACACGGACGCGGACTCGCGGCTGGGACAGCCCGGCGTGATGTCCGTGCGCATGGCCCCCGCGCACCACGGGCTCGAGGGACAGCCCTACCGCCTGCTCATGGGGGCCTCGTCCCGGGCCGCGCGGGATGATGCCTCGGCGGGCGTGGCGACGAGCCTGGTGGTGGCGGACCTGGCGGGGCCGCTGTTCGACCCGTCGGGGGAGCACCCGGTGCAGACCTCGTCGGGCTTCCTGCCCATCCCCGAGGACGTCCGCTACAACTTCGATGGCGCGGTGGAGGCCCAGGAGCTGGGGCCGCGTGAGCTGCGCGGCGAGGTGGAGGGGCCCGCGACGTTGATCCGCGTCGTGTTCACCAACCGCCTCGGGCGCAGGTGGACGGTGCTCGTTTCTCCGGATGACCTGGGGGACGGTGTCCGCGTTCCCCGGGCGCCCATGGGCACCGAGGACCGGACCTTCTTCGGGGACCACCAGGGCTCACGCTCGCTCTTGCGCACGGAGGTGTTGCAGGTGACGGGGCGGGACTCGCGGGATGGGCTGGGGCCCTCGCGATTGGCCTCGGCCGATGGGCCCGGGTTGGACCATGTGGGAGACCTGACCCGGGCGGCCTCGTCACTGGACGTGGGACGCCCCGAGGTGGCCTGGCTCTATCCGGAGCTGGAGGGGCAGCGGCTCTCCCGGGGCAGCGCCGTGCGGGTGCGGGTCACCGGTTTCCGCCTGGGCACCAGCGCGGGGGCGGACGGCCGCGTGCGCATCGTGGTAAGGGGCGACGCCAAGGGGTGCGAGGAGGTCCTCGTGAGTGACACGGCCACATCTCCCACCTCGGGCGAGGTGGAGCTCCGGCTGCCGGCGAGCTGCTCCGGCCTGGGGGTGTCGCTCATCGCCTCCCTGGAGGACCCCGAAGGTCGCCTGCTCCGGCCCGCTGTCTCGGCCTTGCGAGGCGTGGACATTCCCTAGGTCAGGCGCGGATTCCCTACCCGGAGTCGCGCGCTCTGACTCGCTTTCTTGTTTTGCAGGGTGGTAGCGTCCCGAGGGTCGTTCGCTGGAGGAGTGGTGCAGAACGAGACGGTCGTCACGGTCATCTCCAAGATTTCCGACCGGCCGGTCAACCTCGACGCGGCGCTGGTGGTGATCTACGGATTGGACCTGGGTCGGAAGCACGATTTGACGCGCGAGGAGACGCTGATCGGTCGCTCGTCGAAGTCGGACATCCAGATCGACCAGGAGTCGGTGAGTCGCAACCACGCGGCCATCTCCAATACCCGGGAGGGCGTGCGGATCCGCGACGCGGGCTCCACCAACGGCACGTTCATCAACGACGAGCTGGTGGAGGGTGTTCGCGAGCTGCGCAACGGCGACCTGGTGAAGATCGGCCGCACCATCTTCAAGTACATCGCCGGCGGCAACATCGAGGCGGCGTACCACGATGAGATCTACCGGCTGACCACGATGGACGGCCTGACGCAGATCTACAACCGGCGCTACTTCGACGAGCAGCTGGACCGGGAGCTGTCGCGCAGCCGCCGCTACGAGCGCGGGCTGTCGCTGGTGTTGATCGACATCGACCACTTCAAGAAGGTGAACGACAAGTTCGGCCACCTCGCGGGGGACTCGGTGCTCAAGCAGCTGGCGTCCACGGTGCGCACGCGCATCCGCCGTGAGGACGTCTTCGCCCGTTACGGTGGCGAGGAGTTCGCCGTCCTGTTGCCCGAGGTCGCGCTGACCGGCGCGCGCCAGCTCGCCGAGAAGGTGCGTCGGCTGGTGGAGAAGCAGCGCTTCGAGTTCGACCGTCAGGCCATCCCCGTCACCATCTCCCTGGGCGTGGCGGTACTGGAGCCTCGCCATCGCGAGCCCGGAGATCTGGTGCGCGCGGCGGACGAGAAGCTCTTCGAGGCGAAGACGACGGGCCGCAACCGCGTCGTCGGCTGACGGCCCCGCGCGGAGGACTCGCGCGAGGCGGTGGTGCCTTCAGCTTCAGCCCGCGAAGACCGAGCGCCGCTCGCGCAGCAGGGAGTGGAGCATGCCCTGGATGGCCTCACGGGTGCGCTCGGTGAGTCGTCCCACCTCGCCCAGGTCGTCCGCGGCCTCGGGGGGCAGACCGTCCATGGCGATGGGCTCGCCGAAGCGGATGCTCCACTTGGCGGGCAGGGGCAACGGGCCCGGCATCAGCGGCAGGTAGGGCAGGCCGAGGAAGCTCGCGGGGATGCGGCCGAGCATCGGCGACGTCTCCTCCGCGCCGACGATGGCCACCGGGACGATGGGCGCGCCCGTGCGCAGCGCGAGCTTCACGAAGCCGCCGCGGCCGAAGCGCTTGAGGCGATAGCGCTCGCCAAAGGGCTTGCTGAGGCCCTGGTAGCCCTCGGGGAAGACGACGAGGGGACGCTGCTCGTCGAGCAGTCGCAGCGCGTTCTCCGGGCACGCGCGCACCGCGCCCAGGCGGTTGAAGAGCGTGCCCAGCATGGGCGCATGGAAGACCTGGTCCTCCACGAGCCAGCGTGACTCGCGCAGGTCCGGCCGCTCACGACCGAGCGTGAGCGACATCACCAGCCCGTCGTAGGGCAGGGCGCCCGAGTGGTTCGCCACGAGGATGACGGCGCCGCCGGGGATGTGGTCCGTCCCCTGCGCGGAGACCCGCCAGTACTGGCCGTAGAGGAACTCGAGCACCGGCTCCAGCCGTTCGACGAGGGACGGGTCCTTGCCGTACTCGTCCAGGTGCGCGCCGCCGCCCGTTCCCAGGCCCGCGCGCACCGCGTCCAGCATGCCGTTCATCGCGCCCCACGCGCGTCCCAGTCCCTCGCTGGCCAGCGCCTGTCCGGCGATCTCCCGGGCCAGGGCGAACATGCCGCTGGCGCGCTGGGCGAGGGGACGGGTGGACCCGGTGTCGCGAGGCTGCTCGGAGGAGGCGTCTCGCGGGAAGGCGTCGTCTCGCGAGGGCGGCACCAGGGACAGGGGGCCCCGGCGGCCTGGGGGGAACTCGTCGCGCGTCGTGTCGGGCATTTCCACCTCGGGCGCCTGGAAGGAGCTGTCCACCACGGGCCTGGAGATGGTCCGCTCCCAGCCGTCCTCGACCTCCTCGGGCGTTTCGTCGAGGTCCTCGAGCTCCAGCACCGCGCCGGCCATCGCAAGGTCCTCGCGCAACTCCAGCGAAGAGGCCTCTTCGTCCTCGTCCAGCTCATCGAGGAAGCCCACCGTGGCGCGCTCCTCGAAGGCTTCGGTGAAGGGGGGCTCGGCGGAGCGGTGGACCATCACCTCGGCGACGGCGAGCTCGGCGGCGCTCTCGGCGACCTGCGCGGCGACGGTGGCGGCGAGCTCGCGCTCGTGCTCCGGCTTGCGCGTGACGGGGCTGTGGTCGAGGACCTCCTCCACGGCGGCCTCCGCCAGCCCGGTGGCCATCTCCGTGGCGAGCAGCCGGTCCGTGGACTCCTCGCGGCCGGCGCGTCGGTCCATGGCTTCGTCCACGGCGTGCTTCGCAGTGACCTCGGCGACCTCGGCGGCCAGGGCCTCCGCGAGCGCGTGGTCCACGTCGCGCTGCTGGGGCGTCCGCTCCGCCGTGCGGTCCTCGAGCACCGCGGGGGGACGAGACGGGGGGGCTGCTCGTGGAGTCACCGGCGCCGCGGGCTCGCGCAGCGGCTCCACCTCGGTCTCCGTGGCGGCGAGCGGGCTCGTGTCGGACGTGCCGGTATCGCGAGTCTCCTCCGGGGAGCGCGAACGGGCCGCGCTCGGCGAGGGCTTCGCGGGTGAGGTATTCACGGAGGTCGCCGGCTGCTTCGCACCCGCCGGAGTGCCACGCGCACCCTTGTTGTTCCGAGGCGTCGAGTCGGACCTGGCGGTGGTCGGGCGATTCTCGCCACGGGGTGCGCTCTTCGCGCCCTTGTTGCTCCGTGCGGTCGGGTCGTGTCGTGCGGAGAAGGACTTCGCTCCGCCGGATGCGCCCTTCGCGCCTGGGTCGTTCCGAGAAACGTCGTGCCTGGCGGAGGCGTGCTTCGCTCCGTCGGCGGCTCCCCCCGCGGCCTTGCTGCTCCGAGGGTCGCCGTCGCGCGCGGAAGAAGAAGACGCGGACTTCTTCGCGTCCTTCGGCTGGGAGCGCCCGTTCATCTCCGAGCCCCGAGCCTGGGGGCCACGGGACGTCGTCTTCCCGGATGAGGGCTTTCCACGAGCGGGCTGCTTCTTCGCCTCGGCCCCGTTCTTCGCGTGGGCCTTCTGCGTCGCGGTGCCCTCGCGCTCGGAGGGCGAGCGGTCCCGCGGAGGGGTGCCGGGCTTCGTGCGCTCGCCCTCGCGGGAGGCGGCTCCGCGCTGGAAAGGATCGTTCCCGAGGACACCCTTGGCCATCTCTAGCTCCTCTTGAGCGCCGCCGCGGCGTCCCGGACGTGGTGGAAGGGGATGAAGCCGAGGGCAGTCTCCGCGCGCTCGCCGTCGGCCACCCACGAGTAATGGATGTAGTCGAGAAGGGCTACGGGCAACGTGTCCGCTCCAACCACATCCAGCGCGTGGAGTGCGCCACGGAACAGTGGACCGGGCAGGGGGAGCGGCCGGGCACCCGCCTGTCGGATGAGGCCGGACAGCGGGAGTACGCCTCGGCCAACGATGTTGAACTCCCCGGAGGCCTCCGCCCGCAGCGCCAGGTGCAGCGCCCGCCCCGCGTCCTCCTCGTGCAGCCCCTGCCACAGCGGGTCGAACCCCAACAGGGTGGGAACCACGGAGGTGCGCGTCAGCAGCCGCGTGACGGGGCTCTCGAACGCGGCCCCCAGCACCGGCGCGAAGCGCAGCACGAGCACCTTCATCTCGGGGTGCCGCTCACGGAACGCCCGGACCTGTCCCTCCACCTCCACCTTGTCGGTGACGAAGCGGCTGTGCGGACAGCCCTGCAGCGGTGAGTCTTCTCGCAGGAGCGCCGGGTTGTTCCCCCGCGCCCCGTAGACGGCCGTCATCGACGGCACCACCAGCCGGGGAATGCGCGCGCGCCCCGCCGCGGTCAGCACGTTCATCGTGCCGATGACCTCCAGCTCGTGCGCCAACGAGCCGTTGCGGATGGGGCCGAACAGGAACGCCAGGTGGTAGAGCGCGTCCACGGGGCGCTCGGCCAGCGCGTCGGTGAGCTCGCTCTCGGCGTCGTGCCGCGTGAGGTCCACCCGGTGGAACTCCACCTTGGCGCCGTCGGGACGGTTCACGTCCAACACGACGATGCTCTCCACCTCCGGATCGCGCTCGAGCCGGGGCAGCAGCAGCTTCCCATACTCGCCGCTGGCTCCCGTCACCGCGACACGCAGCCGTCCCTTGCCTGGTCGTGACTCGTCCATACGCGAGGTCTCCTGTTAGCCCAGCCGCTCTCGAATGTCAGCCTGCACGGCTCTGTCTTGCTGGACAACGTCGTCCGGGTGGCGGAGGGTGGACGATTGCCATGGCACGCATCGCCCGTCTCAGTGACGTCCTCATCAACAAGATCGCCGCCGGCGAGGTGGTGGAGCGGCCCGCGTCCGTCGTGAAGGAGCTGGTGGAGAACTCGCTCGATGCCGGGGCGAGCACCGTGCGCGTGGACCTGTCGGGTGGGGGCGTGGACCGCATCATCGTGTCCGACGATGGACACGGCATGGGCCGCCAGGACGCCACGCTGTGTCTGGACCGTCACGCCACCAGCAAGCTGCGCGAGCTGGATGACCTGTTCCACATCGACTCCATGGGGTTCCGCGGTGAGGCGGTGCCCGCCATCGCCTCCGTGTCCCGCTTCAGCCTGCACACCGCGGAGGTCGGCGCGGACGTGGGCACGCGGGTGACGCTGGAGGGTGGGGTGGACGTGGTGGTGGAGGACGCCCCGCCGCGCACCGGCACGATCATCACCGTGGAGGACCTGTTCTTCAACGTGCCCGCGCGCCGCAAGTTCCTGCGCCGGGGTGACACCGAGCTCAAGCACGCCGAGGAGGCCGTCGTCCGGCTGGCCCTGGCCAACCCGGACGTGGGCTTCTTCGCCACCCACGAGGGCAACGAGCTGTTCTCCAGCGCGGCCTGCCCCGAGGACCCGCGCGAGCGCATCGCGGCGGCGCTGGGGCCCGCCTGCCACCCGCACCTGTTCCCCGTCGAGGAGCGACGGCTGGGCGTCAGCGTCACCGGCTACGCGGCCTCGCCCGAGTTCACCTTCCCCAACGCGCGCGGCCTCTACACCTTCGTCAACCGCCGCTTCGTGAGGGACCGCGGCCTCATCGGCACCATCCAGCGCGCGTACCAGGACTTCCTCGCCGCCGGACGTCAGCCGGTGGTGGTGCTGAACATCGACGTGGACCCCGTCGCCGTGGACGTCAACGTCCACCCGCAGAAGCTGGAGGTCCGCTTCTCCGACGCCCGCGGCGTGTACGAGGCCATCAGCGCCGCGCTCAACCGCATGCTGCGCGCGGCCCCCTGGCTGGGCACCGGCGCCGACGCCCAGGCCGCCATGGGCAACACGCCGCGAGACGCCGCGCACTACGCGCACGCCGTGGAGCGCTTCCTCACCCGCGCGCAGGAGGCGTCGTGGGGCGGCCCGCTGCCCACCACGCTGGACGCCGCCGCGCCCGGTTCAGGCCCCGCGCCCCTGTCCGGCGCCCCCGGCCCCATGGCGGGGATTCCCGCGCCGCTGCCCTTCGCCAACACCGGCATGCGCCCGCCCGCGTTCGGCGAGGCCCAGCCCCAGCTCAACGAGGCCCCGCCGCCGGGCTACTTCGCCGCGCTCAGGCCCATGGGCATGCTGGGCGGCCGCTTCCACATCTGCGAGGGCCCCGGCGGCACGCTGGTGGTCCTGGACCCGCACGCGGCGCTGGAGCGGGCCCGGCTGACGACGTACCTGCGCGCGCTCGACGACGAGAAGGGCCCTCCGGCGCCGTCGCTGTTCGGCACCACGCTGGAGTTCCCCGTCGCGGTGGCCAAGTCGCTCGTCGAGGGCCGCGAGGCGCTCTGCCGGCTGGGCGTCGACGTGGAGCCCTTCGGTGGCACCACCGTGGCGCTCAAGACGGTGCCGCCGGGACTCGAGGGCGCCGACGCCCGCTCGCTGCTGGAGGCCCTGGCGCGCGCGCTGCCTCCTCGGGGCGCCACGCTGGACGCCGTCACGCTGGCGGAGGCGGTGCGGGTGCTGGCCTGTCACGCCGCGCGCAAGGCGAACACCGTGCCGCTCTCGGACGCGCAGCTGCGCGCGCTGCTGGGCGAGCTGGACCGGGCCGACTTCCATCCCCCGTGCAGCCACGGCACGGTGGTGGTGCTGGAGATGCCGCTGCTGGAGCTGGAGCGCCGCGCCCGGTGACCTGGCCGGAAAGTTGACCCGTGGGAGGTCACTGCTACGGTGGGCCACACGCCTGTAGCACCGGGCGTTCCCCGGCACGGACGTCCAGGACGAGCACCCTCACGGCAACGCACACGGGAGCGGCCACATGCGCGGTGTCATCACCCTGCGAGACGTGGTGTCCAACCTGGGCGTGGTGCTCCGCGAGTTCGGGGCCCTGTGTGTCGTCCGCTGCGTGGTCGCGTCGCTGTGTCGTCAGCGGACGACCTTCCTGGAAATCGCCGTGCGCTGCTCCAAGCGCACCTGACCTTCGCCTCCGAGTCCGATGCTCCGTCGCCTCCTGCCGCCCCTCGTCCTGCTCTTCGCCACTCCCGCCGTCGCCCAGGACGAGGAGGACCCCATCCCCACGTCGCTGGAGGGCGTGGGGCGCATCACCGTGCAGGGTGGCTGGCGCGTCACCTCCAACGAGACGCTCTACAAGACCTGGTACGGCGTCGAGGCGAACAAGGGCCTGCCCCGGGCGCGCGAGACGGACGGTGGTCCGCTCGGCGTGGCGACCTTCGCCTACTCCATCTCCGACCTGGTGGAGGTGGGCATCGACCTCTTCTTCTCCGGCTCCAAGCTCTACCTGACCAGCCCCGGCCTGGAGGGCGCCGCGCCCGTCGAGCGCAGCCTGGAGACGATGGGCTACGGCGCGCTGGTGGGTGTGCGTTTCCAGACGGTGCTCCCGGAGGTCGGCCCGTATGGCCTGGTGCCCTTCGCGGGGCTCGCCACGGGGCCGGCCATCGCCAGCTCCAAGCTGTCGGGAGAGAAGCTGGAGGACAAGACCACCCAGGCCTGGGCGGGCTCGCTGGGAGCCACCTGGCGGCTGTCTCCCCGCTGGGGGATTTCCGCCGAGTACCGGTTCATGTTCCTTCGGGGACCCGTGGGACCGGAGCTGAATGACCAGGGCAAGCGCATCGCCTCGTTCAGCATGGGTGGTAGTTGGATGTCCCTGGGCGTGACGTACACTTTTCCGCCCGAGCCATCCCGCTCGTTCCCTGGCGGCCTGTAACCCGAGCAGGCATGCGCCGAGCAGGTTGAACGCTTCCGGAAATGCGGCGGAACGATTGCGGTGTTCCGCTGCGGAAATTGTCGCCGTATGACCGGGAGAACTCCTTACGATGCGTGAGTCGGCCGAGATCGTTACCGGGCCCAGGAAGATGTCCATGCCAGAGCAGGCGAAGACCGAGATTGATAAGGAATTGGCGGACCTCCGCCGCGAAGTCGTCGAGGCCCGCAACCTCGTCATCAAGAGTGACAACCTGCTGAAGAACCTCCACGCGGAGGTCAAGGCGGTAGGCAAGCGTCACGAGGACTTCCAGAAGCGTCAGTGGATTTCTTCCGCGGCGGCGTATGTGCTGTTCGCCGTCATCGCGGTGGGCGCGGCGGTGATGATCACCAGCGCCCGCTCCTCCAGCGCCACCAATGAGCGCGAGCGCCTGGAGAAGATGGTGGCGGACCTGACGGGCCAGCTGGAGAAGCAGCGCGCGGACACGTCCGCGCACCAGACGGCCCAGCGGGGCGCCGCGGAGGTCTACAAGATGATGACCTCGCTGCCCGGCGACGAGCGGCTCAAGGGCATCGACGCGCTGATGAAGCTGGACACCTCGCGGCTGAGCTCGCTGGAGCGTCAGGCGCTGAATGACCGGGCCACGTCCCTGCGTCGTGAGACGGGCGACGCCGCCTTCGAGCGCGGGAAGATCGCCTTCCGCAAGAACGAGATGGACCAGGTCGTCTCGGAGATGGAGCGCTTCCTGGCCATGAACCCCCCGAACGAGCAGGCGCTGGACGCGTCCTTCTTCCTGGGCACGGCCTACAACCAGCTACGCAAGCACGACAAGGCCGTCCCGCTGCTGGCGCGCTTCGTCGAGGGCGACCGCACCTCCAAGACGCGCGACTACGCCATGCTGCTCCTGGCCCAGTCGTACCAGGAGGTCGGGCAGATGGAGAAGGCGCTGGAGACGGCGCGTGACGCGGCGGGCAGCTACCTCAACAGCCAGTACCAGCAGCAGTTCCGCAGCCGCATCGCCATGGTGAAGCGCGCCATGAGCGGCAACACGGAGGCCGCGGGTCCGCCTCCGGCCGCCCCCTCCGCGGCGCCCGCCCAGCAGGTGGCGAGCCCCGCAGGTCAGTAGTCCGGGCCGTACCCCCGCCCGCTTCGCCGGGTGGGGAAACCACGGAAGCGTTGCCACGCGGGGGCCACGGTCGTAAGACCTGGACCCCGTGTCCGCTCCCGACCCCCGCAAAGACCCTCGCTTCCGCCGCTACCGTGGTGCCGCGTATGGGCTCTACATCGCGCTCACCTCGCTGTTCTCGGTGTGGATCATCGTGAACGTGAGCCGCTCGGTGGCGGCCATGACGCCGGAGAAGCTGCCGCCCGCCTCCGTGACGCTCGGCTTCCCGGAGTGTCTGGCCGGCGCCCGCGCGCTGTGGGACGAGCTGGAGCTGGGCCGCGAGAAGCTGGTGCGCGTGTCTCCCGCGCGCGACGTGGACCAGGAATGGATGCGCTTTCGCACCGAGTGGCTGACGCGGCTGCGCGAGCGCGAGTCCCAATGTGACTTGCAGACGCGCGAGCGCGCCCCGCTGCGCACCGTGTACCGCCGGCTGGAGGCGGTGCTGGACCTCTACACCACGCACGCGGTGCAGTACGCGGACGAGGTGGGCGGCACGGTGGACTCCTTCCACGCGGCCTTCAAGGCGGCGAGCGCGAGCCCGGCGGCGAAGCCCTCCGCGCCCTGAGCGCTTTCAGCGGATGGGCAGCAGCGCGGTGTAGCGGCCCAGCGTGTCCGTCACGGACTGGGCCAGCAGCACGGAGGTGGGACGGCCCTCCACGTTCACCACCCGATAGAAGCGGATGGACGCGAAGGCCAGGCCCGGGGGCACGCCCGGCTCGCGCGCGAAGGACAGCGCGCGGCCTCGCAGCGTGCGCCCACGCTGGAGGGAGAAGGTGGGCACCGCCTGCTCGACGCCGTCGCTCCCGGGCACCACGGAGACGAAGCGGCTGATGCGCGGCAGGTTCTCCCCGGGCACGGCGTCCAGCCGGTACAGCGCCGGGTCCAACCGCAGCGAGTATTCGCCGTTGCCGTCGGTGATGGTCTCCGTGGCCAGGTCGGGCGGCAGGCGTCGCCCCGAGACGGTGTCCACGGGCTCCACCACCAGTCTCACGCCGGCCGCGGGCGTCGTGTCATCGGGCAGCCGCAGCAGGCCGCGCACCAGGCGTCGCTCGGCGCAGACCACGTCTGGCAGCACCGTGTCCGTGCGCGGCACCACCGCGTTGGTGAGGGTGAGCCCGGAGGCGGCGCCGGGCGGCGGCACCACCACCAGCTCCAGCGGCGTCTCCGCGGGGCTGGGCAGTGAGCGCAGCTCGAAGCGGCCCTCCAGGTCCGTGGTGGCGAGCGGGCTCGCGAAGGTGCCGCCTCCGCTCACGCGCCCCTGGAGCGACACCGTGGCGGCGGCGACGGGGCGGCCATCCAGCGCCACCACGCGGCCCGTCACCCGCACTGGCGCGCCGAAGTCTCCCAGCTCCAGCTCCACCGGAGCCGTCGGGTCCACGGGGAAGGTCTGCTGGGGGATGAGCGCGTCGTCGTGCAGGGCCGTCACCCGGAGGAGCACGGTGCTGGCGCTCGCGGCCTCGGGAGCCAGCGCGAGCGAGAAGGCGCCCGTGGAGGCCGTGACGGGGATGCGCTGGGAGAGCGGACGCAGCTGGGCGTCCAGGGCCTCCACCGCGAGCCCTGCGGGGACGGGGGCACCGTCATGGAGCGCCACCTGGCCCTGCACCCGCACGACGGTGTTGGGGGCGGGGAGCAGCCACTGCATCGCGAGCGTCTCGCCCGGGGACACGGTGCCGGTGTTCGTCACCGGCGGGACGTCCGGGTCCTCGGCCAGCAGCGTCACCGCGTACTGGCCGCTGGCGACGGGGAGCGTCCACTGTCCGTTGTCGGGGACGATCAGCGCCTGGTGGTAGCGGGCCACGCCGGGGATGAGGGCGCTGGTGCCGATGGCGCGCACGAAGAGCGGATCCGAATAGGGGCGGGTGGGGGGGCCCGACGGCGCGGGCGGCGTCACCGTGGCGCGCGACACCAGGCCTCGCACGGACGCCTCGCCGAAGAGCTGCAGGTTCTGCTCGGCGCGAAGGCGCCCCACCGGGAAGTCCTGGGCGTACAGGCCCAGCGCCGGGTTGGGCGTCACCTCCACCACGATGTCCTGGCCCGGGTCTCCGCACCCGTCGACGAAGCACGTCTCGTTGGCGGAGCAGTCCGCGTCGGAGGTGCAGACGAGGAGCGAGTCCGCCGGGGGCTCCTCCAGCAGGGCGCAGCGGGTGTTGCCGGACAGCAGCACCAGCGCGGCCAGGAGCCGGGCGGGAGCGCGGGTCATCGGCAGTCCCCCTGCACCGTGTTCACCACCCAGAAGTAGCTGACCACGAAGCCCGGGTCGATGATGGTGCCTCCGTCGGGCAGGTTCACCACGCGAGACTCGGGCTGCCGGTCCGTCAGCTCCGCGTCGCTCACCAGGGCCTCGACCAGGTGCTGGCCCGGTGCGCTCAGCTCCGAGTTCGCGGAGGCCAGGTTGATGCGCAGCGTGCCGCGGTCCGGCCGGCGCGCCTCGCCGTTGTTGGTGAGGGCGATCTCCCGGTAGGGCCCGCGCGGGTCCTGCGGGTTGTAGTCGATGAACCAGTGCACCTTGATGCGGTCATCGACGTCCGGGTCCTCCACGGCGACCTCGAACGTCAGCTCGCACCGCGTGGCGCCGAAGTCCCGGATGATGCGCTCTTCGGGCAGCACCAGCGACTCGATGATGCGCGGCGAGCGGTTCATGAACCGGGGCACATCATCGAGCAGGGTGTCGTCCTGGGGCAGCAGACAGCCGACGAGCAGCAGGCCCAGGGCCGAGGCCAGGACACACATCGCCTGTCCCTGGCCGGGAGGCCTGTCCCTGGTTGCTCGCGCCGTCGTCGAATCCATCCGCGGTGTGTCCGGGGCCGCCGTCAGAGCAGCTCCTCGCCCTCCTCGGGGGGCAGCGGCCGGCCGGTCTTCTCCGCCTCCAGCTTCTCCAGGTGCCGGAAGATGGTGCGAGGGTCCACGCCCAGATCCTTGGCCGTCTTGGTCCGGTTGCCGTTGTTCCGCGCCAGCACTTCGTTGATGTAACGCTTCTGGAACTCTTCCTTGGCCTGGAGCAGCGGCATGATGGGGTCCAGGTTCTCCGGCTTGAGGTCCAGGTCGTCGGGGCCCAGGAGCGGCTTGTCGGACAGCACGACGGCCTTCTTGATGCGGTTCTCCAGCTCCCGGATGTTGCCCGGCCAGCCGTACTTCTTCATGGCCACCGCGGCGGACGGGGTGAAGCCCTTCGCCCGGGAGCTGAACTCGCGCGAGTACTTCTGGAGGAAGAACCGGCCCAGCACCACCACGTCCTCGCCCCGCTCGCGCAGCGGGGGCAGCTTCAGCGTGACGACGTTGAGGCGGTAGTAGAGGTCCTCGCGGAAGGTGTTCCGCTTCACCTCGTCCTCGAGGATTTTGTTGGTCGCGGCGACGACGCGGATGTCCACCGGCTCGCCCCGGTTGTCGCCGACCTTGTAGACGATCTTCTCCTGCAGCGCGCGCAACAGCTTCACCTGGAGCTGCAGCGGCATCTCGCCAATCTCGTCCAGGAAGAGCGTGCCGCCGATGGCCGCCTGGAACTTGCCCGCCTTGGTGGCCACCGCGCCGGTGAAGGCGCCCTTCACGTGGCCGAACAGCTCGCTCTCCAGGAGGTTCTCGGGGATGGCGCCGCAGTTGATGGTGATGAACGGGCCCTTCAGGCGCGGCGAGCGGCGGTGGATTTCGCGCGCGATGAGCTCCTTGCCCGTGCCCGTCTCGCCGGTGATGAGCACGGAGATGTCGGTGGGCGCGATCTTGTCGATGCGCTTGTAGACGTCCCGCATGCCCTGACAGGCGCCCACGATGTCGCCGTAGCGCTGGTCCTCCAGCTTGCGGCGCAGCTCCGTGTTGTCCAGCTTGAGGTCGTTGACCAGCATCGCGTTCTGCAGGACGAGCGACGCCTGCGCCGCGAAGATGGTGAGCATGTCCGCGCTCTTGGGCTCGAACCGGTTCACCAGCCTGTCATTGCCCACGTAGATGACGCCGAACAGGTCGCCCTTGTGCATCAGCGGCACGCACATGACCGAGTGCACGCGCAGGTTGACCACGGACTCGCTGGCCTTGAACTCGGGCGCGTCCACCGCGTCCGCGACGATGAGGGGCCGCTGCTCCTTGACCACCTTGGCGATGATGGAGTCGGACAGCTTCTCCACCGCGTCCTCGATGTTCTCCCGCGCCACGTTGCGCGCCACCTTCACGCGCGGGTCTCCGCTCTCCATCAGGATGAGGAAGCCCTTGTCGGCGCGCGTCACCTCGATGGCCTCGTCCATCAGGCTCTCGAGGATGCGCTCCACGTCATAGAGCGCCAGCAGCCGCTCGCTGAAGGCGGTGAGCCGGCGCAGCATGGCCAGCTCGCGGCCCGGGACGCCGGGCAGCTCCGTGGTGTGCGAGTCCGACGTGTCCTTGACCGCCGTCGCCTCGCGGTGCGTCGGGGCGAGCGTGGAGGGCGGGGGCGCGCGGGGAGCGTCCTCGCGGGAGAACTTCAGCTCGGTGTTGCCCACGCGCAGCACGTCGCCGGTGGCGAGCGCGTGGGTGTCGCGCTTCTTGCCGTTGACCTGCACGGTGGCGCCCAGGGTGCCCACCTCGTAGCGCGTGCCGTCGAAGGTGACGTGCAGGGCGCTGTCGGGGACACCGGGGTCGTCGAGCGCGATGTCGTTGTCCGCGCTGCGGCCGATGCTGGTGATGCGCTTGTGCAGGGCGATCTCGCGGACCTTGCCATCAGGACTGCGGACGGTGAGGCTGGCCATAGGGCTTCACGTACCTGGAGGTTGGAGGCTCAGAAGGTGAGGGAGAGGGCGACGCCGCCGCCGCCGGAGGTGGGGTACACGCCCACGCGCGCGGTGGTGCGCGGCGCGGTGGCGCGGGGAGTCAGGACCTGGGAGCGCGGCGTGTCACGCGATGGAGGCTCGCGCGTCTCCACGGTGGTGCGCACCACCTGGTCCTCGTGGTGGTACAGCGCGTCCACCACGCCCAGGGCGTAGATGGTGTAGAAGCCCGCGGCCGAGGCCAGCTTGAGCAGCTGCCAGGTGTCGCGCTGGCGCTCGCGGCTGGTGGGGATGAAGCGGATGGTGATGGAGGCCCGGCCGTCGTCGTCGAGCACGTTGTCCAGCTCGAGCGTGCGCTCCTCGAAGAGCGACTCGTAGGCGAAGTAGGAGATGATGCTCGTCACCGCGAGCACACCCTCGGTGGCGGCGAAGACGATGCCCAGGCTGTTGCGGCCCTGCTGGAACTGGCCCGCGCCGAAGGGGACGAAGTTGACCAGGAAGTTGCGCTTCTCCACGGTGCGCACGTTGACCTGGCTGGCCAGCTCCTCGGCGCGGCGGCGCAGCACCTCGGCCTCCACGCGCTCGCGCTCGCGGCGCTCGGTCTCCGCCTTCTCGCGCTCCTGGCGCAGCCGGCGCTCCTGACGCAGGAACTCCAGCTCGTTGGTCATGTCGTCCTTGATGCCCTCCAGGAAGGCCACCGCGGGGGGCGGGACGACGAACGGGTCCAGGCTGAAGTCCGGGTCCAACCGGAGCAGGGCGCGCAGGTGGCGCGAGGCCTCCTCCGTGCGGCCCAGGTTGAACGCGGCCAGGCCCGCCAGCTTGTGCAGCTCCACCAGCTCGTCCTCGCCCAGCCCGCCCCGGTCGATGCGCGCGCCGGCGCGGTCCAGGACCTCGGCGTACTTGCCGTACTCGAAGCTGGCGCGCAGGGCCGTGACCTCCGGGTCCCCGGTGTCCTCCTGCGCGAGCGAGGCGGCTGGCGTCCACAGCACGAGCCAGAGCGAGATGAGCGCGAGCCCACGGTTCATTCGGGGGACAGGCTCCCGGCCACGAGCGTCGGCTCTCCCGGGCGCAGCTGTACGACGCGGCGCTCCGTCTTGTAGCCGGGGTGGGAGATCTCCACCGCGACGGTGTGGAGGAAGCCCGCGGGGCCGCGCGGCGCGCGAATCTCGAACGGGTGCTGGACGCTGTCGCGCGCGGTGCGCACCTGGTCGCCCACGCGCACGGTGGCCTCGGCGGGCGTGTACTCGAGCGAGAGCGGCGACGGCTTGGGCTGGGCGCCCAGGTGGAAGCGGTTCTCGCCGTCGGACTGGACCTCGATGTCCTCCTTCACGTCCAGGCAGTAGTCGCAGGAGATGGTGACGGTGTGGCGCCCCGGGGACAGCTCCACGTCGTGCTTCGACAGGGCCTGGGCGCTCGGCGCGCCGTCGCCCACGCGGATGATTCCGAAGGGCCGCACCAGGATGGTGGCGAAGACCTTCTTCGCCCCGGGCTGCCGTCCGGCGACGCGCTCCTCACCGGGGCCTCCCGGCGCGCGCGCATCGTCCGCGGCGCGAGGCGTGCTGCCCACCATGCGCGGACCGCCCGTGCGCGGGGAGGGGCCACCCGGGACCACGGACAGCGTGTCGGCGCGGGTGCCCGGGGCATCGGTGGGTTGGGTCTTGGAGGCCACGCCGCGCGAGGGCTCGGGCCGGCCCGTCGGCGGCCGCACGGCGGGGGCCAGGCTCGAGCCAGGGGGCGTGGGCTTCGGGGCCGTGTCCTTCGACCCGGGCGTGTCGGTGGAGGAGGGTGCCGTCGAATCGGGGCCGCTCTGCTCCCGCCCTCCGGACGTCATGGAGGGGCCCGTGGAGGGCACGCTCACCTCGGGCGGATGGGACGCGGCGTCGGCGGGCGCGTGGTACAGCTTGTAGCCGCCGATGCTCAAGGCCGTGAGGGACGCGAGCCCCACCGCGAGCCGGATGCCGCGCCGTCGCCACTTCCGCGCGCGCTGCGCCCGCTGGATGCCCTTGAGCAGTCCCAGCGCGCGCGCGTTCTGCGCGTCCAGCGCCAGCACCTGGTTGAGACAGCCGAGCGCGCGGGGCGTGCGCTTCTCCGCGAGCAGCCGCTCCCCGCGCTCCAGCAGCGACGCGACGATGCGCTGGCGTGCCAGCTTCCGGTACGACGGCGGGTCGGCGAAGAAGGACACCAGCTCTTCGCCCACGCGCGCGAAGCCCAGGCCCGCCAGGTAGTCGGCGAGCGCGTCTCGCAGCTTGCCGGCATCCGGGTAGCGCTGGCCCGGGTCTCTCTGCAGGCAGCGCGCGCAGATGTCCGCCAGCTCATCCGACAGACACGGGACGCGGCGGCGCGGGTCCTCGTAGTCGCCGTCGAGGATGCGCTTGAGCGTGGCCGTGGTGTTGGGCGCGGAGAAGGGCAGCCGGCCCGTCATGGCCGCGTAGAACATGATGCCCACGCTGAAGACGTCCGCCTCGGGGCCGGCCTCCAGGCCCTCGATGATTTCGGGGGACATGTGCGCGGGCGAGCCCACGAGCGTGCCCGTCACCGTCATCCGCTCCTCGATGTCGAGCAGCCGCGCGATGCCGAAGTCCATGAGCTTGAGGATGCCGTCCTCGCGCACCATGACGTTCTCGGGCTTCAAGTCGCGGTGGATGACGCCCGCCTCGTGCGCATGCGCGAGCGCCGCGGCCAGCTCGTGGATGACCATGGCCGCCAGCTCCGGCGGATCCATGGGCCCCTCGTCGAGCACCGTCTTGAGCGTCTGGCCGCGGATGTACTCGGTGACGATGAACGCGTCCTGCGCGTCCGCGGCGGAGAAGTCGAACACCTCCAGGATGTTGGGGTGGTGCAGCTTGGCCACCGCGCGGGCCTCGCGCGCGAGCCTCCGCCGCGACTCGTCCTTGCCCGCAAGGTGGGGGTGCAGCACCTTCACGGCCACTTCACGGTCCAGGGCGGTGTCGAGCCCCTTGTACACGACGCTCATGCCCCCCGAGCCGAGTTGCTCGAGGATGCGATAGCGACCGATATGGCGGCCGACGAGCGTCATGACGTGTGCGGCGAAAGTGCCTTCCCCCTCCCTCAGTCCCCGAAGCTGATGCCCATGCTCTTCGCGAAGCGCACCAGCTCGCCGGACGCATCCACCCGGCGCTCCTTGCGCGACTCGCTCAGCGGTACCGCGACGATCTCCCCGGCGCGCAGGGCCACCATGTGGTCCCACTGTCCATCGCGCACCAGGTCCAGCACCTTGCAACCATAGCGCGTGGCGAGCACGCGGTCCGCCGCGCTCGGGCTGCCACCGCGCTGCAGGTGGCCCAGCACGTTCACGCGAATCTCCGCGTCCAGGTGCTGCGCCAGCAGGTCCGCGCACACCTTGCCGGAGCCGCCCAGCCGCACCACGCCGCGTCCGGGCACGTCCTCGGCCTTGTCCAGCACGGCCAGCGTGCCGCCCACGGGGAAGGCGCCCTCGGAGATGGCGATGATGGAGAAGCTGCGGCGGCGCGTGGCCCTGCGGCGCAGCTTCTCCACGATGGACTCCACCCGGTAGGGAATCTCCGGGATGAGGATGACGTCCGCTCCGCCGGCGAGCCCGCTCTCGAGCGTGAGGAAGCCCGCGTGCCGGCCCATGATCTCCACCAGCATCACCCGGTCATGCGCCTCCGCCGTGGAGTGCAGCCGGTCCAACGCCTCCGTCACGATGAGGCGCGCGGTGTCGAAGCCGAACGTCTGGTCCGTCCCGCTCAAGTCGTTGTCGATGGTCTTCGGACAGCCCACCACCTTGAGGCCCTTCTCGCTGAGCCGGTGGCCGATGGACAGCGTGCCGTCTCCGCCCACCGCGACGACGCCGTCGAGCTTCAGCTCCTCGCAGCGGCGCAGCACGGCGTCGGACACATCGCGCTCCACCCAACGTTCACCCTCCCTGAAGGCGTAGATGAAGGGGTTGGCGCGGTTGGACGTGCCCAGGATGGTGCCGCCCTTGGGGAGGATGCCGCGCGTGTCCTCCTCGGTGAGGGGACGCGTGAGGTCGGGCTCCACCAGGCCCATGTAGCCGTTCTCGATGCCGACGAACTCGTGGCCGAACTCGTGCGTGCCCCGCTTGACGAGGCCGCGGATGAGCGCGTTGAGCCCGGGGCAGTCTCCGCCACCGGTGAGGACTCCGAGTCTCAGTGAACGGGCCATAGGGGTCGGACGCGGGTGTCAGAGGGAGGAGTGCCCACCATGACAGGGACGTCGGACCTGATGATAGGAGGCCCCCGCGCCGGGGTGCAACGCGCGAATCACCTCATGGATCGGATTTCCGAGTGGAAACGCGAGCTTCCATCAGTCCCGCTTGAGGCGGCGACGAGAGGCGACCCGGTCCAGCAGGGCTTGCAGACGGGGCTGGGGCGCCTTCGGCAGCGCCTTGTCTGTCGGAGATTGTAGGGGCATCTCCTTCGCCATCCGGTAGACCTCGATCAGCCGCTCCTTGAAGAGCTCGTTGTCGGGGCGCTCCTGGACGGCGCGGCGGTAGGCGGCGGCCGCTCCCACGTAGTCCCCCAGGGCGAACAGGCGCTCACCCTCCTGGGCGGGTGAGGAGGGACCGAGCGGGAGCTCCGGCTCCTCGGGCGGTCGGATGGCCTCCAGCTTCTGGAGCTCCAGGGGCTGGAGGGACTCGCGGAGGTTGGCGAGCTTGTCGGCGAGCGCTCCGTCGTCCGGGAAGGCCAGGAGGAGCGCCTCGTAGAGGTCGAGCGCCTCGACCAGCTCTCCACGGCGCAGCGCTCGGTCGGCGCGAGCCTCCATCTCCACCCGGGCTGCAGGATTCATCTCGGCGCGAGGTTACCCGCGCCCGACGGGGATGTCACAACGAAGGCGCGCCATGCGCTGACTTCGCGGTGTGCCGGGCCGGCGGGCCTGCGCCCGTGAAGCCGTGTCTTCTGGGTATCCATGGGTTCATGCGGCTCGGCGCGCGAGGTGGCCGCGTCCGGGGCGCGGGGGACCTATGCTGCGCGGCGTGAGTCTCTCGTGGGTGGCAGGCGGGTGGTTGTTGCTGTCGGGCGCGCTCGGCACCGAGCTGCGGCGCGACGGCTACGTGCTGCGTCCGCCCGAGGGGTTCCACATGGTGCGGTGGGAGCCCTACACGGGCTCGGTGGCGGGGGCGGTGACGTTGGACGCGGAGACGCCGAGGTCCTTGTCCGCGGCGCTCGCGGATGGCGAGGGCCCGGAGGCGGCGACGATGTTGGTGTCGGTGGTGGAGCGCGGCTTCTCCGCGAGCCCGTCCGAGCGTGACGACTTCGCGTCGGCGGTGATGCAGCACTTCCAGCGGGAGCTGGGGGTGGTGTTGTCGCCGGAGCGCGTGGACCGGATTGGAGGCGACGCGCCGCGCGTGGAGGTGCTGGGGACGCTGCGGGACGCGGGGCAGACGCGCACGGTGCTGGTGGCGGGGCTCGCGTCCGAGGGGCGGCACGCGGTGGTGGTGGTGAGCGCGCCCGCGGTGCGCTGGGAGGTGCTGGCTCCGAGCGTGCGCGCGTCGCTGGAGACGTTCCGGCTGGAGCCGACGACGGCGCCCGGCGTGGTCCCCCGTCGGTTGCTGGGCGCGCTCGCCGGAGCGCTGGCGGGCGCGCTGGTGGCTTCCTACGCGGCGTGGCGCCGGGGGCGCGCGGGGCGGAGGGCCTCCGAGTCGTGACGATTGCGCGGCAGGCGCGAGCACAGCCACCGGATGGTGTCGCGCGGCGCCGCGGTGGCGTGTCGCGCTTGCGTGCGATGTCCCGCTGAGGGAAGCCTCGGAGGCGCGCTGAACCCACGCTCGCCTCGCACGGGGGACGCGCGCGCCGGAGCCCGAGGAATCGGCTCCGGCGCGCCTTCGAGCTCAGCGCTTCATGTCACCCCGCGCTCGGCTCGGGCGCGAGCGGCGGCACGGCGGTGGGCTTGCGGTGCTCATCCAGCGCCACGAGCACGAAGCGCCCCCGGGTGCACAGCTCCCGCGCGCCGGTGAGCAGGTCCTCCGCGAACATCTCCACGTCCACGGTGACGGAGGTGCGGCCCGTCGCCGTCACGCGGCTGACCAGCTCCACGAGCTGCCCCTGCTGCACGGGCATGTGGAAGTCCACGCGCTCGCTGGACGCGGTGACGACGGTGCGGCGCGTGTAGCGGCTGGCGGTGATGAACGCGGACATGTCCATCCACCTCAGGGCCTGACCTCCGAAGAGGGTGCCGTAGTGGTTGGTCTGATCCGGGAACACCATGTCCACCATCCGCGTCTCGGTGGCGGAGGAGGGGAGGGACGGCTGCATGTGACTCATGGATGGACTCCTGGCCCACGGGCCACCCCGGACGTGAAGACCTCCGAGGGCGGCGGTGGGCCGCGATGGATGGCCTGGCCTTCCCGCGAAGGCCGGGGGCGAAGCGCCACCCGGGGCGCTGTCCGCGTCCCGGAGGGGCTCGAGGCAGGTTTTCGGGCTCCGTGGGCCTGCTCCACCACCCGCCACTCGTCGCGGCGCGTGCTGGCGTCCTAGGCGCCGTCCCTTCCCAGCCCTCGTCTGCCGAGGACCAGTGCGTTCGACGGCGTTCGTTCCCACTGACCGCTGCGGGGCAGCTCCGGATTCACACCGGATTCCCTTGCTAAACCTCGTGGACCCCCACGAGGCACCTCGGGCGGGGCGGACCCTACCCGCTGCCCGGCGCGTCGCCAACAGGGCAGGTGGGTCGACGAGCGCACCGGAGGCCTCATGCCCCCGCCACTCGGTACCCCCGCGCGCGCGGCGCTGGGATAGCGTGCGCCGCATCCATGTTCGTCTTCCTCCTCGTCGCCGTGCTGGGGCAGGCGCCGGCCGTCGCCCCATCGGAGCCGGGCGCGCCCTCCGCCGTCCGAAGCCAACCCGACGTCGTGCCCGCTCCCGCGCCCGAGCCGCCTCCGGCCGTGTTGCCCCCGGCCACCCACGAGCTCTTCCAGCGCATCCAGAACCGCGTCGCCCAGGTGCGCATCATCGAGCGTCGCTCGGGCACGCGCTCCTCCATCGGCTCCGCCTTCTTCGTCTCGGGCGACGGGTACGCCATCACCAACTACCACGTGGTCTCCGACGTGGTGCTCCACCCGGAGGACTACACCGCGCAGCTCGTGCTGCGCACCGGCGGGGAGCCCGTGCCCGCGCGCCTGGTGGACGTGGACGTGGTGCACGACCTGGCCGTCATCCGCATGGATGAACCGGTGAAGGACTTCTTCGTCCTGGAGGACCGCGAGCCGCCCCAGGGCGCGCGCCTGTTCGCCATGGGCAATCCCCATGACCTGGGCACCACCATCGTCGAGGGCACGTACAACGGCTTCATCCAGGACTCGCTCTACGAGCGCCTGCACTTCAGCGGCGCCATTAACCCCGGCATGAGTGGAGGCCCGACGCTGACGGGGCAGGGCACGGTGGTGGGAGTCAACGTGGCCACCATGGGCAACCAGCTGGGCTTCCTGGTGCCGGTGCACCGCGCGAGGACGCTGCTCGGCCGGGCGCTGAAGCTGGCGCCGGACGCGACGCCCGCGCTGATGGAGACGGTGCGCGCGCAGCTCATCGAGAACCAGCAGCGGCTCACCGAGCAGATGCTCGCGGCCTCGCTGCCGAAGCAGACCCTGGGCAGCTACCACGTCCCGGGGCGGTGGATTCCCTTCCTCAAGTGCTGGGGCGACACGCCGCATGACCCGGAGGTGCCGTACACCGTGACGAACTACCAGTGCTCGTCCGAGGAGGACATCTACCTGTCCTCGCGGCACCGCACCGGCGTGGTGGCCTTCCTGCACCAGCAGGCCTCCAGCCAGGAGCTGGGCGCGCTGCGCTTCTCCGCGCTCTACACCGCGCTGTTCTCGCAGGACCCGGACACGGTGGAGGCCTCGCGCGAGGACGTCACCAACTTCCGGTGCACCTCCGAGTTCGTGGACGTGGGCGGCCTGCCCGTGCGCGCCGCCATGTGCCTGCGCGCGTACAAGCGCTTCCCGGGGCTCTATGACCTGGTGCTGCGCGCCGCCGCGCTCAACGCCAGCACCAGCGGGGTGGACACCAGCCTCACGCTGGGCGGCTTCACGGCGGACAACGCGCGCAAGCTGGCGCGCCGCTACCTGGAGGGGCTGTCGTGGACGAAGTGATCTTCCTGGAGGTGCTGGAGGGTGACCTGGTCAACACGCGTCACCGGCTGGAGCGCTTCCCGGCCACGGTGGGCCGCGCGTACTCGAACGACGTCATCCTGGACGACCCGAAGGTCTCCGCCGAGCACCTGCGCATCGACCGCCGCGAGGATGGCGCGCTCGTGCTGCGCGACGTCGGCAGCGACAATGGCACCTGGCGCGTGCAGCCCTGGACGCAGCTGGCGGAGCTGGAGCTGGCGCCCGACACCCGCGTGGCCGTGGGGGACACGGTGCTGCGCTTCCGGGCCCGCAACCACGCGGTGCCGCCCACGGTGGTCAGCACCGTGTCCGGCGAGCCTCGCGAGCGCGTGTTCGAGCACCCGCGCGCCTTCCCCGTGGCGATGTTGGCCCTGCTGCTGTTCAGCGCGCTGGCGTCCTACCTGGGCAACTACGCGCGCACGGACTGGGGCGAGCTCACGGTGGCCCTGGTGATGCCCCTGACGCTCACGCTCCTGTGGGCCGGAGGCTGGGCGGTGGCCAGCCGCATCTCCCGCCGCCACTTCCACTACCGCGCGCACGCGACCATCGGCGCGCTGGTGCTCCTGGGCGCCGTCGCGCTGCCGCTGCTGGTGGCCGCGCTGGGCTTCAGCCTGGGCCTGGGCGCCAGCCTCTCCTGGGTGTACCACGCGACGTTCCTGCTCCTCATGGGCTGGGGGCTCTTCTGGCACCTGCGCTACGTGGCGCGGTGGGAGCCGGCGCGGCTGGTGCGGGTGCTCGTCGTGGTGACGCTGGCCTTCGGCGCCGTGTCCCGGGCGAATGACCTGCTGGGCAACGAGCCCTTCAGCACGTCGCTGGACTTCTCCCGCACGCTGCTGCCGCCCGTCTTCCGGGTGGCCCGCGCCCAGCCCGTGGAGTCCTTCTTCGAGGACCTGGACGGGCTCCAGGAGCAGGTGGACGCGCTCGCCAAGGAGGAGTAGCGCTCGACGACGTCACGGGTGGGATGGCCGTGTCAGACCTGGAAGGTAGCGTGCGTCGCTCGGGTGGTTGAGCGACCAGGAGGTCCAGGTGCGAGTGAGCGTGGCGCCGGAGCTGTCGTCGTTCCGGGAGGTGGCGCGTGGGTTGTTGGTGCGCGGCATGCCTCCGGACCGGGTGGAGTTCGAACAGGGGCAGGAGTCGTGGACGGAGTGGATGGACCCGCTCCTGTCCGGCGGCGGCGCCCGCGCTGCCCCGGCGCTGCCCGCGGACTTCCTGTCCCTGGCGGAGAAGGTGGTGTGTCACCGGGACGCGGAGCGCTTCGCGTTGCTGTACCGCGTGCTCTGGCGGCTGACGCACGGTGAGCGGCGCCTGCTGGAGAAGGACGCGGACCGGGACGTCCAGCGGCTGCGGCGCATGGAGCGCGCGGTGCGGAGGGACCTGCGGGAGCTGGTGATTCGCGTCCGGTTCCGTCGCGCCGCCTCGGACGGAGAGGCGCGCCATGTCGCGTGGTACCGGCCGGAGCACCGCGTCGTCCGGCTGGCCGCGCCCTTCCTCGTGGGGCGCTTCCCCTCGCTCCACTGGAGCCTCTTCACGCCGGACGCCAGCGCGCATTGGGACCGGGCGCGGCTGTCCTTCGGCGCGGGGCTCGCGTTCCCTGAACCTGGGCCCGCCGCGTCACCGGACGCGGGCCCAGCGCGGCCGCGGGTGTTGCTGCTGGGGGACGTGCCCGGCACGCGGGAGGAGGGGGACGCGGCGTGCTTCGTGGGACCCTCGGGCCGGTTGCTGGAGCTGGTGCTCTCGCGCGCGGGGCTGCGGACGTCGGACCTGCGGGTGTCTCGGGCCCGCTGGCCGGGACGTCGCTCGGGCGCGCTCACCTGGCCGGAGGCTCGGGCCCTGCGGGAGGAGCTGTCCTCGGAGGCGGCGCAAGTCCGCCCCCGGCTGCTGCTCGCGTTGGGCAGCGCCGCGGGGCAGGTGCTGCTGGGGCCGGGCTTCCGGCTGGACGTGGGGCGGGGGCGGCTGGTGCCCTCCGAGTGGGCCCCCGGCGCGCTTGCCACCTTCGCGCCGTGGGACGTGCTGCGTCGGCAGGACCCTCGCGAGCGCGCGGAAGCCCGCATCCACTTCGAGGCGGACGTGCGCGCCGCGGCGCAGTGGCTGAAGAGCCCGGAGGCCCTGGGCTCCTGAGCGGACACCCGCGGGCGGCATCGACAACGCGCGAAGCCGCCCTCCATATCGACCGGGCCCCTGGATGGTTGCGCTCCGGGGGGCTCTGGTGCTGGGCGCGCGGACAGGGTGCTAGCCTCGACCCGGCCCAGGTGAGCTTCTCGGAGGGGACTCCATGCGCCGTTCAGCCCTGACCCTGTTGTTGCTGTTGTGCGCCGCGTGCGCGCGGACCTCGTCGGTGGTGCCGCGCCGCGGGCCTCCCGTCACCGTCGTCCCGCCGGAGCTGGCGCTCGAGTCCGGTTACTCGCCCTGGGCCATCTCCATGCCCTTCGGCCTCGCGCAGGATGGCAGCGCGCTCGTGCTGCGCTTCCTGGAGCGGGCCGAGGCGTCGGGCGCGCGCTACCTCAGCAACGTGCAGGTGGTGTTCGTCGCGGACGACGCGGGCACGTCCATGGAGTGCCGGACGACGCTGATGCCGGAGGGCACCATCCCCCCGTGGAAGCCGCTCATCCGCACCGCGATGGCCGCGGGGGAGTACGCGCCGCTGAAGCTGGTCAGCCGTCCCGTGCCGGACGTGGTGGTGAGCTGCCAGGAGACGTGGGCCGTCACCATGGTCCCCCAGGCTGTCCGCGTGTCCAACGCGGGGGGCGCGCCCCCGGGTGAGCTCACCATCGGCGGCAACATGGTGCGCCGTCCGGAGGTGCGCTGCGGGCCGGTGGCCACCATGCGGCTGCTCACGCGCTACGCCTTCGAGGACGCCGTCAACTACGTGCCCCCGCGCATCGAGCGGATGGGTGAGCACCGCCCGGAGCTGAAGCTCCAGGAGACGGAGGCGGAGTGCTATCCGCGAGACCCGGCCTCTCCCGGCGTCAACCGCATCGAGGCCATGGCCTATGGCGGCGCCGGGCCGCGCGCCGCGTTCCTGGACGGCCCCATGCCGTTGATGGAGGCGCCCAGGTCCGCGCCCCAGATGGACCTCTGAGGTGCCCGCGCGCGCGGCTCACATGCCGCGCAGCGCGTGGGGCTGGTAGGGCGCCTCGAGCTGTTGAAGCTCCTCCGCCGTGAGCTTGAGGTCCACGGCGCGCACGGCGTCCTCCAGGTGCTCCATCTTCGTGGCGCCGATGATGGGCGCCGTCACCACCGGCCGTGACAGGAGCCACGCCAGGGCCACCTGCGCGGGCGGCACGTTGCGCGCCTCGGCCACCTTCCGGTTGGCCTCCGCCACCTCCCAGTCACCCGGCTGGTCATACAGCACGGGCGCGTACGCATCCGTCTTCGCGCGCGTCGTGGAGGTCCGGTCCGTCAGCGACTTGCGGGAGCCCGCGAGCAGCCCGCGCGCCAGGGGCGACCAGGGGATGACGCCGATGCCCTCCGCCTCGCACAGCGGCAGCATCTCCCGCTCCTCCTCGCGGTAGACCAGGTTGTAGTGGTCCTGCATGGACACGAAGCGCGACCAGCCGTGCAGGTCCGCCACGCCCAGCGCGCGGGCGAACTGCCAGGCGAACGTGGACGACGCGCCCAGGTAGCGCACCTTGCCCTGGTTCACGAGCTGATCCAACGCCGCCAGCGTCTCCTCCAGCGGCGTGTGCGGGTCCATCCGGTGGATTTGATACAGGTCGATGGTCTCCACCCCCAGGCGCTTGAGGCTCGCCTCGCACGCCTGGACGATGTGCTTGCGAGACAGGCCCCGCATGTTGGGCCCGTCCCCCATGGGGAAGTACACCTTGGTGGCGAGCACCACCTCCTCCATGCGCGCATACCGTCGCAGCGCACGGCCCGTCACTTCCTCGCTGACTCCCAGCGAGTACATGTCCGCGGTGTCGAAGAAGTTGATGCCCAGCTCCACCGCGCGGCGGAAGAAGGGCTGGGAGGCTTCCTCGTTCAGGACCCAGGGTCGCCAGGAAGGCGTGCCGTAGCTCATGCAGCCCAGGCAGAGGCGGGAGACACGCAGGCCGGTGCGGCCCAGCTGTGTGAACTTCATGGGAGTGCTCCTCTCGTCGGTGACGCGGGCCGTGAATATGCAACCTGCGAGCGCAGATGTGCTGGGTCATTCGTGATGACACGCCTTTTCTGGATGCCCCGAATCCATTAAAAGATAGGCGCATCCAGGGGACGCCAGTCGGTGCAGCCAAGACAACGCCCCCAGGTCGCTGGGACGCGTGTGTGCCGAGCTGAAACGGCTGGCGTCCTCCTGAAAAAATCCCCCCTCGGGACATCGACATGTATCTGCCGACTCGCGCTGCCCCCGCCTCCGCGTTCGTCCGTCCAGGTTCCGCCACGCTCGTGGATGTCTGTCGCATGCGAGCGTTCGATCAGCCCACGGACCCCATCTACACCTTCGTCGATGAAGAGGGGGAGCACACCGTCACCTACGCGCAGCTGGATGCGCGGGTGCGGGCCGTGGCGGCCCGGCTCCAGCGGGAGCTGGCACCGGGTGATCGCGCGCTCCTCATGTATCCGCCGGGGCGTGAGTACGTGGTGGGTTTCCTCGCATGCCTCTATGCGGGCGTGGTGGCGGTGCCCGCGTATCCGCCGGACGTGATGCGGCTGGGCCGCACGCTGCCGCGACTGCAGGCGCTGGTGGCCGATTGCGGCGCGAAGCTGGCGCTCACCACGTCGGGCATCTCGGAGCTGGTGGGTCCACTCACCGAGGGACTGGACGATCTGCGCGCGCTGCGCTGGTTGTCGACGGACGAAGTGCCGCTGTCGGAGGCGGACAGCTGGCGTGCTCCGGCGCTGAGCGACGCGACGGTGGCCTTCCTCCAGTACACGTCCGGCTCCACGGGCACGCCGAAGGGCGTGGTGCTGGCGCATCGCCAGTTGATGCACAACAGCGAGATCATCGCGCACGGCTTCGACGCGAGCCCCTACCCGCGAGTCGTCTCGTGGCTGCCGCCGTATCACGACATGGGCCTCATCGGCGGCATCCTCCAGCCGCTGTACCGGGACATGCATGTGTCGTTGATGTCGCCGATGTTCTTCCTCCAGCGGCCCATGCGCTGGTTGGAGACCATCTCCCGCCACGGTGGGACGGTGAGCGGCGGGCCCAACTTCGCGTTCGACCTCTGCGTGCGCAAGAGCACGCCCGAGGAGCGGGCCGCGTTGGACCTGAGCCGCTGGGAGGTGGCGTTCTGCGGCGCGGAGCCGGTGCGCGCGGAGACGATGGAGCGCTTCGTCCAGGCCTTCGCGCCCTCGGGCTTCCGGCGTGAGGCGCTCTATGCCTGCTATGGCCTGGCGGAGGGGACGCTCATCGTCACGGGGCGCAAGCGCGTCGCGGCCCGCCCCGTGGAGCTGGTGGTGCGAGACTTCTCGCGCCAGGCGCTGGAGCAGGGCGAGGCGCGCCGCCCGGAGCCGGACGCCGAGGGCGTGACGCTGGTGGGCAGCGGCGAGGTGCTGGGCACGCAGGTGCTGCGCGTGGTGGACCCGGTGACGGGGGAGCAGAAGGCACCGGGGCAGGTGGGCGAGCTGTGGCTGCAGGGCCCGAGCGTCGCGGAGGGCTACTGGCAGCGTCCCGAGGAGACGGAGCGGACGTTCCACGCGCGCATCGCGGGCACGGGCGAAGGGCCGTTCCTGCGCACGGGAGATCTGGGCGTCGTCGACGGCGGCGAGGTCTTCGTCACGGGGCGACTGAAGGACGTGCTCATCCTGCGCGGCCGCAACCTCTATCCGCAGGACGTGGAGCTGACGGTGGAGCGCAGCCACCCGGGTCTGCGTCCGGGCTGTGGCGTCGCGTTCTCGGTGGACGTGAAGGGCGAGGAGCGGCTCGTCGTCGTCCAGGAGGTCTCCGGCAAGGCGGTGGAGGCTGGGGCTGTCGACGAGGCGGTGGCGCGCATCCAGGCCTCGGTGGCACAGGAGCATGGCGTGGCGGCGCACGCGGTGGTGCTCATCACCGCGGGCAGCCTGCCCAAGACGTCGAGCGGCAAGGTGCAGCGGCGCGTCACCCGACAGACGTTCCTGGAGGACGGGCTGGAGGTGGTGCACGCCTGGCGTGAGGGAAGGGGGGATGTCCCGGCGCCGGACACCGTGCCGCGCGAGCCCAGGTCGACGCAGGATGGAGACGTGCTCGCGTGGCTCAGGGAGGAGCTGTCGCGCAGTCTCGGTGTCGCGCCGGGTGGGCTGGATGCGGACGAGCCGCTCACGCGCTATGGCCTCGACTCGTTGCGCGGGCTGGATGTGATGCACGCCGTGCAGCAGGCGTGGAAGGTGTCGTTGCCTCCCACGTTGTTGCTCCAGGGGCCCAGCCTGCGGGAGGTGTCCGCGTGGGTGGAGCGCATGCGGGGCACGGCGGAGGCTGCGACCGCGACCGCGGAGCGCGAGGACCCGACGCCCCAGGTCTCGGATGGACAGCGGGCGCTGTGGTTCCTCCAGCGACTCGCGCCCGGCGCCACCGCGTACCACATCACGAGGGCCGTACGTCTTTCGCCGCGGGTGGACCTGGGCATCCTGGAGCGCTCGCTCACCGCGCTCGTCGCTCGTCATCCCGCGCTCGCGTGCGCGCTCCCCGAGGAGAAGGGCGAGCCCGTGTGGCGCTCCGCGACGGCTCCGGTGTTGGAGCAGGAGTCCGCGCGGGGCTGGGCGGAGCAGGTGCTCCACGAGCGACTGGTGTCGGAGTCACATCGGCCGTTCGACCTGGAGCGCGGACCGCTGCTGCGGCTGCGGGTCTTCACGGACGTGGATGGCGGCCCGGTGTTGTTGCTGGTCCTCCACCACCTGGTCACCGACTTCTGGTCGCTGGAGGTGTTGGCCGAGGAGCTGGGCGTGCTCTACACGGCGGGGAGACGAGGTGTGCCCCCGCTGCTCCCCGCGCCTGCGCCCGCGGTGGGCCCCATCCTCCGAGCGGAGGAGGCTCGGTACACCGGTGCCCGGGGCGAAGCGCTCCAGGCCTGGTGGCGTGAGCGGCTGAGCGGCGAGCTGCCCGTGTTGGAGCTGCCCACCTCGCGTCCCCGTCCCCGACTCCAGTCGTTCCGGGGAGGGACGGTGTCCTTCCGCGTCGAGGCGGAGACGGCGTCGCGACTCGCGTCGTTGGGACAGGCGAAAGGCGCCACGCCGTTCATGGTGCTGCTGGCGGGCTACCTCGCGTTCCTGCGTCGCTACACGGGGCAGGAGGACCTGGTGGTGGGCACGCCCACCGCGGGCAGGGCTCGCGCGGACCTGGCGCGACAGGTGGGGTACTTCGTCAACCCCGTGCCCCTGCGTGCGCGGGTGGCTCGGGGGGTGTCCTTCTCCGGCCTGCTCTCCGAGGTGCGAGGCACGGTGTTGGACGCGCTGGAGCACCAGGAGCTGCCCTTCGCGCGCCTCGTCGAGCGGCTCCAGCCGCGACGTGATGCGTCCCGTCCGCCCGTCTTCCAGACGATGTTCGTGCTGCACTCGGGACGTCCGGGCCGCGAGGCGCTCGCGCCGTTCGCGCTCGGTGGCGCGGGGGCCCGTGTGAGGCTCGGTGAGCTGGAGCTGGAGTCGGTGCCGCTGCGCAATCAGGCCTCGACCTTCGACCTCACGTTGTCGATGGCCGAGTCGGCTGGCGGCTTCGAGGCCAGCCTGGAGTACTGCACGGACCTCTTCGACACCGAGCTCGCGGAGCGCATGGCCCGGCACCTTCGTGGGCTGTTGGACGCGGTGTCACGCGCGCCGGAGACGCCGGTGCTGGACCTGCCGCTGCTCGAAGAGGAGGAGCGACGCGCCACGCTCGCGCTGGGGCGAAGGCCCTCGGCGATCCAGGCTCCCGAGCCGCGAGGACTGCACGAGGCCTTCGAGGCCTGGGCCGTGAAGACGCCCGACGCCGTGGCCTTGGTCGCGGGCGCCACGAGCTGGACGTACCGCGAGGTGAACGAATGGGCGGACCGGCTCGCGAGTCGGTTGCGTCTCCAGGGTGTCGGGCCGGAGGGGCGCGTCGCGACGTTGTTCGAGCGCGGTGGGCCCGAGGCGGTCATCGCGTTCCTCGCGGTGCTGAAGGCGGGCGGCGTGGTGATGCCGTGCGAGCCCTCGCATCCTCCCGAGCGCATCTCCTGGCTGTTGCAGGACTCGGGGGCGCGCTGGTTGCTCTCGCAGGACCGACTCATGCGGAGGCTCGAGGTCCCCTCGAATGTGTCGTCGCTGCGCTGGGAGGAGTACGGCTCGCGTGACGCGCGGGCCGAGCCCTCCGCCGAGCGGAACCCCTCCGTGCCCACGCTGGAGGGCGCGGCGTACCTCATCTACACCTCCGGGAGCACGGGGCGTCCCAAGGGGGTGCTGGTGCCGCATCGCGGAGCCCTGCACCTCGCGGAGGCGATGGGCCAGCGCTTCAACCTGGGGCCTGGCGCGCGGGTGCTCCAGTTCGCCTCACCGGTCTTCGATGCCTCCGTGTCGGAGTACCTCCAGGCGCTGATGACGGGCTCGACGCTGCACCTGCCGCCGTCGGGCGAGGTGCTCGCGGGAGAGGCCCTGCACCGCATCCTCCGTGAGCAACGAATCACCCACGCGACGCTGCCACCGTCGGCCTGCGCGCTGTTGCCGGACACGCCGTTGCCCGACTTGCGGATGCTCATCTCCGCGGGAGAGCCTTGTCCCGAGGACCTGGTGACGCGCTTCGCGCCGGGTCGGGAGATGGTCAACGCGTACGGCCCCACCGAGGCCACGGTGTGCTCCACCTGGGCCACGTGCCGGGCCGGGGAGGGGGCGCCGGACATCGGTCGGCCGCTGCCCCAGGTCGACGCGTATGTCCTCGACGAAGCCCTGCGACCGGTTCCCCCGGGTGTCGCGGGAGAGCTGTACGTGGGCGGTCCCCTGGTGGCGCGCGGCTACCTGGGGCGCCCGGAGCTGACCGCCGAGCGCTTCGTTCCGGACCCGTATGCCGATGAGCCGGGGGCGCGGCTGTATCGCACGGGAGACGTGGCGCGCTGGCGTGCCTCGGGCCACCTGGAGCTGCTCGGCCGCGTGGATGCGCAGGTGAAGCTGCGTGGGTTCCGCATCGAGCCGGGCGAGGTGGAGTCGGCCCTGCGTGAGCTCGTGGGCATGCGCCAGTCTCACGTGCGCGTGTGGAGCCCGCCGTCGGGAGGCGAGCCTCGACTGGTGGCGTACGTGGTGCCTCCGGAGACGGGGATGCCACCGCCGGGTGAGGTGCGCGCGAGCTTGAGGGCGCGCCTGCCGGAGTACCTGATCCCCGCGGACTTCGTCGTCCTGGAGGCGCTGCCCGTGCTGTCCAGCGGCAAGGTGGACACGCGGGCCCTGCCACCGCCGACGCGCGCGACGCCGCACGAGGGCGCGCCGCGCACGCCGCTGGAGGAGACGCTGGCCAAGGCCTGGGCGGAGACGCTCGGCTTCCCGGCGGTCAGCATCCACGCGCACTTCTTCGACGACCTGGGCGGCAGCTCGCTGTCGGCGGTGCGCGCTTGCGCTCGCCTGCGAGAGGCGCTCGGTCGTGACGTCCCCATCACCCACTTCTTCGAACACCCCACGGTCCAGGCCCTGGCTCGGAGGCTGTCCTCCGAGTCGGAGCCCGGGACGCAAGCCGTGAAGCACCAGGAGCGCGCCGAGGCCCGCCGTCAGGCCCTCCAGCGTCGCGGCGGAAGGAACAACCGAGATCATGGCTGACCAGGACCAGACGAGCGGTAGCGGCAACGACATCGCGATCATCGGCATGGCGGGCCGGTTCCCCGGCGCCGCGAACGTGCGGGACTTCTGGCGCAACCTCCTCGACGGCGTGGAGTCCATCTCCCTGCTGAAGCCCGAGGAGCTGGAGGTCTCCGCGCTGGTGCCGGAGTCGCTGCGGCGTCATCCGGACTTCGTGCCGATGGCCAGCGTGCTGGAGGACGCGGACGCGTTCGACGCGGGCTTCTTCGACGTGCCTCCTCGTGAGGCGCTGTGGATGGACCCTCAGCAGCGCGTGTTCCTCGAGTGCGCCCACGCGGCCCTGGAGGACGCGGCCTATGACCCCGCGCGCTACACCGGGAAGATCTCCCTGTACGCGGGCGCGGGGCCGTCGCTGCACACGATGGGCATGTTGGGGCAGGGGCAGCTGGACCCGGCCTCGCTCTACGAGGTGATGGGCACCTCGGGTGAGAACCTGGCCACCAAGGCCTCGTTCAAGCTGAAGCTGCGCGGCGAGAGCCTCGCCGTCTACACGGCGTGCTCCACGGGCCTCGTGGCCGTCCACATGGCGTGCCAGAGCCTGCTCTTGCGTCAGTCCGACATCGCGCTCGCGGGCGCGGTGCGCGTCTCGCTGCCGCAGCGCACGGGCTACCTCTTCCAGGAGGGGATGATCCTCTCCCCGGACGGGCACTGCCGTGCGTTCGATGCGAAGGCCGCGGGCACGGTGCCGGGCAACGGCGCGGCGGCGGTGGTGCTCAAGCCCCTGGAGGACGCGCTCCGGGATGGGGACCACGTCTACGCCGTCATCCGAGGCTCCGCGCTGAACAACGACGGCGGCCTGAAGGTCGGTTACACGGCGCCCAGCGTCGAGGGCCAGGCGGACGCGATTGGCGAGGCGCTCGCGTACGCGGGGCTCACGGCGGACGACATCGGCTACGTCGAGGCGCACGGCACCGGCACGGCGCTGGGAGACCCCATCGAGGTGGCCGCGCTCACCCGCGCGTTCCGTCGCGACACGGACCGCAAGGGCTACTGCGGCCTGGGCTCGGTGAAGACGAACGTCGGCCACCTGGACACGGCGGCCGGGCTCGTGGGCCTCATCAAGACCGCCCTCGTGTTGTCGGAGGAGGAGCTGCCGCCCACGCTCCACTTCACGACGCCCAACCCCTCCATCGACTTCGCGAACAGCCCGTTCACGGTCGTCGCCGAGCGCAGGCGCTGGCCCCGGGGCGAGGTGCCTCGGCGCGCGGGCGTGAGCTCGTTCGGCATCGGTGGCACCAACGCGCACGCGGTGCTGGAGGAGGCGCCTCGACGCGAGGCCTCCGCCGCGAGCACCCGGCCCTCACAGGTCGTCACCGTGTCCGCCCGGAGCGAGCAGGCGCTCTCCGCATCCCTGCGCGAGCTGGCGGACTGGCTGGAGACCGCGTCGCCGGACGTGTCCCTCGCGGACGTGGCCTTCACGCGCAACCGGGGGCGCGGTGCCTTCGAGCACCGGCTCTCGGTGGTGGCGACGGACCGCGCGGAGCTCATCAAGAAGCTGCGCGGGAAGAACACTCCGCGCGTCCTGGAGGACGTGGCCGCGGCCCGCGAGCGTCGCGTGGCCTTCCTGTTGCCGGGGCAGGGCGCGCAGTCGCTCGGCATGGGGCGGGAGCTGTACGGCGCGGAGCCGCGCTTCCGCGAGACGGTGGACGCGTGTCTCCGGGAGTTGGGGCCCTCGCTCGAGAAGGAGCTGCGGGGCGTGCTGCTGCCGGGCGCGGGAGAGGAGGCCGCCGCGCGTGAGGCCTTGAAGGACCCCCGCCTGTCGCTGCCCGCGTTGTTCTGCGTGGAGTACGCGCTGGCGAAGCTCTGGGAGTCGTGGGGCCTCCAGGCGCACGCGCTGTTGGGACACAGCTTCGGTGAGTACACGGCGGCGTGCCTCGCGGGCGTCCTGCCGTTGGAGGACGCGCTGACGCTGGTGGTGACGCGCGGGAGGCTGATGGCCCGCATGCCTCCGGGCAGCATGACGGCGGTGGGGTGCGCGGAGGAGGTCATCCGTCCGCTCATCACGGGGACGCTGTCCCTGGCGGCCGTGAACGCGGCGGAGCGCTGCGTCGTCTCGGGGCCGACGTCGGAGGTGGAGGCCCTGGAGCAGGAGTTGCTCGTTCGCGGCATCGCCGTGATGCGGCTGCCCGCGGGCCACGCGTTCCACTCCGTGGCCGTCGAGCCGCTGATGGACGAGCTGAAGAAGGTCGTGTCGGGCCTCCGGCTCTCGGCGCCTCGGGTGCCCTATGTGTCCAGCGTGACGGGCACGTGGATTCGTCCGGAGGAGGCGACGGACCCGGCCTACTGGGCCCGCCAGATGCGCGCGCCCGTGCGCTTCGCCGATGGCATGGAGACGCTGAAGCAGGACGGCGTGGCCGTGTTCCTCGAGGTGGGGCCGGACCAGGCGCTCACCGCGCTGGCGCGACTGGCGCTCACGGGGCCCTCGGGGCGCGTGGTGCCTTCGCTGCCGCGCTTGAACATGAAGGTGTCCGAGCACGGCGTGCTCATGGCCGCCGTGGGGGCGCTGTGGGAGTCCGGCCTGGCCCTGGACTGGAAGCAGTTCTACGCGCACGAGCGGCGACGCCGCGTGTCCCTGCCGACGTACCCCTTCCAGCGGCAGCGCTTCGCCCTGGAGGCGCCCAAGTTGCCGGTGGCCACCGTCGCCACGCAAGCCGTCGCGCCCGTTCCCGTCGCCGAGCCGGTCCGCGTCGAGCCCCCTCGGGAGGACGTCGCGGTTCCCGGCGACAAGGTCGGGCCGCGCACCGAGGTGGAGCGCGGCGTGCTCGCCATCTGGCGCGAGCGGTTGGGCCGCGCCGACTTCGGCATCCATGACGACTTCCTGGAGCTGGGTGGCAACTCGCTGATGGCGGCGCAGATGCTCACGCGACTGCGCGAGGCGTTCCCGGTCCAGCTCCCGCTCAGTGACTTGTTCGAGGCGCCCACCGTCGCGGGCGTGGCCGCGCGCATCCAGGCGCGGATGGGGACGGAGAGCGTGGCGGGGAAGGCGGGCGTGCTTCCTCCGCTCGTCCCCATTCCCCGCGATGGCGAGCTGCCGCTGTCCGTGGTGCAGGAGCGCGTCTGCGCGCTGGAGCAGGCGCTCCCCGGCAACCCCGCGCTGAACATGTCGGCGACGTTGCGACTGTCCGGTGTGCTCGACGTGGCGCTGTTGAAGCGCTCCCTGGAGGCCATCGCGCAGAGGCACGAAGCCCTGCGCACGACGTATCCCCTCATCGGCGGGCGCACGGTGCAGCGCGTCTCCGCCGAGCCCCGGGTTCCCCTCGTCGTGGACTCGTTGAAGGCGCTCTCCCCACAGGCGCGCGAGACGCAGTGGCGTGAGCGGGTCTACGAGGAGATGGCCCGGCCGTTCGACCTCGCCCAGGGGCCCGTGGTTCGCGCCCGGTTGATCGAGCTGGAGGAGCGTGAGTACGTCCTGGTCGTCTCGGTCCATCACGTGGTGTGTGACACGTGGTCCCTGGTGGTGATTGGCGGCGAGCTGGGGGCCTTCTACGGCGCCTTCCAGCGCGGTGAGTCCGCGCCACTGCCCGCGCTGTCCATCCAGTACATCGACTACGCGGCCTGGCAGCAGAAGGCGCTGCTGTCGGGCGCGTTCGCGGAGCAGACGCAGGCGTGGCGCGAGCGACTGGTGGAGCTGCCCGGGCCGCTGGAGCTGCCCGTGGACCTGCCTCCCACCGACGGCCCCGCGCTGAGTGGTCGGCGCAGGAACGTCGGCTTCCCCGAGGCGCTGACGGGCGCGGTGCATGCGCTGGCGAAGCGTGAGGGCGTCACCTCGTTCATGGTGCTGCTCGCTTCGTGGAAGGTGTTGCTGGCCCGCTGGGCGGGGCGCGAAGACATCGTGGTGGGGACACCCATCGGCAATCGGAGCCGCCCGGAGCTCGAGCCGCTCATCGGCTACGTGGCGCACGCGGTGCCGCTGCGCACGGACCTGTCGGGCGACCCGACGTTCCGCGAGCTCATCGGCCGGGTGCGGGACGTGGTGGTGGAGGCGTACTCGCAGCCGGATGTGCCCTACGAGCACCTCATCCGCGAGGTGGAGCCTTCACGCAACCCGGGACGTGAGCGCGTCTTCGACACGCTCTTCATCCTGCACCCCCGCTTCGACGCGAACCTGGAGCTGCCGGGCTTGCGCATGCGGATCGTCGAGGTGGAGGACGGGCCGGCGCAGTTCGGCAACGTGTTGTCGCCGCTGTCGGTGTCGATGGGCGAGGACGCGGGCGGCTTCACCGGCACGCTCGACTACGCGTCGGAGCGCTTCGCGCCGGAGACGATGGCGCGGCTCGTCGCGCACTGGACGTCGCTGCTGACGGCGGCGGTGGAGGACCCCGAGCAGCGGCTCTCCTCGCTCCCGCTGGAGCACGTGGCACCGAAGCCCCTTGCACCCGCGCTGGAGGAGCCGCACACGCTCGCGGCGCTGTTGGATGCCCGGTCCTCGGAGGCGCTCGACCGCGTGGCGTTGTCGGTGGAGGGCGGCGCGGACGTCACATGGCGGGAGCTGCGCTCGGAGGCGAAGCGATTGGCGTCGGAGCTGCGCGCGAAGGGCGTGAAGCCCGAGGTGCTGGTGGCCCTCTGCCTGGAGCCGTCGGTGGAGCGCGTGGTGGCGCTCTGGGCGGTGATGGAGGCGGGAGGCGCGTACGTGCTCCTCGGCGTGCCGCAGCTCAAGGAGCTGTCCGCGCTGGCGCCCGAGGGAGGCCCGCCGCCGGTGTTGCTGACGCACGAGCGGTTGCAGTCGAGCGTCCCGTTGGACCCGAGCCGTGTCATCCGGGTCCGGATGTCCTCGCAGCTCGACATGCCGCGCGCCTTCAAGCTCTTCCCGGTGCTGCCGTCGCGGATGCCTCCGGAGACGATGGTCTGCCTGGAGACGCTCGTCGCGCCCTCGGGCGAGCGGCTGCGCGCCGTGCACACGGTGCGGACGGTGGACGCGCTGTTCCGACGTCTCGATGGGGACGGCGTGGCCGGGGAGGGGACGTGGCTCGCGGCGGAGGAGACGGGCTCACCGGGGACGGGCCTGGAGCTGTTGTGGGCGCTGACGCGGGGCCTGCGCGTGGTGCTGCCGTCGGAGCGGGCGCGCCTGGTGTTCTCGTCGGCGCGGTCCGCGGGAGAGCGGCCCGGCCCGGACTTCAGCCTGTCCTTCTTCGCCAACGACGAGGACTCGCTGGCAGGCCGCAAGTACCGGCTGTTGCTGGAGGGCGCGAAGTACGCGGACACGCATGGCTTCTCCGCGATGTGGACGCCGGAGCGGCACTTCCACTCCTTCGGCGGCCTGTACCCGAGACCCGCGGTGGTGGGCGCGGGCGTGGCCACGGTGACGGAGCGACTGGGCATCCGCGCGGGCAGCGTGGTGTTGCCGCTGCATGACCCCGTCCTCGTCGCCGAGGAGTGGTCCGTCCTGGACAACCTGTCCAACGGCCGCGTGGGTGTGTCCTTCGCCTCGGGCTGGCACGCGAACGACTTCGTCTTCGCGCCGGACCGCTACGCGAAGCGCAAGGAGGTCATGTTCAAGGGCATCGAGGAGGTGCGCACGCTGTGGCGTGGCGGCTCGGTGCTCCGACGAAACGGCACGGGGGACGAGGTGGAGGTGTTCCTGCGCCCGCGTCCGGTGCAGAAGGAGCTGCCCTTCTGGCTCACGGCGGCGGGGAGCCCGGACACGTTCCGCATGGCGGGCGAGCTGGGGGCGTACGTCCTCACGAACCTGATGGGGCAGAACCTGGAGGACCTGGCCTCGAAGGTGGCGCTCTACCGCGAGGCGTGGCGGCAGCACGGCCACCCGGGCCGGGGCCACGTGAGCCTCATGATGCACGCCTACCTGGGGACGGACGAGGCCGAGGTCCGTCGCCGCGTGCGCAAGCCGTTGCTCGATTACTTCCGCAGCTCGGTGGACATCCTCCAGGCCTTCGCGTCCAGCCTCGGGATGAAGGGGGACATGCGCACGCTGACGAACGCGGACGTGGATGCCCTGCTGGAGCACGGGCTCACGCGCTACGTGGAGGAGGGCGGCCTGTTCGGCACCCCGGACACGTGCGGGCCGGTGGTGGAGCGGGTGAGGAAGCTCGACGTGGACGAGGTCGCGTGCCTAGTGGACTTCGGCGTCGAGGTGGAGGCGACGCTCGAAGGACTCGTGCACCTGAACACGTTGCGGCGTCGGTATTCACCGAGACCCTCCGCCGCGATTCCGGGCATGGCCATCCAGGAGGGACCGGGGGCCGCGGCGTCGCTGCTGTCGCTGGTGCGGCAGACGAAGGCGACGCACCTGCATGTCACGGCGTCGCTGGCGCGTGCGTTGGCGGAGCTGCCGGACGCCTCCGAGGCCCTGGGCCCGGTCCGTCATGTCCTGGTCGAGGAGGCGAAGGAGGACATCACCGCCGCGCTGGCGCCCGTGCTCTCCGCGCAGGTGTCCAGGCGTGACCCGCTGCTCGGCGTGGGCGCCTGGATTCGCTCGGGAGCAACGGAGGACTCCGGCTGGGAGGTGGTCGATGCGCGGGGCCGCCCCGTGCCGGTGGGTGTCGTGGGTGAGCTGGCCGTCACGGGCGACCGCGCGCCTCGGGGGCTCTGGAACGCATCCGCGACCTCCGCGCTGCGGGTGCTCTCCGGAGCCGTCACTGGCTTCTCCCTGGGACGCAGGGCGCGCCGTCGCCTGGATGGGACGTTGGAGCTGCTGGCGCCCGTCCGGGTGCCTTCGCGTCGACCGAAGCCTCCCCGTGTCGCCTCGCAGTCCTCGGCGCCGGCGAAGCGCGAGGGCCCGCCGCCCGTCCCGCGCATCTCGCGCGAGCAGCCGTTGGCGCTCTCGTTCGCGCAGCAGCGCCTCTGGTACCTGGACCGCCTGGAGCCGGGGAACGTCGCGTACAACAACTCGGTGATGCTGTCGCTGAGCGGCCCGGTCGACGCGGCCGCGCTCCAGCGAGCCCTGGAGGAGGTCGTCCGTCGCCACGAGGCGCTCCGGACCACCTTCTCCATGTCCGACTCGGGCGCGGTGCAGCACATCACTCCGCCGGGCCCGCTGCCTCTTCCGCTCGGAACCCTCGAAGAGGGCGTGTCGGTGGAGGCCTGGGCCAGGGCCGAGGCGCGCAAGCCGTTCGACCTGGAGCAGGGGCCGCTGTTCCGCACGTCGCTGCTGCGCGTCCACGAGCAGGAGCACGTGCTGCTCATCGTGATGCACCACATCGTCTCGGACGGGTGGTCCTCGGGGGTGTTGTTCCACGAACTGGCCACGCTGTACGCGGCGAACATCGAGGGCAAGCAGGCCACGTTGCCCACGCTGCCGGTGCAGTACGCGGACTACGCGGCCTGGCAGCTCGAATGGATGCGAGGCCCGGAGCTCGCGGCCGAGCAGGCCTGGTGGCGTGACGTCCTCGCGGACGTGCCCGTGCTGCGCCTGCCGACGGACCGCCCGCGTCCTCCCGTGCAGACGTACCCGGGTGCGCGTCACGCGCTCAGCATCCCCCGGGCGCTCACCGAGTCCCTGACGTCCATGGGCCGACGCGAGGGCGCCACGCCGTTCATGGTGTTGATGGCCGCGTGGCAGACGCTGCTCCATGCGTACTCGGGGCAGGACGACTTCGCGGTGGGCACGCCGGTGGCGGGCCGCAACCGGCCGGAGGTGGAGCCGCTCATCGGCTGCTTCATCAACTCCATCGCCCTGCGCGCGGACCTTTCGGGTGACCCCACGCTGACGGAGGTCATCGGGCGGGTGCGTCGCGCGGCGCTCGGTGGCTTCGGGCACCAGGAGGTGCCGTTCGAGAAGCTGGTCGACGCGCTGCACGTGGCTCGCGACCTGAGCCACACGCCCATCTTCCAGACGATGTTGGTGCTGCACAACACGCCGCCCATCGAGCTGTCCATGGCGGGCCTGCGCCTGGGCAGCCAGGTGGTCCACACCGGCTTCACCAAGCTGGACCTCACGCTGGAGCTGGTGGAGTCCAAGGACGGCCTGTCCGGAGGCATCGAGTACAACACCGACCTGTTCGACGCGGAGACCATCCGCCGCCTCTCCGGGCACCTGGTGCGGCTGCTGGAGCAGCTGGCCGCGCGTCCCGAGCAGCGGGTCTCCCAGCTCAGCCTCCTGTCCGAGGCCGAGCGTCATCGGCTCCTGGAGGAGTGGGGGCCGACGCCCCTGCCGGAGCCCGTGGCGGGAGAGACGGTGTCGTCGCGCTTCGCGGCGCGGGCCGCGAGTGCTCCGGAGGCCGTGGCGGTGGAGGACGACTCGCGCCGGCTCACGTACCGGGAGGTGGAGTCGCGCTCCTCGCGACTGGCCTCGGCGCTGAGCGCGCTGGGGGCGGGGCAGGGCGCGGTGGTGGCGCTCGCGTTGGCGCAGCCCACGGACGTGGTGGCCGCGATGCTCGGCGTGCTGCGCGCCGGAGCGGCGGTGGTGGTGCTGGACCTGGAGCATCCCGCGGAGCGGCTCTCGCGCATCCTCGAGGACACGAAGGCCGCCGTGGTGGTGACGTCGGGCGCCTGGCGTGCGCGGGTGCCCGAGCGCGAGGGCCTGTCGGTGGTGACGGTGGAGTCACTGCCGGAGACCGTCGGCGCGTTGCCTCCGCTGCCCGAGCCGCATCACGCGGCGTGCGTCGTCTACACGTCGGGTTCGACGGGGCGGCCGCGCGGCGTGGTCATCGAGCATCGCCAGCTGGTGTCCGCCACGCGGGCCCGGCAGGCGGTGTACGGGGCTCCGGGCGTCGTGTTGTCCCTGGCGCCGTTCACCTTCGATGCCTCGCTGGCGGGCCTGTTCTGGTCGCTCTTCGAGGGCGGCACGCTGCGCTACCCCGACGTGGAGGAGCGCGAGGACCCGAGGAAGCTGGCGGAGCTGGTGGCGAGGGCGCATGTGACGCACCTCATCTCCGTGCCGGCGCTCTATGCACAGGTTCTCGCGGCGGCGCCCGCGGGAGGACTGTCGGGCCTGCGCGCGGTGAGCGTGGGCGGTGAGGCGTGCGCGGTGGAGCTGGCGCAGGCGCACCATGAAGCCCTGCCCACGGTGCCGCTGTTCAACGAGTACGGTCCCACCGAGGCGACCATCTGGAGCACGGTGCACCGGGTCCAGAAGGACGAGCAGGGCAGCGTGCCCATCGGCCGCGCGGTGCCGGGCGCGAGGGTGTACCTGCTCGACTCGCGGCGAGGGCTCGCGTTGCCCGGCGCACCGGGCGAGGTGTACGTCGGCGGCGGTGGTGTCGCGCGAGGCTACCTCGGTCAGCCCGAGCTCACCGCCGAGCGCTTCGGAGTGGACCCGTTCGACGCGCGCCCCGGAGCGCGCATGTACCGCACCGGCGACGTGGCGCGCTGGCGCCGGGACGGGACGCTGGAGTTCCTGGGGCGCGCGGACTCGCAGGTGAAGGTGCGCGGCTTCCGCATCGAGCCCGGTGAGGTCGAGGCGGCGCTGCTCGCGAACCCGGAGGTCCGCGAGGCCGCGGTGGTCGCGCGAGCGGATGGGGGTCCCAAGCGACTGGTGGCCTACGTGGTGGCCTCGGCCTCCGAGCCGGGAGAGGCCGTGTCCTCGGGCGCGCTGAAGTCCTGGCTGCTCTCGCGGCTGCCGCCCTACATGGTGCCGTCGACGTACGTGACGCTCGCGTCGCTGCCGCGCACGCGGCACGGCAAGGTGGACGCGCGCGCGCTGCCCGTGCCCGAGTCCCAGGTGACGAAGTCGACGAGCACGTCGTCCACGGGGCCGCGCACCGAGGTGGAGGAGCGGCTCGCGGCGCTGTGGAAGGAAGTGCTCAACGTGGACCGCGTCGGAATCCACGACGACTTCTTCGAGCTGGGAGGCGACTCCATCCTCGGCTTGCAGATCGTCACGCGGGCGCGCGCCGCCGGGCTGGAGCTGTCACCGAAGCAGCTCTTCCAGAACCCCACGGTGGCCAGACTCGCCGCGGTGGCGGGGACGCGGCTCACGGTGCAGGCCGAGCAGGGGCCCGTGGTGGGCCCCGTGGCCCTCACGCCCATCCAGCGCTGGTTCTTCGAGCTGGAGCTGCAGGACCCCGACCACTGGAACATGTCGCTGATGTTCCAGTCGCGCACGCCGATGGACGCGGCGCTGCTGGAGCGGGCCCTGGCGCACGTGATGGAGCACCACGACGCGCTCCGTCTGCGCTACGCCAGGACGGCGGACGGCTGGCATCAGACGTCCGAGGCGCCCGGGGCGCCCATCCCGCTGGAGCGCGTGGACCTGTCCGACGTGCCGCGCGAGGCCCTGGCGAGCACGCTGGAGCAGCGGGCGATGGCGCTGCAGCAGTCGCTCTCGTTGGACGGCGCCATGGTTCGCGCCGCGCTGCTGGAGCCCGGGGATGGCCAGCCCGTGCGACTGTTGCTGGCGGTCCACCACCTCGCGGTGGACGCGGTGTCGTGGCGCATCCTGGTGGAGGACCTGGCCACGGCGTATGCCCGACTCGCCGAGGGCGCGCCGGTGCGACTGCCCCCGAAGACGACCTCGTACCAGGCCTGGGCGCGAGGCCTGGAGTCGCTCGCGGCCTCGGAGAAGCTGGCCTCGGAGCGCACGTGGTGGCGCGAGCGTCCGTGGTCCGAGGTGGCGCGGCTGCCTCGGGACTTCCAGGAGGGCGGCAACACCGAGGCCACGGCGCGCACGGTGCAGGTGGCGCTGGATGCGGAGCAGACGAAGGCGCTCCTGCACGACGTGCCGAAGGCCTGGCACACGCAGCCCCAGGACCCGTTGCTCACGGCCCTGGCGCAGGCGTTGTCCGCGTGGACGGAGCGGGGCATCGCGCTGGTCGACGTGGAGGGCCATGGTCGCGAGGAGGTGCTCCCGGGCGTGGACGTGTCGCGAACGGTGGGCTGGTTCACGCGCTTCTTCCCCGCGCTGCTGGACGTGCGTGAGGCGCGAGGGCCCGGTGAGGCGCTGCGCGGCGTGAAGGAGTCGCTGCGCGCGGTGCCGACGCAGGGCATGGGCTGGGGGCTCCTGCGCTACGTGGCGCGGGACGCCGCGCTGGCGGAGCTTCCCCGGGCGGAGGTCGGCTTCAATCACCTGGGACAGGTGGACGGCCTCGTCGGCGCGGAGGGGCCCTTCACGCTCGCACCGGAGAGCGAGGGCTTGCGGCAGCGCGCGGCGAGCTCACGTCGGCCGTACTTGTTGGATGTGACGAGCGTGGTGCGCGAGGGCCGGCTGGAGGTGACGTGGACCTTCAGTGAGGCGGTGCATCGTCGTGAGACGGTGGCGCGAGTGGCGGACGACTTCGTGGCGCGGCTGGTGGCGTTGATCCAGGCCTCGAGCGCTCCGGACGCGGGCGGGCATTCGCCGTCCGACTTCCCCCTCGCGAAGGTGAAGCAGTCGCAACTCGACAAGCTGGCGGCGCGGTTCGGAAAGAAGACGCGATGAGCGACAACATCGAGGACCTGTACCCGCTGTCGCCCCTCCAGGGCGGCATGCTCTTCCACGCCATCTCCGAGCCCGGCAAGGGCCTTTACTTCAACCAGCTCGTCTGTGAGCTGCGAGGCGCGCTGGACGTGGAGGCCTTCGCCGCCGCGTGGCGGGGCGTGGTGGCGGCGCATCCCGTGTTGCGCACCGCGCTCGTCTGGGACGATGTGGACGAGCCGGTCCAGGTCGTGCTGCGCGAGGTGGACCTCCCCCTGCGCGAGGAGGACTGGCGGGACCTGTCCCCGGAGGCCTTCGAGGCGCGGCTGGAGACCTTCCTGGCGAAGGACCGTGAGGAGGGCTTCGACCTCTCCCAGGCGCCGCTGATCCGCCTGACGCTCCTGCGCGCCGCGGACCGGGTGTACCGCTTCGTCTTCAGCCACTCGCACCTGGTGCTGGATGGCTGGTCCGTGCCGTTGGTGGTGAAGGACTTCTTCACGCTGTACGAGGGGACGGTCTCCGGCCGTGCTCCGAGGCTCGCGCCGCCGCGTCCCTTCGGTGACTACCTGGGATGGCTGGCCGAGCATGACCTGAAGACCTCGGAGGACTTCTGGCGCCGGGAGCTGGCGGGGTTCCACGAGCCCACTTTGACGGGCGCGGGCGTCGGCGAAGGTGAGGGCCGGGCCACGCTCATCCGCCACCTGTCGGAGCAGACCACGGCCGCGCTCAACGCCTTCACGCGTCGACACGGAATCACGATGAGCACCGTGGTGCAGGGCGCGTGGGCCCTGGTGCTCGGGCGGCTGTCGGGCTCCGAGGACGTGGTGTTCGGCACCACCGTCTCCGGCCGGCCTCCGGACCTGGCGGGCGTGGAGGAGATGGTCGGGCTGTTCATCAACACCCAGCCGGTGCGCGTGCGCTGGTCGGGAGACCTCACGTGGACCACCTGGCTGCGCCGCATCCAGGAGCTGCAGGTGGACGCGCGTCAGCACGAGCACGCGCCCCTGGTGAAGGTGCAGCGCTGGAGCGAAGTCCCCGCGGGGACCGCGCTGTTCGACACGCTGGTCGTCTTCGAGAACTACCCCCTGGACTCCGCGCTCACGTCGGCCTCGCGCGCGCTGGAGGTCCACCGCGTCCAGTCGAAGGAGGAGGACCACTTCGGCCTGACGCTGACGTCGTCGCCGGAGGCGCGGCTGCCGCTGCACTTCCGCTATGACCGGAGCCGATTCACGCGGGAGTTCGCGGAGGCGCAGCTGGACCGCATGGTCCTCGTGATGGAGACCCTGGCGGCGCGGCCCGAGAGTCGCCTGGGCGAGCTGTCCCTGTTGTCCGCCGCGGAGCGGGAGCTGCTCCTGGTGCGCTGGAACGACACGGAGCGGGAGCTCCCGTGGGAGGGCGCGCTGCACGAGCGCTTCGAGGACCAGGCCGCGCGCACGCCCGAGGCCCTGGCCGTCCTCGACGACGAGACGTCGCTCACCTTCAGGCAGCTCGACCGTCGGGCGAACAGGCTCGCGCATTGGCTGCGCGCTCGCGGCGTCGGGCCCGAGTCCCGCGTCGCGCTCTGCCTGGAGCGCAGCGTCGACATGGTGGTCGCCCTCTTCGGCGTCCTCAAGTCGGGCGGTGCGTACGTCCCCCTGGATCCGGCCCATCCACCGGAGCGACTGGGCTTCGTGGTCCAGGACGCGGGCGCCTCGTTCGTCCTCTCGCAGCGCTCGCTGGCCGAGCGACCGCGGAGCCAGGGCGCCCAGGTCATCTGCCTGGATGACCCGGGCATGGTGGAGGCGCTCGCCGCGGAGCCGGACACCGCGCCGCCGCGTGTCTCGCTCCCGGAGCACCTGGCCTACATCATCTACACGTCGGGCAGCACGGGGCAGCCGAAGGGCGTGATGATTCAGCACGCCTCCGTGATGAACCTGCGCGCGGCGCTCGCGTCCAAGGTGTTCTCTGGACTGAGCGGCCCGCTGCGCTTCAGCCTCAACTCGCCGCTGGCGTTCGACATGTCCGTCCAGCAGCTCGTCCACATCACCGACGGCCACGCCCTGTGCGTGGTGTCGCAGACCGTCCGCCAGGACGCGGCCCTCCTGGTGGAGTGGGTGGAGCGACACCGCGTCGACGTGTTCGACGGCACGCCTTCCCATCTGCGCGTGCTCCTCGATGAGGGGCTGGGCGCGCATCGACCGCTGCGCATCCTCTTCGGAGGCGAGGCGACGGACGACACGCTCTGGGCGCGCATCGCCGCGCATCCACGCATCACCGCCGTCAACGTCTACGGTCCCACCGAGTGCACGGTGGAGGCGACGGTGCGTTTCGTGCGCGGCACGTCGGGGCCCTCGCTCGGCCCGCCGCTGGCGAACGTGCGGGCGTACGTCCTGGACGCGAACCTCCAGCTCGCCCCCGTGGGTGTCGCTGGAGAGCTGTTCATCGCGGGCGAGGGCGTGGGGCGTGGCTATCTGGGACGCCCCGCGCTGACCGCGGAGCGCTTCCTCCCCAATCCCTTCAGCACCATCCCGGGCGACCGCATGTACCGCACGGGGGACAAGGTGCACTGGCTCCCGAACGGCGAGCTCCGGTTCCTCGGGCGCATCGACTTCCAGGTGAAGCTGCGCGGCTTCCGCATCGAGCTGGGCGAAATCGAGGCCACGCTCTGCCGGCACCCCGAGGTTCGTGACGCCCTGGTCCTCCTGCGCGAGGACGCGGGTTCGGCGCCGAGGCTCGTGGCGTACGTGGTGTCCTCGGGCGAGCGGGGACGCGAGCCCGCCGTGCTGCGCGAGTTCCTGCTGGAGCAGTTGCCCGAGTACATGGTGCCCGCGGCCTTCGTCGCGATGGAAGAGCTCCCCCGGACGAGCAGCGGCAAGGTGGATCGCCGCAACCTGCCGGCGCCGGAGCTCACGGTGGTGGAGCGCACCGACGAGGTCGCGCCCCGCGACGCGAAGGAGGAGGCGCTCGCGGCCATCTGGGCCCAGGTGCTGGGTCGCCCCCGGGTGAGCGTGCACGACGACTTCTTCGAGCTGGGCGGAGACTCCATCCTCGGCATCCAGGTCATCTCCCGCGCGGCGCAGGCGGGACTGCATCTGCGCGCGAAGCAGCTCTTCGAGAACCCGACCGTGGCGCGGCTCGCGGCGGTGGTCTCCGAGGCTCCGCGGGAGGTCATCGCCCAGGGGCCCGTGACGGGACCGGTGGCGCTGACGCCCATCCAGCACGGGTTCTTCGAGCACGAGCGCTCGGGAGTGCACCACTTCAATCAGGCCCTGCGCCTCACGCTGCGCGAGCGGATGGTTCCGGAGCACCTGGACCGCGCCCTCCAGCTCGTGCGTGAGCACCACGATGCCCTGCGTCTGCGCTTCACGAGGGACGCGCAGGGCGGCTGGCGGCAGGAGTTGATGGGCCTGGAAGGCGTCCTGCCCCTGGAGACGGTGGACCTCAGCAGGTCCGAGGCGCGGGAGGCCGAGTTGGTCGCTCACGCCGCGCGGGCCCAGGCGAGCCTGACGCTCTCCACGGGCGAGGTCGCGCGCGCCGTGCTGTTCGAGTCGGGCCCGGACGTGCCGCAGGAGTTGTTGATCGTCATCCACCACCTCGCGGTGGATGCCGTCTCCTGGCGCGTGCTGGTGGAGGACCTGCTGTCGAGCTACCAGCGGCTCCGCGCGGACGAGCCCGTGAAGCTCCCCGCGAAGACGGTGTCCTATCAGTCCTGGGCGTCACGTCTGGTGGAGCACGCGAGGACCCCCGCGGCACAGGAGGAGGCGGCCTTCTGGCTCGGGCTGCCGTGGGAGCGGGTGGGCGCGTTGCCGCGTGAGGTGGAGGGCGGCCCCGCGAACACGGAGGGCGCGTCGAAGGTGGTGGAGGTGTCGCTGGAGCCCGCGGAGACGCAGTTGCTGCTCCAGGACGTGGCGAAGGCGTTGCGCGCGAAGCCGGACGAGCTGTTGCTGGCGGCGCTCGCCCACGTGCTGCGTCGGTGGACGGGGGCGTCGTGCGTGCGGGTGGACATGGAGGGCCACGGGCGCGAGAACGTCTTCGGCGAGGTGGACCTCTCGCGCACGGTGGGTTGGTTCACCAGCATGTTCCCGGTGTTGGTGGAGGCGACGGGGGAGGGGCCCGGAGCGTGGATTCGCGCCGCGAAGGAGGCGATGCGGCGCATCCCGTCCAAGGGCGTGGGCTTCGGCGTGCTGCGCTACCTGTCACCGGACCCGGCGCTGCGTGAGCGCCTGCGTGCGCTGCCCGCGCCGGAGGTGGGGTTCAACTACCTGGGACAGTTCGACAACGTGCTGCCGGCCACGGCGCCGCTGCGGATGTCCGAGGGCTCGGTGGGGCCCACGCGTGCGCCCGAGGGCGTGCGCGAGCACCTGCTCGACGTGGACTGCATCGTCAGCGGCGGCCGGATGCGGCTGATGTTCACCCATGGCCCGGGGATTCATGCGACCGGGACGGTGGAGAAGCTGGCTCACGGGCTGATCTCCTCCCTGCGTGAGCTCATCGCGCATGCGACGTCGGAGGACCCGCGCGGACTGTCGCCGTCGGACTTCCCGCTGGCGAAGCTGGGACAGGGCGCGCTGGAGGGGCTCGCGGACCGGATGGCCTCGAAGGGCCTGCGCCTGCGCGACGTGGAGGACCTGTATCCGCTGTCTCCGTTGCAGCAGGGCATCCTGTTCCACATCCTCCAGGATGAAGAGGCCCAGCCCTACTTCAACCAGATGGCGTTCGAGCTGGAGGGCTCGCTCGACGTGAAGGCGCTGACGGAGGCGTGGCGACAGGCGGCGCGTCGCTTCTCCATCCTCCGGACGGCGTTCTACTGGGACGGGCTGGACGCGCCGCTGCAAGCGGTGATGCGTGACGTGGAGCCCCCGGTCCAGGTCGAGGACTGGCGCGCGGTGCCTCGGGACGAGGTGGAGGCGCGGGTGTCGGCGTTCCTGGAGGAGGACCGTCGCCGCGGCGTGGAGCTCTCCGTCGCGCCGCTGTTCCGGCTGGGGCTCTTGCGGACGGACGAGCGGGTCTGGCGCGTGGTGTTCAGCTTCTCGCACCTCTTGCTGGATGGCTGGTCCACGCAGTTGGTGACGCAAGATGTGTTCACCCGGTACGAGGCGCTTCGGCGCGGCGTGACGCCGCCGCGAGGAGAGGTCCGGCCGTATCGTGACTTCATCGCGTGGCTGGAGCGACAGGACCCGAGCGCCGCGAAGGAGTTCTGGAGCAAGGCGCTCGTGGGGTACTCGGAGCCCACGCGCGTGGATGTCGCTGGGGCGGCGCGGGGCCTGGCGGGACGGGGTGGACAGGAGCTGCGGCTCGGTGCCGAGGAGACCGCGTCCCTCGTGGCCTTCGCGAGGCAGCAGGGCATCACCCAGAGCACCCTGGTCCAAGGGGCCTGGGCCGTGGTGTTGGGGCGCTACAGCGGTCGGGACGACGTGGTCTTCGGAGCCACCGTCGCCGGACGTCCCGCGGAGCTGACGGACTTCGAGAGCATGGTGGGGTTGTTCATCAACTCCATCCCCGTGCGGGTGCGGATGCCCTCCGAGGCGAGGGTGGGCACATGGTTGAGGGAACTCCAGGGATGGATGCAGGAGGCCCGCCAGTACGAGTCGACCCCGCTGGTCGACGTGCGTCGCTGGAGCGAGGTGCCCTCGGGCGAGCCGTTGTTCGAGACGCTGTTCACCTACGAGAACTATCCGATGGAGGCGGGGCTCTCCACGCCGTCCGAGGACCTCGTGGTGCGCAATCCCATGGCGGTGGAGGCGGACCACCACCCCATCTCCCTGGTGGTCATGCCGGGGAACGAGTGGGTGCTCAAGCTGAACCATGACGCCGCGCGCTTCGACGCGCTCGCGGTGCGGCGGATGCTCGAGCAGGTCCGGCACCTGTTGTCCGAGCTGCGCGGCAAGGTCGAACAGCCCTTGTCCACGCTCGACCTGATGGGCGCGGACGAGCGGCGGCGGTGGGTGGAGGAGTGGAGCGGGCGGAGCGTGCTCGCGTCACCCGGGCAGACGCTGCACGAGCGCTTCGAGGACCAGGCCGCGCGCACGCCCGAGGCGTTGGCGGTCCTGGATGACGAGGCGTCGCTCACGTTCGAGCAGCTGGACCGCCGGGCCAACAGGCTCGCCCGTTGGCTGCGCGCTCGTGGCGTCGGGCCCGAGTCCCGCGTGGCCCTCTGCCTGGAGCGCAGCGTCGACATGGTCGTCGCCGTGCTGGGTGTCCTCAAGGCGGGTGGTGCCTACGTCCCTCTGGACCCGGCGCATCCTCGCGAGCGACTGGCCTTCGTGCTCCAGGACGCGCGCGCCGCGTTCGTCCTCACTCAGCGCTCGCTGGTCGAGCGAGTGGAGGCGCAGGGTGTCGAGGTCATCCGTCTGGATGAGCCGGCCATGGTGGAGGCGCTCGCCGCGGAGTCGGACACCGCGCCGCCGCGTGTCTCGCTTCCGGAGCATCTGGCCTACGTCATCTACACGTCGGGCAGCACGGGCCAGCCGAAGGGCGTGATGATTCAGCACGCGTCGGTGATGAACCTGCGCGCGGCGCTCGCGTCCACGGTCCTCGTGGGGTTGAACGGTCCGCTGCGCTTCAGCGTCAGCGCGCCGCTGGCCTTCGACGCGTCCGTCCAGCAGCTCGTACAAGTCTCGGATGGACACACCTTGTGCGTGGTGCCGCAGGCCGCTCGCCAGGACGCGGCCCTCCTGGTGGAGTGGGTGGAGCGACACCGCGTCGACGTGCTCGACTGTGCACCGTCCCACCTGCGCCTGCTGCTCGGTGAGGGGCTGGCGTCCCGTCGCGAGCTGCGAGTCCTCGTGGGTGGCGAGGCGGTGGACGAGGCGCTCTGGGAGCAGCTCTCCATCCACCCGCGCATCACCGCGTTCAACGTCTATGGGCCCACCGAGTGCACGGTGGACTCCACGGTGCGCGCCGTGCGTGGAGCTGCGCGGCCTTCGCTCGGAGCGCCGCTGGCGAATGTCCGGGCGTATGTCCTGGACGTGAACCTCCGGCCTGTCCCCGTGGGTGTGCCCGGGGAGCTGTTCCTGGCGGGGGAGGGTGTGGGCCGTGGCTATCTGGAACGTCCAGCGCTGACAGCGGAGCGGTTCGTTCCCAATCCCTTCAGCACTGTTCCGGGCGCGCGCATGTACCGCACGGGAGACAAGGTGCGCTGGCTCCCCGATGGTGAGCTCGCGTTCCTCGGCCGCCTCGACTTCCAGGTGAAGCTGCGTGGCTTCCGCATCGAGCTGGGGGAAATCGAGTCCGTGCTGCGCGCGCATCCCTCGGTCGGGGATGCGGTGGCGGTGGTGCGTGACGAGGGCGCAGCGGGTGCGAGGCTCGTGGCGTACGTGGTGCCCTCGCGTGAGCATCCCGGGCGGCCCGACCCCACGGTGCTCCGTGCGCATCTGGTCGGCCGGTTGCCCGAGTACATGGTCCCCTCCGCGCTGATTGCGTTGGAGGCGTTGCCGCTGACGCCGAGTGGCAAGGTGAATCGCAAGGCGCTGCCCGCGGTGGTGCTAGGGGCCACGGCGGGAGCGGACTTCGTTGCGCCGGGTACCGCGACGGAGCAGTTGCTGGCGGGGATCTTCGCGGAGGTGCTGGGGCTCGACAGGGTGGGGATTCACAGCCACTTCTTCGAGCTGGGAGGACACTCGCTGCTGGCGACGCGAGCCATCTCGCGGATTCGGAGCGCGTTCAGTCTGGAGGTCCCGCTGCGGGAGCTGTTCGTGTCGCCCACCGTGGCGTCGCTCGCGGTGCGCGTGGATCGGTTGATTCGAGCGGGGGCGTCGTTGGCGGTGCCTCCGTTGAAGCCTCGTGAGGGCAAGCGCCAGCCGGCGCGGCTCTCCTTCGCTCAGCAGCGTCTGTGGTTCCTGGACCAGTTGGAGCCCGGCAGCGCTTCGTACAACATGCCGGGTGCCGTGCGGATGAGCGGTCCGCTGGACACCGAGGCCTTGGCGAGGACGTTCCAGGAGCTCGTCCGCCGTCATGAGGCCCTGCGCACCACGTTCCGGAGTGAGAACGGGGTGGCCGTGCAGAGGGTCTCGTCCGAAGTCGAGGTGCCTCTGCGCGTGGTCCAGTTGGATGGGCTCCCGGAGGCCGCTCGTGAGGCCGAGGCGCGTCGTCATGTGGAGCAGGAGGTGTTGCTCCCGTTCGACCTGGCGCGAGGGCCGCTGCTGCGGGCGACGCTGCTGAAGTTGTCTGAAGAGGAGCACGTGTTGGTGGTGGTGATGCACCACATCGTGTCGGACGGCTGGTCGACGGGGCTGTTGGTGAGGGAGGTGGCGGCGCTCTATGGGGCGTATGCGGAGGGGAAGCCGTCGCCGTTGGGCGAGCTGCCGGTGCAGTACGGGGACTATGCGGAGTGGCAGCGGGGATGGTTGCAGGGGGAAGTGCTGGAGCAGCAGGTGGAGTACTGGCGCAAGCAGTTGGAAGGGGCGCCAAAGACTCTGGAGTTGGTGACGGACAAGCCGAGGCCAGCGGCGCAGAGCTTCCGTGGGGCGGTGTTGGAGCGGCGGTGGGAGAAGGAGCTGTGGAGGAAGGTGGAGGAGGTGAGTCGTCGTGAAGGGGTGACGCCCTTCATGGTGCTGCTGAGCGCGTACCAGGTGGTGCTGGCGAGGTACGCGGGGCAGCGGGAAGTGGTGGTGGGGTTCCCGATTGCAGGGCGTACGCACGCGGAGACGGAAGGGCTGATCGGGTACTTCGCGAACACGCTGGTGCTCAGGGGGAGGGTGGAGGAGGGGGAGACGTTCGGGGAGCTGGTGAGGAGGGCGAAGGAGGTGACGTTGGGTGCGTACGCGCACCAGGACGTGCCGTTCGAGAAGCTGGTGGAGGAGCTGCTGCCGCAGAGGGACATGAGCCGCAGTCCGCTGTTCCAGGTGAGCCTGACGTTGCAGAACACGCCAGGGGTGGAGGTGAAGCTGGGGAAGGGGCTGGTGCTGAGGGGCTTGGAGGCGGACACGAAGACGTCGAAGTTCGACTTCTCGTTGCTCGTGGGAGAGGGTCCGGACGGAGTGGCGGTGGTGCTGAACTACAACAGCGACCTGTTCGAGGA